>NZ_JBIWNZ010000037.1:0-76567 GCF_044767505.1 Kitasatospora sp. NPDC101235
ACCGCGTTCGGCCTTCACCCCACCGCGCAGGCCGCACTCGACATGCTTGGGGTGGGCGAGGCGGTCCGCGATCGGGCGGTTCCCTACCGGGGCGCGCGGATCCGCACCCCGGAGGGCAAGGTGATGGCGAGGCTCCCTCTGGAGCGCATCGAACGCAAGGCCGGCCGACCCGAACTGCTGCTCTCCCGGCCTTACCTGATCGATGCTCTGCTGTCCGAGCTGGATGCCTTCGGGGACGTGCCCCTCAGGCTCGGGCAGAACGTCTCGGAGGTGGAGGCGCTGGTGGCCGACAACGACCTGGTCATCGGCGCCGACGGAATCCGCAGCGCCGTGCGGAAGGCATGCTTCGGCGAGCGCAGCGGCCCGCGGCACGTCGGGACCGCCGCCTGGATCGGCATCGCCGACTTCGAGAGCGGCATCTACGGCGAAACCTGGGGCAAGGGCCGGTTCTTCGGCATGACCCCGGTCGAACCAGGCCGCACCAACTGGTACGCCACCGTGCCCCAGGCCACCACCGCCGCGCAGCTGCGCCAGCACTTCGAAGGCTGGCACGACCCCATCCCACGGATCCTCACCGAGACCGATCCGTCCACCTGGATCCGCTACGAGATGCGGCACCTGTTCCCCGCCCTGCCGGCTTTCGTCCACAGCGGGAAGGTCGCGCTGATCGGCGACGCGGCACACGCCATGACGCCCAACTTGGGCCAGGGCGCATGCACGGCAATCCTCGACGCGGAGGCCCTCACACGAGCTGTCGCCGAGCACGGCTCGACCGACCTGCCCTCTGCCCTGCGCATCTACAACTCGCAACGCCGCCGCAGCGCCCAGCGGGTCGCCTTCGGCTCCCGGAGCCTGCACCGCTTCATGACTACCGAGCGCACCCGCCTGCGCAACTCGCTGGTCCGCATGATGCCGACCTGACAGAGACTCGCGACAGGCACTGCCGGCTTTCGCGGTCCGGTCCCGCGACGTAGTGACGACACTCCGGAGCCGCTGCGCATCGAGGCCTCGGATTCTGCACATCGGTTACGCATCCAGCGCAGACACTGCACATCAACTCGCGGACCCTACACGGCGTTCGTCGTGCCAAATCACGTCCACCAGGTGCGAGACGAGCTTGACCAAGTCGGTCTCCGTGCACTCGTGCCAACCGGTGAGATTTCGCAGCTCGCTGCGGTGCCGTTTCGCGGCGCGGGAGGTGAAGTCGTAGGCTTCCAGCTCAGTCGCGACGTCCGGTCGTCCTCGTCGAAGACGACGCCGGCGGCGAACTTCTCGATGCCATCCTCGCGGGCCTGGCGAACCAGGGCGTCAAAGTCGATCAAGGTACGTGTCCTCACTCGGTAGGTTCCGGGTGGCGGCTGGCCCGGCTGGGCAACGGGTGCCCGGCCAGGGCCTCGGCGGTCCGCCGGCCCGCCTTGAAGTGGATGCCCTTGACGGGTGTCGGCCGTCATGGCGGCGGGCCGGGGCGTGGTCACCGGCCTGCCTCGATCAGGTCGAGGACCTCAGAGGTGGGGTGTACGTCGGCGAAGGACCGGTAGAGGGTCCGCAACGTGGCGTTGTGGACCTCGTCGCTGCCGGCGGCCGTGCCGTCAGGACTGCCTTGTCGCCGTAAGCTCCGTGATGCTTTTGCTGATCTCCTTCAGTCTGGAACCGGCACATACATCACGCGGGCGTCAGTCCTCTACGCCGATTCCTCCAACCGCTGTGGACCCTCCGCGATGCGGGTGACGTCCTGCCGGGAGACGCGAAGGCGCTCCCGCGTGTACGCCTGCGCGACGTCCTCGCGCTGGGCGTCGGTGAGCCAGGGCAGGGCGTCGGTGAACGCGGTGGCGTCCTGGCAGGCCGTGGCGATCTCGGCCTGCCAGAGCAGGTAGCCCTCCAGCCGGCGCAGGCCGTCGCCGACGTCGACAGCGTGTTCGTCCATCAGAAATCCCCGTGCCCGTTGGGTCTCGCGGCGCCCGCGTCAGGCTTGGTCGCCCGAGCCGGAGTCAGAGCTGCGGCGGCGCTGCGGGGTGTCGTACTCCGCGGGGGTGACTCCGACGAGGTGTTTGGCCGGCTTGCCGTGCTGCTCCAGGTAGTCGCGGGCGGCGATGGCGGGGTGGTGGAGGTCGAAGGCCGGGGATTCGGAGCGGATCCGCGGCAGGGTGAGGAAGTTGTGCCGCGGTGGCGGGCAGGAGGTGGCCCATTCCAGCGAGCGGCCGTAGCCCCACGGGTCGTCGGCCTCGACCTTCTCGCCGTACTTGGCGGTCTTCCAGACGTTGTAGAGGAACGGCAGGATCGACAGGCCGAGCACGAAGGCGCCGATGCTGGAGACGGTGTTGAGGGTGGTGAAGCCGTCCGAGCTCAGGTAGTCGGCGTAGCGGCGGGGCATGCCCTCGGCGCCGAGCCAGTGCTGGACCAGGAAGGTGGTGTGGAAGCCGAAGAACAGCGTCCAGAAGGTGATCCGGCCGAGGCGCTCGTCGAGCAGCTTGCCGGTCATCTTGGGCCACCAGAAGTGGAAGCCGGCGAACATCGCGAAGACGACGGTGCCGAAGACCGTGTAGTGGAAGTGGGCGACGACGAAGTAGGAGTCGGAGACGTGGAAGTCGATCGGCGGGGCGGCCAGCAGGACGCCGGTCAGGCCGCCGAAGAGGAAGGTGACCAGGAAGCCGACGGCCCAGAGCATCGGGGTCTCGAAGCTGAGTGAGCCCTTCCACATGGTGCCGATCCAGTTGAAGAACTTCACGCCCGTCGGGACCGCGATGAGGAAGGTCATGAAGGCGAAGAACGGGAGCAGGACCTGTCCGGTCACGAACATGTGGTGCGCCCACACCGTGATCGACAGGCCCGCGATGGCGATGGTGGCGGCGATGAGGCCGGAGTAGCCGAACATGGGCTTGCGGCTGAAGACCGGGATGACCTCGGAGATGATGCCGAAGAACGGCAGCGCGATGACGTACACCTCGGGATGGCCGAAGAACCAGAACAGGTGTTGGTAGAGCATGGCGCCGCCGTTGGCGGCCTCGAAGACGTGGGCCCCGAACTTGCGGTCCGCTTCCATGGCCAGGAACACGGCGGCGAGCACCGGGAAGACCAACAGCACCAGCACGGCGGTCAGCAGGACGGTCCAGCAGAAGATGGACATCCGGAACATGGTCATGCCGGGGGCGCGCATGCAGATGATGGTGGTGATGAAGTTCACCGAGCCGAGGATCGTGCCGAAGCCCGAGAAGGTGAGCCCCATGAACCACATGTCGGCGCCGATGCCGGGGGAGTGGATGGCGTCGGACAACGGCGGGTAGGAGAACCAGCCGAAGTCGGGCGCGCCGTTCGGTGTGAGCAGGCTGCCCGCCACGATGAGCGAGCCGAACAGGTAGAGCCAGTAGGCGAACATGTTCAGCCGGGGGAAGGCGACGTCCGGAGCACCGATCTGCAGCGGCATGATCCAGTTCGCGAAACCGGCGAACAGCGGCGTGGCGAACATCAGCAGCATCACACCGCCGTGCACGGTGAACGCCTGGTTGAACTGCTCGTTGGAGAGGATCTGCGTCCCCGGCCGCGCCAACTCCGCCCGCATCAACAGGGCCAGCACCCCGCCGATCAGGAAGAACGCGAACGACGTCCCGAGATGCAACGTCCCGATCGTCTTGTGATCGGTCGTGGTGAGCCAGCTCACCACGACCCGGCCCGGAGCGCGCGCTCCCGTTGTCTCGCGCCCGCACGCACCGTATCCGTCCCAGCTGTCATGGGTTCAGCTCTCTCCGTCTGCTCAGCTCCTAGCGCTATGATCGCAGAGTAGTCGAATGGCTGCATTGCGTGACGAATGGGTGGCATCACGCGACTGCGGTCTGTGTGTCTCGGGTCGTTCGGTTCGAATCGGGCACGGCGTCCGACTGGCAGGCGGTCGCGTGCTGCCAGCCGTTGTCACGGAGGGCCATGCCGCTCTCCTTGGCGAAGGCGGCGCCTTGCATCCAGCACCTGGAGTCGCTCAACCGCGTGGTCCGCAAGATCACCGGGGTGCTTCAGCGTGAGACCGGTCCCGGACGAGGTGGTCCGCCGGGCCGACCAGATCGAACTCCGCGGCATTGCTGGTGCCGATAATTCATCCGTGCGGTTCACGCGGCTTGTCAGTACTTGTGGAGTGTGCCGCCGAGTCGGCCGGCGGAGGCTCGCTCTCATCCACCGGCCAGGCGGTGAGCTCTGGCTCGACGGCGAGATCGCCGCCACCCGCGAGTGGCGCCGGGCGGTCCGCGGGTACCGCATCCTGCTGCTCACCGCGATTGCTTTTGCCCTCCGATCACTCACCGCACTTCCCGGCCGGCCCGACCACGGCCCAGCCGTGCGCTGCCGCGCGGCGCTCGGCGGCTTTCTCGCCCCGGCGCGCGAGCCACGCGGGCGCCTCTACTCCCATTCGCTTACAATTCGTATCCTGGGAATCACAGAGAGCATCTACACGGTGGTCCGGGAGGGCGCCCTGACGTGGTGGCTAACTTGTCGGCACCCTTGGCCGTCAGCGCCCCGGTGGTCCCGACGTCAGATGGGGGCGCCAGTGCGAGGGGGTTCCTGAATGACGTCGCCCAGTGACGATGTACCGGCCGCTGTTCGTCCCCCGACCGGCGCCCCTGCGAAGTCCTTCGATGTCATCCTGCTCAATGGCGCAGATCTGGGTTGTGCCGAGGTGGTGCGCCTTGCTGACGGCACTGCCCGCGCCACTCTTTCGCCTGCCGCTCTGGAGCAGATGGAGCTCTCCCACGCCACAGCCGTGCACCTTGCGGCTACCCGGGATGTATACGGGCGTACTACAGGGGTCGGTGGCAAGGGTGGGGTCCGGTTTACGGAGCCGGAAATTCCTGGTCATGGGATGCGGCTGCTGCGCAGTCACGCCAGCGGGGCCGGACGGCCGCTGCCCGCTCGCCAGGTGCGGGCCATGCTCGCCATCCGTGCCAACCAACTCCTGGCCGGGGGAGCCGGGGTCGATCCGCAGGTGGTGCGTGCCCTGGTTGCGGCGCTCAACAGCGGTGCTCATCCGGTGGTCCGTGAGTACGGGGCGGTCGGCTGTGGAGATCTCACCGCACTGGCGGAACTGGGGTTGGCTCTGACCGGTGAACATCCTTGGGAGGGCACCTTGAGTCTGCCGGCCATCGTCCTGGACGACGATGACGCCCTGGCCTTGATGAGCAGTAACGCGCTGGTCCTGGGGCGGTCGGCGCTCATCCTGGATGACGTACGCCGTCTGCTGCATGCCGCGCATGCCATCGCAGCGCTGTGCCTGGTGGCTGTGGACGCGTCGATGGAGCCGTACGCCGGTGCGGTACACGACGCCGCGCCGCATCCGGGCGCGGTGCGTTCGGCAGCCACGATGCGGCGGCTGCTCGGTGTGACGTCGAGACCTGGACCGCCGGCAGGCCGTGTCCAGGATCCGTTCGCCTTCCGCTGCCTGCCGCAGGTGTACGGAGCGGCACTGGGCGCTGCCGACTCCGTGGAGCAGGCGCTCACTGTCGAGTTGAATGCGGGCGTGGAGAACCCGCTGATCAGCGTGGGAGAACACACTCTGTACCACCACGGAGGATTCTTCACGGCACAGATCACACTTGTCCTGGACCAGTTGCGGTTGGCGATTTTCAAGGTCGCGCAGTTGTCCAACGCGCTGCTGACCGCGTTGTTCGAGCCGGCCCTGACCGGGCTGGGTCCCTTCCTGGCCGAGGATGGAGGCTCAGGCGTGATGCTGCTCGGGCACACCGCGGCCGATGCCCTCAGCGATGTGCAGGCAGCCGCGTTCCCTGCCTCTCTAGGCCACGCGGTGCTGTGTCGGGGTACCGAGGAGCTGGCAAGCTTCGCCTCGCTCGCTGTCCGCCAGGGACTGCACGCTGTCGAAGGTCTCCGTCTGGTCCTGGCGTGCGAGTTGGTAGCCGCAGTTCGGGCACTGCGCCAGCGCGGGACGCCTCCGCCGACCGGAACCGAGGCGGCCCACGCGTTCAAACTGGCCAACGCCGCCCTGGACGAGCGCATGGCGGACCGGCCGCTGACCGGGGATATCGAGACCGCCACCAAACTGGTCGACCGACTCGGACAGCAGTGACCAGTCGGCCTGTTGGAAGCACACAGCGCAGGGGCAGAGCGTGGGGAGGAAGTCGGGCATGCTGACACTGCTTCACCAGATCGCTCCTCCGGCGTCGGTGGCAGCCGGGTACCGGAAGTCGGGGTGGTGGCGCGATACCACCTTCGTCGAGGACCTGGAGCGCCGCGCCCAACAGAACCCGCAGCGGCCGGCCATCATCAACTGGCGCCATACCGAAAACCGGGAGCAGGTCGTCACCTTCGGCGCGCTGCGCGATCACGTTGCCTCCTTCGCTTGCGGACTTCATCGGCTCGGCGTCCGCTCCGGGCACGTGGTCGTCTACCAGCTGCCCAACTG
This sequence comes from Kitasatospora sp. NPDC101235, assembly GCF_044767505.1. Lineage (NCBI taxonomy): Bacteria > Bacillati > Actinomycetota > Actinomycetes > Kitasatosporales > Streptomycetaceae > Kitasatospora > Kitasatospora sp. NPDC101235. The sequence goes on from NZ_JBIWNZ010000037.1 coordinate 6,395, forward strand.
GTGGGAGAATGCCGCGCTCGGACTGGCGATCATGCGCCTGGGTGCCGTCATGGCCCCCGTACCGATGTCTGTCGGCGCTCGCGAGGTTGCGCGGGCGGTGGCCTTCGCTCAGGCCGCCCACTTCGTGACGGTGCATCACTGGAAGGGGCGCCCGCGGGACGAGATCCTCCGCACCGTGGCACAGGCCTGGCCGACCGCGCGGCGGACAGCGGTTGGCGCCATTCCCTCGGAAGCCGGGGAGAATCTCACAGCGCCCCCCGACGCCGTGCGGCAGGCGCTGCCGCCCGCTCTTGCACACCCCGACAAGGTGGCCACAGTGGTGTTCACCTCCGGCACTACAGGGGCCGCCAAAGGGGTGTTCCACAGCGGCAACACACACTATGCCGCGGTACGGCAGATGCTAAGGCCGTTCACAGGCGACGAGCGGCCGCAGACCGTGGCCACCGGCGCCTCGCTCGGGCACACCCTCGGCTTCCAGTTCTCCGTCCTTGGCCCGCTCGTGCACGGCCACACTTCAGTCATCTGGGATGAATTCCATCCCGCGACCGTGCTCGACCTCGCCGACCGCCACCACGTCCGCTTCCTCCTGCTGAGTCCGGCCCAGCTCAGGGAGCTGACCGCAAGCCAAATGGACGTCCAGCACGAACTGCCGGACTTGCGCGCGGTGGCCTGCACCGCCACACCGCTCTCACGCGGCGACATCGAGACGGCCTGCCGCGCCTTCCAGCGCCCGGTGATCAATGCGTACGGGACGACCGAGACCGCCGGCATCACCTGCACCCGCCACGACGACCCGACCGACCGGGCCGCGCACAGCATCGGTCGCCCCCGCCCCGGGGTCGAGGTACGGCTTGTTCCCGACGAGGAAGCGGGGCAGTCATCCGGCCGGGCGCTCGTGCGCGGTCCCGCGGTCTGTCTGGGCACCGTCGACCGGGACACAGCCCAGCTGACCTGGACGCCACAGACGACCGGCGGCTGGATCGACACCGGGGACCTCCTCCGCCCGGACGGCCACGGCGGGCTGCGATACGTCAGCCGTGTCGCCGAGCGCGTATCCGGTTCAACCTTGTTCATGATCCCCGTGGCGGACGTGGAAAACGAACTGCGCGATCATCCCGCGGTGCGCGAGGTCGCCGTCATCGGACAGGCCGACGAGCGCTACGGCGAGCTACCATGCGCCGTTATCGTCCCGCAAGGCCAGCCGCCCACACTTGACGAACTCCGCGCCTACCTGGAACAGCACGGCATGACCGACTCGTACCTGCCAGCCCGGTTGGTCGTCGTGGACGAACTGCCGCAGGACTCGATGGGCAAGGTGTGCAAGCGCCTGCTGCGGGAGCGGTTGCACACCTCGGGCGCCGCCTACGATGGCGGGCCGCCCGCATAGCGATTCGGTCTCCACAACCCTGGGGCACGGCCATCGGAGGCCGTCCTTGAAATGTCACACGCGACCTGCCCCGGCCGCCGCAGACCTGGTGGCGGCACCGGGGTGGAGATCCTCTCCCGGCGTTCCAAGAACAACCCGGTCCTGATAGGTGAGCCGGGCGTCGGCGAGACAGCGATCGTGGAGGGGCTCGCGCAGCGGATCGTGGCGGGCGACGTGCCCGCCACGCTCAAGGGCAAACGCGTGGTCGCTCAGGGCCTGGCCGTCATGGTCGCGGGCTCCAAGTACCGGGGTGAGTTCGAGGAGCGACTGAAGAAGGTCATTGAGGACGTCCAGGAGTCCGGTGGTGACGTCATCCTGTTCATCGACGAGCTGCACACCGTCGTCGGCGCGGGCGCCGGCGGCGAGGGCGCGATGGGCACGATGGGCGCGATGGGCGCGATGGGCGCGGGCAACATACTCAAGCCCGCCCTGGCCCGCGGCGAGCTGCACCTGGTGGGCGCGACCACCATCGACGACTACCGCAAGTATGTGCCCGCGGTGGTGACCACCCTGCCGTCCCGGACGAACAGCGGATCGGCCTGGACCCGCACGCCGGGCGGGCGAGGGCCTGCTCGGTCCGCTGGGCGCGTTGCTCGGCGCGCCCGTATGGCTTGAGCTGGCCGGTTGAGTATGCCGATCCCATCACTGAGCCGACTGTTTTCGCAGCGCCAACAGCTCGTCGGGCTCCAGTTGCACCCTGGCTGCGGGCCCCGCAGGCTGCTGGCATGGACCGGTCCATGAGTGACGAACTCCTCGATCTGGCCATCGCCACCGCCGGCGGTCGAGAGCTCTGGGACACCCTGCGCGGCCTGAAGGCCGACATCTCCATCGGCGGCCCGATCTGGGCGACGAAGGGCTGGCCGCCGGAGAAGACGTTCGACCAGATCCTGACGCTCGACACGGTCAGGGAGCACATCGTATTCAGCCCGTTCACCCGCCCCGACCGCCGGATGGTCTTCGACGCCTTCGGCAGTCAGCGCCGCATGGACTATGTCGCCGAAGTCAACGGCAGCACCCTGGTGGGCCACTACACCGGCCGTCACCGGAGCTTCGACGGGCTGCTCGTGGCGACGCGCCGACGGGTCTTCCGCCGCAACCCCGACAACAGCGTCAACCTCAACCTGCCCTCCATCACGCTCGACATCCACGACGTCGAGCTCGTCCACTCCGACGACGAACAGGTACAGCCATGACCACGGACACCGCCGTCATCGACCATCCCGCCCGGCGGCTCGTCGTGGCGCTGCCACGGCCCTACGACGAAGCGCGCGAGCACTACGAAGCCCTCGTCCCCGAGGTCGATGTCCACCGTTTCTTCCAGATGGCCTCCTGGCAGGCCATGCTCGAACTCGCCGAGATCAACGCCCCGCACGGGTTCATGCGCTACTACCGAAGCGACATCACCGCCGTCATGGCCGGCTCGCCGTCCTCCTGGAAGGCCACGCAGTACCTGATGGGCAACCACACCATCGCCGAGCGCATGTTCCGCCACGACCCGTCTGTCATGCTGCACGCACCACTGCGGACCCTGCTCTACGCGGACCCCGACGGCGACACCAGGCTCGCCGTCGACCAGCCCAGCCTGCTGTTCGCCAGCTACGGCAACCCGCGGATCGCCGACGTCGGCCGCGAACTCGACACCCTCCTCGCCCAGCTGATCACCCTCCTCGGCGGCGACACACCTCCCCAACTGTGACCCCTCGGCGCCCGGGGCCGCTCCGGCAGTTCGGCCTCAGCGACGAACCTCGCCACGACTCGTTTCCCGATCAGGGCTACTCGGGGAGGCCACCTGGACACAGCGGCCGGGAGGAACGGTTTGTGGGCCGGATGACCGTCCCAGCGTGCGACGAGTGGTCGTTCAGGGTGTTATCGAAGGCACGGTTCGTCCTGTGGCCGATTTGCCCGGGAGCTCCGAGGTTCGACCTGCACCAGGAGCGGCGACCGTCCCCGGCCGTCATCGATCCGCGGCTTTGATGGAGACCGTCACATGTGGTCTGGCGCTACCTCGGCCTGGCTTGCCGCCGGCGTGATACTCACCGCGGTGTCCCTGTCTGGCGATACCGGCCCGTCCGGGATGGCCGCGCGATCGGATCGGCCCCCGGTACCGCCGCCCGCAGTCGCACCGTACCGGCCGGCGGCACCGTCCACCGACACCGGTCAACCGCTGCAGGATCCACCGGAGTTGGTGAGCCACGACGGCGTCCTCACGGCGCGGATCACCGTCGCGAGGCGAAAGACGGCCGCGGGCGACCGCGAGCTGTTCGCCCTGACCTGCAACGGCCTCTACATGCCGCCCACCCTCCGGATCCGGCCGGGCGACCGGGTGGAGCTGGAGATGGTCAACGAGTCGGACGAGGACACCAACCTCCACGTCCACGGGCTCCACGTCTCCCCGCAGAGCCCGTCCGACGACATCTTCATCGCGATCAAACCCGGTGGGACGTTCCACTACACCTACCGGATCCCGCACGACATCACGCCGGGCACCTATTGGTACCACTCCCACGCCGCCATGCGCTCCGCCCCGCAGGTGGCGGGCGGCGAATCGGGCGTCATCATCGTCGACGGACTGGAGCGGTACCTGCCCGACCCCCTGCGCCACATCACCGAGCACGTCATCGCCCTCAAGGACGACCAGGTCGAGGGCGACTCCGTCAAGACCGAGAACCTGAGCAACGGCGCGGCCACCAACCGCACCATCAACGGCCAGCAGAATCCGGTCATCCGCATCCGGCCGGGCGAGACAGGCGCCTCGACCCCTGGAGCACCACCTCTACCCCGCTTTCCACAGCCGCCGGATGGCCACCGTCGACCGCCGCTCAAGCACCGCAAGGAGGGCGACTACCGGGACGTCCCGCTGCCGGCCCGGACCCGGCTCAGCCTGCTGTCGTACGCGGACACCTACGGCACCATCGATGGCCTCGCCAGCGCGTCGGGCGTCAGCGGGCGCACCCTCACCCGCCACTTCACCGAGGCCACCGGACTCACCCCGCTGCGCTACCAGCAGGAACTGCGCGTCGAGCAGGCAGAGCACCTCATCGCGCACGGCGCCACCACGGAGGCCGCCGCTGCGCGGCCGGCTTCCAGGACGCCCGGATGCTCCGCCGCCTGCGCGCCCGCGCCGGAGCCGTCCACGCCGGTGCGGTCCGCGACGTGGACGTGCTGGAAGAGTGCGTCAACTCCTCTGTTGGATAATTGACTTGATGAGAGCTAGTGACTTTCGGTCAAGGTCTTGCCACATGACAGCCCGTTCGACGGGCTGAGGGGTTCAGCTGGCGCTTCGGCCTGGTCCACGTCGACTTCGCCGCCCAGGTTCGCACTCCCGGCCGCCGCCCCGGCCGGCGGCCGCGCTGGGTGCCCGAGTGGCGGCCATCGGGCGATACCGGACCGCTCGGCAGGTCGGCCGAGGGGGCAGTGGTGGAGCACGGGCCGCTGTCGGCCGGCGAGGTGGTCGAGTCGGCCCGCCTCGTGACCATGCTGACCTCGTGGGTCGGCCGGACGTTGGGGCACGCGGACGTCGGCCGGGGCGGCCTGGAGCGGACGGGCCGCGCTGCACGTGGCGTGCGCCGCGTTGCTCGACGGCTGGGCCGGGGGAAGGGTGCCGGCCGAGCGCTGGGCGGCGCTGTACCCGAGGATCCGCCGGTTCCCCGGATCGTTGCCCGAGCTGCTGCTGGCCGCCCTGGACGAGGCCGTGCCGGGCTGAGGCCTCTCAGCGCTGCGCGGCCGGGCCGCCTGCGTGGGTTCCGTGCCCTTGGGCCGTCAGTCGGCCTGCGGGGCCCGGCCGGGGTGGTAGGCGGTGAGCAGCAGAGCGATGTCGTCGGAACGGTGCGGGGAGCGTCGGGCCTTGCGTAGGAGTCGATCGGCCAGGCCGTCGAGGCTTCCGGCGTGGGCGTGGGCCAGCGAGGCGCGCAGCTCGTCGATGCCCAGATCGATGCTGCTGCCGCGTTCCTCGACGAGGCCGTCGGTGTAGAGGGCGAGGATCGACCCTCGGGGAAGGTGCAGCTCCGTCTCCGGGTAGCTGCTGGTGCCGTCGACGCCGAGGAGTGGGCCGCCCTCCAGTTCGAGCACCTCGGTGCTGCCGTCGGGACGGCGTAGCAAGGGCGGGCAGTGCCCGGCGCGGACGGCGCGTACACGGTCCTCGTCCGGCTCGATGAGGATGTAGCAGCAGCTGGCAAGCAGCTCGGGACCGAGGTCGACCAGGAGCCGGTTGGTTCCGGCCAGAACGGCGCCGGGTGAGTGACCGGCCGTGGCGAAGGCCCGCACCGCGCTCCGCAGTTGGCCCATGGTGCCGGCTGCGGCGACGCTGTGGCCTTCGACGTCTCCGACCACGAGGGCCACAGTGTTCCCGGTGGGGATCACGTCGTACCAGTCGCCCCCGATGTCCATCCCGCTGGTGCCGGGCAGGTACCGGCCGGTGGTGCGGATGCCCGGCAGGGCGGGCAGGCGGTGGGGCAGGAGTGCCTTCTGCAGGCCGTGTGCGAGGGCGGCCTTCGCGTCGTAGAGACGGGCGCGTTCGAGTGCCTGGGCGATCAGACCGCTGAGCGCGGTCAGGATGCCCTGGTCCTTGGCGGTGAACCGGTGGATCTCGTCGAAGCCGAGGATGCAGGTGCCGACTGGGCGGTTGGAGGCGATCAGCGGTAGGTAGACCCAGGCTCCGACGCCTTCCACGGTGCGAGCCGGACAGGCATCGGTGAAATCCTGCCGGGAGTCGACGAACAGGGGTACGCCGGAGGTGAGCGTCTCCGCTCCGGGCAGCGGAGTGTCGAGCGGTTTGCCTTCCAGCCACTGCAGGAAGCGGTCGTGGTAGCCGGTGTGGAAGAGCAGGTGCAGACGGCCTTCGTCGATCACGTAGATGGCCAGGTGCTGTCCGCCGAAGGCCGGCAGGAGCTGGTCGGCGACGACGTCGCACACCTCGACCGTGCTCACCGCTTCGGTCAGCGCGCTGCTGAGCTGCAGGACGCGGTAGATGGCGCCCAGACGCGCGGGCTCCGCGTGGGGTGGTGGCGGGCTCGGCACGGGGGACCCGGGCCCGGGGACGGACGAAGGGGCGGTCGATGTCCCGGAGCCCTCCGATGCGCCGGACACGTTCGATGGCGAGTGGGGCGGTCGGGAGGACGTCACCCTGCCGGTCACGCCGTTCGCATCGGGGTGGAGGGAGAAGACGAGCCAGCGGTCCGGCGGGCGCCGGACCAGAAAGACGGTGGGTTGCTGGGAGACCATCGCGGCTCGGTGCCGGTCCTCGAAGATCGGATCGGACAGCCACGGAAGGACATCCCACAGGCAGCGGCCGAGCAGTTCCCCGCCGGGCGTCCCCAGCAACACCTCCAGGCTGCGATTGGCGTAGGCGACGTGTCCGTTCGGATCGAGGGAGAAGAGTCCGTCCCGGAGCCGTTCCACCGCGGTGACGGCTGCGGCTCCGGCTCCGGCGTCGAGCACGCTGCCGACCAGGTGGGTCCGGACCGCCTCCTCAGGCGCCTCCGGCACGCGACCCCACAGCTCAACGGCGCGGTAGCCGTCGGCGGTGCGGACACGCAGGCGGCGGGCGACCACTCTGCCGTCCGCGACCGCTGCCCGGGCCGCAGCCCGGAGCGAGACCCGGTCGCCGGGGTGGAGCCGGGAAGCCAGTGTGTCGGCCCGCCCGTCGAAGGCGTCGGGCGTGAGACCGAAGATCGCACAGAGCTCGTCGTCGGCGACCACGGTCCCGGTGTCGAGTTGCCAGTCGAACAGACCGACCCGCACCGCCGGCGCGGTGGGAGCCGGGACCTCGATGGGCACTGTCGCGGCGTCGTACGGGAAGACGCCCTCACGGGCTCGAAGGCCGGCGAGGTCTGCGCCGAGCCGGTTGGCGATGGCCCGCAGATGGCGGAGCCGGGCCCTCGACAGCCCCGCGTGCCCGGATGGCGCCGACCACACCACCGCCAGTGCTCCCAGACTCTCCTGCCCGGCCCTCACCGGCACCGACGCCGAGCCGAACGCGTACGGCAGGGCCACCGCGAGCTGCGGATAGCGTCGCATCGTCTCGTCGGCGTCGGCCAGATGGACCGTCCGGCCCGACCGGTAGGCCACCGCCACCGGAATGGGGCTGTTGACCGGGATGAGCCGCCAGCCGCCGAGTAGGGACGGCGGCGCACCGCAGGTGGCGGCCAGCACGATCGAGCGGCTGTCCCGGGAGCGCAGGAAGACGCTCCCGGCATGGGCGGCGGTCTCCTCGACGGCCTTGACCACCGCCGTCACCAGGGCGTCCTCACGCTCCGCCGCCGTACCGACAGCCGCCCCGGCCTCGGTCGCCCGTCCGCGACGGCCGGAATCCGCCGTGGCGTCCGTGTCCGGGTACGTGGCCGCGTCGCTCCGGACGGGCGGCGCCGCCCGGTCCACCGGCTCGTGCCGACTCATGCTTCCCGATCTACGTCCCGGTGGCGACGCTGTCAAGGCCGACCGGGTGGCGACCCGGCGAGGAGCGGGTGCCGCCTTCCCGTGGCGGTGCTGAGGGGTTGCTGCTCGGGTACAGCGACAGAGGCACGCGCCCGGTCGTCGGGCGGATGGTACGGCTGGACCCGCCCGTTCTCAGCGGCGCCCGAACAGGGGACAAAGGTCCCCGAATGCGACACCGGGCCGTAGTAGGGCCCTGGGTGTGGCCTGTCCGCACTCCGAACAGGGGCTCGTGCCTGCAGCCGAACACAGTAGGCACCCGAAGTGACGTAACCGGGCTCACGCTCCGAGCCGCGGACAGCAACGGAGCGTTGTCGAACGACCGCGCTCGGTCCGGCGCCGGCTTCCTCCACAAGAGGTTCCGGAATCGGGTGGACGGCACGGACCCCGCCTCGCCGTGGTTCACGCGCTCGCGCATCAGGGAGATCACCACCGAGCCCGGCGGCCGGATCAACGTCGTCCGCACCGATCCCGAGTGCTCGCGCGTCAACAGCCACATGCCGGCCTCGGCCGACAGCAGCCCCATGGCCTGCATGCCGGTCAACCGGCATCCGCCGGGCCGGATCCCGTTGCCGGGCCGGACCGAGGTGCTCCCGGTCAACGACTGGTTCAACAGACCGATGGTCAGGACGGTGACCGAGCAGGCCCTGGTCACCAGCCCCTCGGTCATCCGCACCACCGAGTGTACCTGTGGCGACAAGGACGACGCAGCACCCCCGGCGTGCCTCGGAGGACGGTGATCAGGCCGCACTCGCAGAAGTGGAGGCCGGCGTTCTTCCTGACGTTCCTGTGGCGGAGCTCCCGTGCGAGCCTGGAGGCCAGGAGAACCGGGATGGGCACCGTGCAGAAGACGAGGAAGACCGGGGCCGTTCGGGCCAGCGCGATGCCGGCGGGCGCCAGGACGGCGACGAGCACGGACAGGACGACGAGGTCCGACCGCTGAAGGACCGGTGAGGGCTGTGCCGGAACGTAGCTCGCGCGATGACCGCCCAGCCGCTGTCGCGTGGCTGCCTCGGCGACCTGCTCCGACATCGGTCCGACATCAGGCCCGGTGGCGTGGCCCATCTGAACCTCCGGCTTCAATTCGGCAAGCCTGCGCCGAACCCAGGCGATGGGAGCACAGGGTGAACGCGTGGGGATTCGAAGCGCACACGGTTCAAGTCGGCCATGGGTCGGGTGGTCGGCGGCGGATCGTTGATGCCGGCTTGGCGGCCTCGCACGCCATGCTGGCGCCTTCTTGACGAATGGGCGAGCGCGCCGGGGCGGCGATTCCGCTTCGGTCCGGCGCTGACGGAAGCCACCTCGCCCTCGATGCCCGTGGGCCGCTGTGCGTTCGGGCTGCCCGCCGTGCTGCCCAGCCGGTCGGTGGTCGTAGGCCGCCCGCTACACGGTTCCGGCCCAGGCGTTGGATCCGAGGAGGGTTTTGACGTCGGAGGCGAGGCCGTTGTCGGGGTTCACATGGAAGCCCAGTTCGTAGAGGGTGTCCTTGTCCCAGTTGGTGGTCAGCAGGCGTACCGGTACGTCGCCGGGGTGGGCCTGGAGGGCGAGTTTCAGCTCGGCCACCTTCCCCGGGGTGATGCGGGCGGCGGGGACGGTGATCTGGACGGGCGGCTTGGTGCCGAGTTCGGCGGAGGTCATGTCCAGGGTGGTGATCTCCTGACCAAAGATGCTCAGGGATCCGTCGCGCTCGTTGAGCCGGCCGCGGACCGCGATGACGTTGTCCTCGACCATCTGGCCGGCCATGAGGTTGTAGGTGGCGGGGAAGAACAGCACTTCGACCGAGCCGTCGCGGTCGGCGAGGGTGATGATGGCCCAGGCGTTGCCGGCCTTGTTGATGCGCCGGTCGACGGCGGTGATCAGGCCGGAGAGGCGGACCTCGCCCTCGGTGCGGCCGGAGCCGAGGAGTTCGGCGATGGAGCTGTCACGGTTGCGGGAGAGGATGTGCTCGGCGCCGTCGAGCGGGTGGCTGGAGACGTAGAGGCCGAGCATCTCCCGTTCGAGGCTGAGCAGTTGGCGCCGTGGCCACTCCCGGTCGGTCAGCTCGAAGTCCAGGCCGATGGCCGGTCCGTCCGTGTCGGCGTCGAGGGCGCCGAAGAGTTCGTCCTGGCCGATCGCCTGTTGTTTCTTGAGGCCCGTCACGGCGTCGATCGCGCTCTCGTGCACGGTGCTCAGGGAGAGGCGGGTGTGGCCGAGGGAGTCGAAGGCGCCCGCCTTGACCAGGGAGTCGACGGTGCGCTTGTTGCAGACCACCAGCTCGACCTTGTCCAGGAAGTCGGCGAAGGAGGTGTACTTGCCCTTCTCGTCGCGGGTGCGCACCAGCGAGTCGATGACGGGCACGCCGACGTTGCGGACGGCCTTGAGGCCGAAGCGGACGTCGCTGCCGACGGCGGTGAAGTCGACGACCGACTCGTTGACGTCTGGGGACAGGATGCGGATGCCCATCTGGCGGCACTCGGCGAGGTAGACCGCCATCTTGTCCTTGTCGTCGGCCACCGAGGTGAGCAGCGCGGCCATGTACTCGGCCGGGTAGTTGGCCTTGAGGTAGGCGGTCTGGTACGAGACCAGGCCGTAGGCGGCGGAGTGCGACTTGTTGAAGGCGTAGCCGGCGAAGGGCACCAGGACGTCCCAGACCGCCTGGATGGCCTCGTCCGAGTAGCCGCGTTCCTGGCAGCCCGCGTGGAAGGGGACGAACTCCTTCTCCAGGACCTCCTTCTTCTTCTTGCCCATCGCGCGGCGCAGCAGGTCTGCCTGGCCGAGGCTGTAGCCGGCCAGGACCTGGGCGGCTCGCTGGACCTGCTCCTGGTAGACGATGAGGCCGTAGGTGGGGCCGAGGACCTCGGCGAGCGGTGCCTCCAGCTCGGGGTGGATCGGGACGATCTCCTGCTGGCCGTTCTTGCGCAGCGCGTAGTTGGTGTGGGAGTTCATCCCCATCGGGCCGGGCCGGTACAGCGCGGAGACTGCGGAGATGTCGGCGAACTCGGTGGGCTTCATCAGCCGCAGCAGGGCCCGCATGGGGCCGCCGTCGAGCTGGAAGACGCCCAGGGTGTCGCCGCGGGCGAGGAGTTGGTAGGTGGTGGGGTCGTCGAGCGGGATGTTCTCGATGTCGACGTCGATGCCCCGGTTGGCTTTGACGATCTTGATGCAGTGGTCGATGATTCCCAGGTTCCGCAGGCCCAGGAAGTCCATCTTGATCAGGCCCATGGCTTCGCAGGACGGGTAGTCGAAGCCGGTGATGATCACGCCGTCCTTGTCCCGCATGTGTAGCGGGATGAGGTCGAGCAGCGGGGTGGAGGAGAGGATGACGGCGGCGGCGTGCACGCCGGTGCCGCGGATCAGGCCCTCGATGCCCCGTCCGGTGTCGATGATCTTGCGGACGTCCGGTTCGCTTTCGTAGAGCCCTCGGATCTCGGTGCCCTCGTTGTAGCGGGGGTGCTTCTCGTTGAACAGGTCGGCCAGCGGGACGCCCTTGCCCATGACGTCCGGGGGCATCGCCTTGGTGATCCGGTCGCCCATCGAGAACGGGTAGCCGAGGATGCGGTTCGCGTCCTTGACGGCGGCCTTGGCCTTGATCGTGCCGAAGGTGTTGACCTGGGCTGTGTAGGCGGCGCCGTACTTGTCGGTGACGTAGCGGACCATCTGGTCGCGCTGGCGGTCGTCGAAGTCGATGTCGACGTCCGGGGGGTTGATGCGCTCGGGGTTGAGGAACCGCTCGAACAGCAGGTCGTGCTCCAGCGGATCCAGCTGGGTGATGCCGGTCAGGTAGGCGACCATCGAGCCGGCCGCCGAACCGCGGCCCGGGCCGACAGGGATGCCGTTGTCCCGGCCGTACTGGCAGATGTCGGCGACCACGAGGAAGTAGGCGTCGAACCCCATCGGGGTGATCACGCCCATCTCCAGCTCGATCCGGTCCAGCACCTCCTGGCTCGGGTCGTCGCCGTAGCGTTGCTTCAGCCCGATCTCGATCTTCTTGCGCAGGAAGGAGGCCTGGGTCTCGCCCTCGGGCACGTCGAACTGCGGCATCCGGTCGACGTAGGTGAAGACCTCCTCGTACGACTCGATCCGCTCGGCGATCGCCAGCGTGTTGTCGCACGCCTCCGGCAGCTCGCGGAAGAGTTCGCGCATCTCCTCGGCGGTCTTGACGTAGTAGCCGGTGCCCTGGAACTTGAAGCGGTTCGGGTCGTCCTTGTTCTTGCCCACGCCGACGCAGAGCAGGCTGTCGTGGGCGTCCGCCTGGTCGGCGGTGACGTAGTGGGAGTCGTTGGTGGCCAGCAGCGGGATGTTCAGCTGCTTGGCCAGCCGCAGCAGGTCGGAGCGGACCTCGCGCTCGATGTCCAGGCCGTGGTCCATCAGCTCCAGGAAGTAGTTCTCCCTCCCGAAGATGTCCTGGTAGGCGCCGGCGGCCTTGACCGCCTCCTCGTACTGGCCGAGCCGCAGCCGGGTCTGCACCTCGCCGGAGGGGCAGCCGGTGGTGGCGATGATGCCGTCCGCGTGCGCGGCGATCAGCTCGCGGTCCATCCGGGGCTTCATGTAGTAGCCCTCCATCGACGCGGTCGAGGAGAGCCGGAAGAGGTTCCGCAGGCCGGTCGCGTTCTGCGCCCACATCGTCATGTGGGTGTACCGGCCGCCGCCGGAGACGTCCTTACCGCCCTCGCCGTCGGCGCCGGTCGGGCGCTGGCCGCCGGGGGACCAGAAGACCTGCTTCTTCTCGAAGCGCGAGCCGGGCGCGACGTACGCCTCGATGCCGATGATCGGCTTCACGGAGGTCTTGGCGGCGGCGTGGAAGAACTCGTACGCGCCGAACATGTTGCCGTGGTCGCTCATCGCGATGGCGGGCATGCCCTGTCTCTGCGCCTCGGCGAACAGCTTCCCGTTCTTCGCGGCCCCGTCGAGCACCTTGGTGAGGACAGGACGGGATGATCTGCAACTACCTATGGCTTCACGATGGTTGATGTCTCCGGCTGGCTCCGGACCGGCTGCGTCGTCAAGGACTCGCTGGTGGCCCGTCAGGGGTTCATCAGGGAGGGTGAACCGGCTTGCCCCGGGTCTCGGGGAAGGCTTTGATGGAGGACATGCACCGCTCGACACGCCATCACGACCGCCCGCCGCATAGTCGGCCGCGGATCGTCGCTGTCGCGGTCGCCATCGCCGTCCGGTAGGACCGAGCCCCTTCCCGCTCTCCGCCGGTCGCGTGCACGGGCCGGGTGCCGTTCGTCGTGCCCGTGCCGATCACCGCCGTCCGTTCCCTGTTCCGGAGGGCTCCGAGGGCAGGGGGCGGACGAGCGGTCCATCGCATCACACCCTTTTCGCACCGTCGGCCCCGGAGGCGTACGGCTTCGTGCCGCGCCGCCTTCGCACCCCGCCGGTGCCTTCCACCCTTGGATGGGTCATGTCCGACGTTGTTCTGTCCTCCTGCACCGCCCTCGTCACCGGCGCCTCCTCCGGGATCGGCTGGGAGACCGCCCGACTGCTCGCCGCGCACGGTGCGACCGTGCTCGTGCACGCGCGCACCACCGGCGAGGCCGAGGCCGCCGTCGCCCGGCTGGTCGACGCGGGTGCTCGGAGGGACCGACTCGTCGAGCTGGCAGCCGACTTCACCCACCTCGCGGAGGTCGCGGGGCTGGCCGGCACGGTCGTCAAGCACTACCCGGCGCTGGACCTGCTGGTGAACAACGCCGCGGCGATGGCGCCCGAGCGCTGCACCCTCACCGGCGACGGCAACGAGGTCTCGCTGCAGGTCAACTTCCTGGCCGCGCACCTGCTGGCGAAGCTGCTGCGCGCGCCGCTGTCGGCGGCCGGCGACGCCCGGATCGTCAACGTCTCCTCCTCGCTGCACCGCACCGCCTCGATGAACTGGTCGGACCCGCACCGGGTGAAGAGGTACTCGCGGGTCGCCGCGTACGCGCAGTCGCAGCTCGCGCTCACCATGGCGACCGCCGACATGGCCCCGGCCGGCTCCGGCATCACCGCCGTCAGTGTCAATCCGGGCCTGTGCGACACCGCGCTGCTGCCGCTGTACGGGCGGGTCGGCGCGCCGGCCGCGGAGGGCGCGGCGGCCGTCGTGCGGCTCTGCCTGCCGGAGACGGCCGTCGCCAACGGCGCCTACTACGACGGCAATGCCATCGCGCCGACCGCGCAGGCCGCCCAGGAGGAGCGCTCGCTGAAGCGTCTGGCCAAGCTGGCCGACCAGCTGGTCGGCCAGGCTTCCTGAACCGTACGACCTGAAGAGCCGGAGGACTCACGATGTCCAAGCGCGCCCGCAAGAAGAAGGCCCGCCGGAAGAAGAAGGCGAACCACGGCCGAAAGGCCGGGCAGTAACGCGACAGACCCACCCGGTGCCGCGTGCCACCGGCACCGGGTTCACACCTTCGGCCCCTGAGGCCCGTCGTCCGGCTTGCGGACGGACGGCGTCTCAGGGGCCGAGCCGTTGCACGGATCGTCAAGATCGCATCAGGGCCGATCAGCGACCAGGACTGCCTGGCCTACCACGAAGACCAGAAGACGCTCGGCGTGTGGACCTGCGACGGATCCGTCGAGCAGCAGTGGACGGTCACTTGCTGAGCTGAAGACGCTCCGCCTGGACCGCGCCATGGCCTCCTGTCGGACGGATCCCGCGCCAATGCCTCGTCAAGACGGACCTCGGAAACATCAAGGACGTGTCAGGGCGGGCGGGTGAACCTCCGACTGCACCTAGCGTCATCTGCGAGGAAACGATTCGCCGCCCGGGCGTGGGGCCTGGCGGGGGACCGTTGCCGAATCCCGACCCCCGGCGGGTTCCTCCGGGGAAAGGTTCGGCGGCCAGTGAAAAACAGGGGGAGGGGGCGCGCGGCGATGCCAACGGGTACGTCGGGCGGTACGGCGGTCGTGGGGAACACGGTCGCGCCGGAGACGGCGCGACAGGAGACTGTCGTATCACTCCCCGGGCCGCGCGCCCCCCGTCACCGGTCCGGCCGCTCCTGGCACGGCCGGGCCTGGTGGAAAACCCCGCGCCTGGTGCGCGGGCTCACCGGGCTCTGCCTGTTGGCGCTGATCGCCGCCGGCACGGTGACCGCCACCGTCCTGGGCGGGGCCCGGGACGAAACGGACGTCATCGGTCACCAGGCCGCCCCGCAGGTGGTGCGCTCGGCCGACCTCTACTTCGCGCTCAACGACATGGACGCCCAGGCCGCCAACCTGCTGCTGCTCGGCGCCGACCCGAACTACGCGGCGCTGCACCAGGAGACCCTGGACACCTACGAGCAGCGGCGCACCCAGGCCGACGCCGACCTGCAGCGCGTCGCGGAGGCCGTGGCCGGTGATGCGGCCGGACAGCGGGCCGTGCAGACCGTCATCGGTGAACTCGGCCGCTACGAGGCCCTGGTGGCCCGTGCCCAGTTGCTGGAGGACCAGGCCCACGCTCCGGCGGGCCGCCCGCCGGCGGACGCCCTCGCGACCTACCGGCAGGCAACCGACCTCCTGCGCCAGCGCCTGCTGCCAGCCGTCGACGAGGTGACCAAGGCCAACGCTTCCGTGGTGGAGCGCAACTACACCGACCAGCGCGACGCCCTGGCCGGTGGCTGGTGGGGGATCCTGGCCACCGGTCTGCTCGCCCTGGTCGCGCTCGGGGTGCTGCAACGGCTGCTCATGGTGCGCTTCCGTCGGCTGGTGAACGTCCCGTTGGCCGTCACGAGCCTGCTCGCCCTCGCCGAACTGGTCACCGCGCTGACGCTGACCTCCCGGGCGGACCATCAGCTGGTGGTCGCCAAAAGCAACTCCTTCGACTCGGTGATCGCCCTCAGCCGGGCCCGTGCGGTGGCGTACGACCTCAACGCGGACGAGAGCCGCTACCTGACCGACCCGTCCCGGGCGGCCGCCTACGAGCAGAGCTTCCTCGACAAGACCCAGGCCTTCGCGCGGGTCGACGGCGCCACCCTCACCACGTACGACGACAGACTCGCAGCGGCGGCCGACCGGCACCGGGCCGACCACGGCCAGGTGGACTTCGGTGGATACCTCGGCGACGAACTGCGCAACATCACCTTCGCCGGTGAACAGGACGCGGCGGAACGGGTGTTGACCGCCTTCCAGCAGTACCAGCGGGACGACCGGAAGATCCGCGAGCTCAACACCCAAGGGCGGCTGAAGGAGGCCCTGACCTTCGATACCGGTCTCACCCCCGGCCAGTCCAACGCCGACTTCGGGGTACTCAGTGCCGCCCTGGACGACGACCAGGCCATCAATCAGCGCGCCTTCGACGGCGCCGTCGCCGCCA
Organism: Kitasatospora sp. NPDC101235; assembly: GCF_044767505.1. Taxonomy (NCBI): domain Bacteria; kingdom Bacillati; phylum Actinomycetota; class Actinomycetes; order Kitasatosporales; family Streptomycetaceae; genus Kitasatospora; species Kitasatospora sp. NPDC101235. The sequence continues at coordinate 22,498 of NZ_JBIWNZ010000037.1, forward strand.
CGGATGACGACCTCGACGCCACCACCGCCGGTCTGGGCGCGGCGGCGCTGGCGGCGGCGCTCGCCCTGACCGCGCTGGGAGTACGGCCGCGGCTGCGCGAGTTCGCCTGATCGGCGACGTGGGCCGCCGAGGTCCGGCTCTCCTGCGTCCGCCACCCGCCGTCGGAGGAGCGCGGCGAGTGACCATCAGCGGGGCGCGGGCAGAGAGAGACAGGCACGCCCTGTTCGCACCGCTTGCGCCCCGACGCCCCGTGGTTCCGTCTCTGCCCATCTCTGCAAATGCCCCGATAAGATGACCGCGGGTGTGCCGGGAAGTCTGGTCGGCGCGGGGATGACTGCGGCGATCGGCGGCAGTGACCCCGATTCCTGCGATGGGGTCCTTTCCACCGATGCACGTTGTGGCGATCGTTCTCGTCCTGGTGGTTCTGGCCACGACCGTGGCCACCTTCGCCCGGCGCCTGCGCGTTCCCGCGCCCTCGTTGCTGGTCCTGGCGGGCATCGGCGTGGCGCTGATACCCGGCGTTCCCGCGCTGCGTGTTCCCCCGCAGATCATCGGCATGGTGGTGCTGCCGCCGCTGTTGTACGCCTCCGCCGAGGAGCTGTCGCTGCGGGACCTGCGCACGGTGTGGCGGCCGGTCACGATCCTGTCCTTCGGCCTGGTCTTCGCCTCCGCTGCCGCCGTCGGTTTCACGGCCGTCACCGCGCTCGGGCGCCGCCTGGCGTTGCCAGGACGCGTCCAGGTCCTGGTGCAGGCGGAGAGCCTGTTCAACGACGCCACCTCGCTGGTGCTGTTCAAGGTCGCCGTCGGCATCGCGGTGGCCGTAGGCGCCTCGGTGAGCCTGCCGGCGACGGGCGGGGAGTTCCTGCTGCTCGGAGGGGGCGGCAGCGCGGTCGGTGCTGTCATCGCGGGCCTGGTCTGGCTGGTGCGCCGCCGCACCACCGACCCGGTGCTGGAGACGGTCATCGCGCTGGTCACCCCGTATGCGGCGTACGTGCTCGCGGAGTCCGTGTACACCTCCGGTGTCACCTCGGTCGTGGTGGCCGGTGTGCTGCTGGGCCGCTCAGGACACCGGCTCACCGACGCCCACAGCCGGCTGCAGCTGCACGCCGTGTACGCGGTGGTGGTGTTCCTGCTGGAGAGCGTCGTGTTCAGCATCGTCGGCCTGGAACTGCCGACGCTGGTGCGGGACCTGCCGGCCGGTACCGGCTGGTGGCCGCTGCAGGCGCTCGCGCTGGCGGCGGTGCTGATCGCGGTGCGGGTGCTCTCCACGCTGCCACTGACTCGCGCCGTCAAGCCCAGCCAGGGCCGGGGCCGACTGTGCTGGCGGGTCGCCGGAGTGGTCACCTGGGCCGGCACCCGGGGCGTCATGCCCCTGGCCGCCGCCCTGTCCATCCCCCTGGTCACCGACGACGGGACGAAACTCGCCGGACGGCCGCTGATCCTGGTGCTCACCACCGCCGTCGTCGTGTTCACCCTGGTCGTCCAAGGCCTGACCCTCGCCGCCGTCGTCAACCGCTCCGGCCTCGCCCTCGAACCCGAGCACACCGCCCGCGAGGAGGACGACGCCCGCGACGCCCTCAACCGGGCCGCCCTCGACCACATTGAGCACCTTGCCGAACTGGAGGCCCTACCGGACACCGCCCTCGACCGGGTGCGCCGCGCCCTCACCGCCCGCCTCGACCGCACTCCCGAGGCCCCCGACGGCACCACCGCCGACGCCGCCTACCGTCAGCTGCGGCACGAGGTCATCGCCGTCCAGGGCACCGAACTGCATCGGCTCTACGACGAGCACCGCATCAGCGACACCACCCGCCGCCGCCTCCAGCACGACCTCGACCGGGAGGAGGCGGCGCTCGGCCTTGTGGGCCGCTGACGCGGGGGCCCGGTGCGGGCCGTTCGGTGGCCTGGGCGAACGGCCCGGCTACTCGCGTGTCGGCGTCTGGGCCGTGTCCAGGGCGGAGCCGACCTGGTCGGCGAGGGTCACCGCGACCAGGCGCGCCTGGAGCGACGGCTTGGTGCCCGGGGTCGGGCTCATCATGAACCGGCCGTAGTACCGGCCGTTGCCGAACGCCCGGAGCTCGATCTCCTCCTCCGGCATGCCGTGCTGCCCGACGTCCAGGGTCCGGGAGCCGGTCACCACCGAGCCGTCCTGCTCCAGGCGCGGCGGGTGCCCGGTCAGCTTTCCGTGCTCGAAGCGGCAGCCGCGCAGTTGGAGAAGATCGACCAGCTGGCGGGCGACGTGGTCCACGAGGCCGGCGGAATCGCGGCGCTGGGCGATCGCCGCCGCCTCGTGGAGCTGTTCCAGGTAACGGGCGTCCGTGATGGCGACCACTTCGAGACGGCGGGCCCGGGCGGCCAGCTGGGAGACGGCGAGCCCGACCAGCAGGAGCAGCACCGCGGTCCTGACGTCGGCGGACTTGGTGATCGAGAACGTCTGGTACGGCATGGTGAAGAAGAAGTCGTACCAGAGGGCGGCGGACAGCGCGGCAAGGGCGCCGGCCAAGCGGTTCCCCAGCGCCGAGACCGCCACGACCGCCACGACCAGGACCAGCGCGACCTCCGTGTTCGATACATGGGACCGTACCGGCACCAGCACGGCCGCGAGGGCGAGCGGGGCGAGCAGGGCCGCGATGACCGCGACCCGGTCGCGGTCCAGGTGGCGAAGCATGGAACACCTCCAGATCCTGTCTACCAGGCGTTTTGCCCGCCCGCGCCCGGAGGCCGCCCGGCCGCCGGCGCGGAGGACGACGGGCAGGCGGGTGTGCGGCGGTGCACGGTGGAAGTGGCGCTCACCACACCCGATGCCCGACTGTTGCGCGCCTTCTCGGCCGAGCTGTGCGACGAGCACGCCCGGCTACGGCTGCGCTACCTCGAACGCCGGTCCGGTGATATAGGGCCTGCCCGGTGGCGGGAGGCCCGTCGCGCGTCGCGCAGCTCGGCGCGCCGGTCTGCCGCTAGCGTCGGTCCTTTGGGGACGGTCGAGGCGGAGGTCCGGGGATGGCGGCAGGTGCGGCGCCGGGGGACGTGTCCGTTGAGGGGCGCGAACGGGACCGGTTGACGGTCCCTCAAGGGCTCGCCGCGCTCTCGCTGGACGCGATGGCGTCCGTGGCGTACGGTCCCGAGGCGATCGTGCTGGTCCTCGCGGCGGCGGGCGCGCACGGTCTGGGCTTCACCCTGCCGGTGACGGTCGCGATCGTGGTGCTGCTGACCGCGCTGACCGTCTCCTACCGACAGGTGGTCGCCGCGTTCCCGAACGGCGGCGGCGCGTACGCGGTGGCCCGGGCACACCTCGGGCGGCGGGTGAGCCTGGTCGCGGCGGCGTCGCTGGTCATCGACTACGTGCTGAACGTCGCCGTGTCGGTCTCGGCCGGGGTGGCCGCGCTCACCTCGGCGTTCCCTGGGCTGTATCCGGAGCGGGTGGGGCTGTGCGTGGCCGTCCTGGCGCTGATCACCGGCGTCAACCTGTACGGCGTCGCCGAGTCGGCCAGGGCGCTGGTCGTGCCGACCGTCGTGTTCGTCGTGGCGATCTTCGCCGTGATCGCCGTCGGCCTGCTGCGCGCGCACCCGGTGACCGAGCCGGCCCGCGTGGGGGAGGCCACCGAGACCGTCGGGCTGCTCCTGCTGCTCAAGGCCTTCGCCTCCGGGTGCGCGGCGCTCACCGGCGTGGAGGCGATCGCCAACGCGGTGCCGACCTTCCGTACGCCCCGGGTGCGGCGGGCTCAGCGGACCGAGGTCGCGCTCGGCGCGCTGCTGGGGGCGATGCTGATCGGTCTCGCGCTGCTGATCGAGCGGTGGCACGTCGCCCCGAGCAACACCAAGACGGTGCTCGCCCAGCTCACGGACGGCGCCCTGGGCCACAACCTCGGCTTCTACGTCGTCCAGTTCGCCACCATGGCGCTGCTGGCGTTGGCGGCCAACACCTCCTTCGGCGGGATGCCGGTCCTGGCGTCGCTGCTCGCCCGGGACCACCATGTGCCGCACGTTTTCGGCCTGCGGGCGGACCGTCAGGTCTACCGGTACGGCGTGCTGGTGCTGGCGGGTGCCGCCCTGGTATTGCTGATCGGTGCGCAGGGCGACACCCAGGCGCTGGTGCCGGTGTTCGCGATCGGGGTGTTCATCGGGTTCACCATCTCGCAGATCGGTATGGTGCGGCACTGGCGGGCCGAGCGCGGGCCCGGATGGCGGGGCAGGGCCGTCCTCAACGGGGCCGGGGCGGTGCTGACGGCGGCGGCGACGGTGATCGAGCTGGTCGCCAAGTTCGGCGAGGGCGGCTGGCTGGTCTTCGTCGCGGTGGCCGTGTTGGTGGTGCTGTTCGAATCGGTGCACCGGACGTACGAGCGGATCGGCCGGGCGTTGCACATCGGCGAGGTGCCGCCGGCGCCGCGGGAACGGCGCTCGTTGGTGGTCGTCCCGGTCGGCGCGGTGAACCTGCTGACTCGGGAGGCGATCGGGGCCGCGCTCTCCCTCGGCGACGAGGTGCGCGCCGTCACCGTCGTCCACCCGGAGGACACGGACACACCGAGCGTGGAGCGGGTGCGGGAGGAGTGGGAGGCGTGGCACCCGAACGTCCCGTTGACGGTGCTGACCAGCCGGACGCGGTCGCTGACCCGCCCGACCGTCGACTACCTGCGCTCCCTCGCGGCGGAAGAGGACCACGACGAACTGGTGGTGCTGATCCCCGAGATGCACCTGCCCCGCCCGTGGCACCGGCTGCTGCAGAACCAGCGCGGTGCGATCCTCGACCGGGCCCTGCGGCGCCACACCGACGCGGTGATCTGCCGGCTGCGCTTCCGAATCGACATCCCGCGCTGAGCACGCCCGGGTGGTAACGCCGTGTGTGTCGGACCTGGAGGACGGTCCGGCGCACAGGAGGCGATCCTGACGGCCATGAGAGCCCGTAAAGGCCGCTGCCGGTGCCGCCGGGGAGATCTCGTTGATTATGGTCGTGGCCAGCAGTAGACCGCCGCGGAGGCTGGAGGCCGTCCTCCAGATGGCCACCCACTCCGACGGCCGCCTCGCGTCCCCAGGGCGCTGCTGGACTTCGCCCGAGCCCACGACGCCACCCAGCTGGTCCTCGGCACCAGTCGCCGCGGCTGGCTCAGGCGTTTCCTCACCGGCCGGGGCATCGGCGAGACCACCATCGACCTGTCGGGCGACATCGACGTCCTCATGGTCACCCACGAGGCCGCCGTCGGTCACCGGCAGCACCGGCGCGCGGATGGCTCGGTGGGCCGACAGGAGAGCTGACCTCCTGCCCCCGAGGGCGGTGCCACTCCGGGCGCCTCCCTCCGTGGGGGTGGCCGGTTCCCGGACGGTCGATCAGGTCCGTGTCGCACACGTGCACGTCATCTGGGCGGGCACATCGCGCGTTGGCGCGGATCGGCTGGGAACGACACGCGACAGGTCGAATGCTCCAGGATGCCTGCGGTGCGGCTCGCCACTGGGGCGACGCCGTCTGAAGAGAGGGCGGATCACGTCCGGTGTCACGGTCGCCGACCGCTGCCAGGAAGCGCTTGCGGAGCTGTGGGCGGGTGCCCCATGGCGGGCACCCTGCGTTGGTCTTCTCTGAGTGGCTCCGAGGCGGACCCGGCGGTCGCGGATTCTCCTCGGCAAGCCTCGCGGCAGTGCGGTGGAGGTGCTGGTTGGACGGCCTGTGAGGCCACGGACAGTAGCGGCGGGCGTACTGCCGGGTCGACGCCTGCGACATCGAACTGTGTACCCGTCGAGCCGGCCGCCGGGCGACCACTTTCCTGACGATACGTCAGGAAAGTCAGCATCGGGTCAGCATTGGTCCTGCCAGGCGTTGGCGAAGACGGTCAGACCTTGGAAGGCGCCGAAGGCGTGAAAGTGCTCCGAGAGGGTCGGGCCGGCGCCCGGATCGGGTTTCTGGGGTGGGGAGCCGAGCGGGCGCGACCGTCGGCTCCCTGTGAGGGTGAACGCGCAGGTCAGCGCGCGCTCCCGCGCGGCTTCAGGGGGATGCCGGGGAGCTCGGGGGCGGGGAGGCGGTCGCCCGGGTAGCCCTCGACGGCGCCGAAGCGGTCGGGGTTCGCGGAGCTCATCCATTCCTCGCGGGCTCGGGTAATGTCTTCGTGAGACCGCCCGATGAAGTTCCACCACATGACGATCTGCTCCTCGAAGGGCGTGCCGCCGAGCAGGACCAGCCGGGCGTCGGTCCCGCCGGTGTTGGTGAGGGTGAGCGTGCTGTGGCCGGGGGTGACGTAGCCGAGTTCGGCGGGGCGCAGCAGGGTGTCGAGGAGGCGGACCTCGCCGCTGTCGACCAGTAGGCCGTGTTCGAAGGCGGGGTCGACGTCGAGGGTGACGGTGGCCTGCGGGCGCAGGATCAGCTCGGCGCCGAGCAGCGGGGTGAAGGTGGGGACGGGGGAGGTGTCGCCGGCGAGGGTGCCGAGGAAGACCCGTGCCTCGCCGCCGTCGAGGGCGACCAGGCCGGGCACGTGGTGGCGGAAGTCGCGCCCGGTGTGCCGGTGCTCCTCGGGCAGGGCGACCCACAGTTGCACGCCGTGCAGGACGGTGGTGGCCGGGGTGGAGACCTCGGAGTGGGCGATGCCGCGGCCGGAGGTCATCAGGTTGACCTCGCCCGGCCGGACGTACGCGTGCACGCCGAGGCTGTCCCGGTGCTCGATCTCGCCGGTGAACAGCCAGCTCACGGTCTGCAGCCCGGTGTGGGGGTGCGGGGCGACGTCCATGCCGCCGGTGCTCGCGACGTCGTCGGGCCCGTAGTGGTCGACGAAGCACCAGGCGCCGATCATGGTGCGGGAACGCTGGGGCAGGGTGCGGCGTACGGTCATCGCGCGCGGGCCGCCGAGCGGCACGTCCCGGGCGGGCAGGACCTCCACCCGCGGATCGGCGGCGGGCGTCTCGACGAGGTCGGTCTCGGCGGTGCTCACGGTGGGTCCCTCCCGGGGGTGCGTTTAGTTCTATATTCAACTATCATGCCATGGCAGAGTGGCGGGCGACAGCATGATCAGCCTAAGGAGTCCAGGTGAGTGATGTGACGGTGGTCCCGACGGACCAGCGGGTGTTCATTGACAAGCAGAGCCCCCAGGCCTACAAGGCGCTGCTGGCCGCCGCCGAGGCGGCGCGCGAGGCCGCGGCCGTGGCCGGGCTGGACCGCCGGCTGATCGAGCTGGTCAACCTCCGGGTGTCGCAGATCAACGGCTGCGCCTACTGCCTGCACGTGCACACCAGGGCCGCGATCCGCGAGGGCGAGACCACCCAGCGGCTGGGCGTGCTCCCGGCCTGGCGCGACACCGAGGTCTTCAGCGACCGGGAGCGTGCCGCGCTCGGGCTGGCCGAGGCGACCACGGCCCCGGCGGACGCGGCGCTCCAGGAGGCCGCGTACGCCGTGGCGCGCGAGGTGCTGAGCGACGAGGAGATCTCCGCGGCGGTGTGGGTGGCGATCACCATCAACTCCTTCAACCGGGTGTCCATCCTGAGCAAGCACCCGGTCCGCCCCGCGCCGGGCCGGTAGTCGGGCCTGCCGGAGGTTCCCCTCCCGTCCCCGGCCCGGTGGTTGCGGCTGTCGGAGGGCCTCCGCCTTCCGGCGGATGCCCTCCGTTGGCGGGTGTACGACCGGTTCCTCCCGGCGGGGGATGACTGGCCGTCAACGATGCGGTGAGGCTGGGCGACGAGGGCGGGGAGCTGCTCGCCGACGGCGAAGGTGGGGTCGCATGGCACGTCGTACGTTTGTTTCCGCGCTGGTGGGGGCGGTCTGTCTGGCACTGGCCGGGCCGGTGGTCTCGGCGGGTGCGGCCGAGGCCGCCGACGGGCGGCCGGGCACCGACGATCCGCGGGCGGCGGCCCTGCGGGCGCTGACCGATGCCGGCGCGGCCGGGGCGATCGCGGAGGTCAGGGACGGGAAGGGAGTCTGGCGCGGCGCGTCCGGCGTCTCCGACCTGGCCACCGGCGCACCGCTCCGCACGGACGGACGCTTCCGGGTCGGCAGCGTCACCAAGGTGTTCATCGCCACCACGGTGCTCCAGCTGGTCGGGGAGGGGCGGATCGGCCTGGACGACCCGGTCGCGCGGCACCTGCCCGGGCTGGTCCCGAACGGCGACCGCATCACCGTCCGTCAGCTGCTCAACCACAGCTCCGGACTCTGGGACTCCACCAACGAGAAGGGCGGGGTCTTCCCCGACTGGACAGACTCGGCGGCCATCCGGAACTGGCTGGACCAGGGTGGCCTGACCCGGCACATCACCCCGGCCCAGGTGGTGTCCTCCTCGGTGGCGCACGCGCCCAACTTCCCGCCGGGCACCGGGTTCGGCTACTCCAACGTCAACTACACCCTGCTCGGCATGATCATCGAGAAGGTGACCGGGCACGGCTACGCCCAGGAGGTCACCGCGCGCATCCTGCGCCCACTCGGCCTCACCGGCACGTACTTCCCGGGCACGGCCACCGGCATCCGGGGCCCGCACGCGCACGGCTACTGGACGCTGCCCGAGGGCCCCGGCCCGGAGGACCGCAGCGACCGGGACGTGACGGTGGCGAGCCTCACCTGGGCGAACTCGGCCGGCGAGCTGATCTCCACCCTGGGCGACCTGAACCGCTTCGACAAGGCCCTGCTGGGCGGCCGGCTGCTGCCGCCGGCGCTGCTGAAGGAGATGGCCGCGACCGTCCCGATCGAGGCCGGGGGCGTGCCGACCGCGCTGGGTTACGGGCTCGGGCTGGCCGGCTGGCAGCTCTCCTGCGGCCCGGTCTACGGGCACAACGGCTCGGTGCCCGGGTACAGCACCCAGCTGTGGAGCTCGGGTGACCGGCAGGTGTCGCTGTCCGTCACCCCGCGCGGCGACGAGGCTCAGTTCACCGCGCAGATGCAGGCGGAGGCCGGCTTCCTGGAGCAGGCCTTCTGCGGCAGCGGGCAGGGGGCGGGCGGCGCGCCGGCCCCGGCCGGCGTGGTGCCGAAGCTCGGCTGACCCGCCCGCTGTTCCGCCGCCCCACCGCCGGGACTTCGCACCCGGGTTCCGGCGGTGGAGCGGCTGCGGAGTTCCACCCGGTGGCCCGGGTGCGTACGGTGATCCACACATCATCGGAGAGGGGTACGCGCCATGGCGGGAACGGAACAGGGCTCGGAGACGGTGCTGACCACCGAACGGCTGGTGGTGCGTCAGTGGACCATGGCGGACCGGGAGCGCGCCTTCGACATCTACTCCCGCTGGGAGGTCGCCCGGTGGCTCGGCCGGACCCCGCGCGCCATGACCGGGCCCGAGGAGGCCGGGGCCTTCATCGAGCGCTGCCGGCAGCGCTCCGCCGACCCGCGCTACGGCGCCTGGGCGGTCGAGCGGCGCGACACCGGCACCGTCGCCGGCACGGTCCTCCTGGTACCGCTGCCGGACGGGGACGGCGAGATCGAGATCGGCTGGCACCTCCACCCCGACAGCTGGGGCCAGGGCATCGCCACCGAGGCCGCCCGGGCCGCCCTGGCCAAGGGCTTCGCCGACGGCCTGACCGAGATCCGCGCCGTGCTGGCCCTGGACAACATCCGGTCGGCGGCGGTCTGCCGGCGCCTCGGGATGACCAGCGCCGGGCTGACCGACCGCTGGTACGGCCGGCAGCTGGCGGAGTTCCGCATCGGTCCGGCCCAGGGGACGCCGGCATGACGGACGTGACGGACGTGACGGGCATGACGGGTATGACCGACGCGACGGGCGTGATGGGATGACGGACGTGACGGACGTGACGGATGTGACGGACGTGACGCTCAACCTGTGGCGCCAGCCGCTCGGCGAGGTGCCGCCGGAGGTGTGGGACCGCACCGAGCTGACCGTGCTCATTCTCGCCGAGACCGGTATCCGTGAACTCCGGCCCGGAATCGGCCGGTTGACCGGGCTGCGGACCCTCGACCTCGGGCACAACCGGCTCACCGCACTGCCCGTCGAGCTCTGCGACCTCACCGGGCTCGGGGACTTCCTCTACCTGCACGACAACGCGCTGACCGCCCTGCCCGAGGCGCTCGGGCGGCTCACCGTGCTGCGCTACCTCAACGTCGGCGAGAACCCTCTCACCGAACTCCCCTCCACCATCGGAGGATTGGCCTCGCTGATCGAGCTGCGCGCGCAGCACAACCGGCTCACCGCCCTGCCGGAGTCGATCGGCGAACTCGGTGCTCTGCGCGAACTGTGGTTGCGTGGAAACGAGTTGACCGGCTTGCCGGACTCCGTCGGCCGGCTCGCCGAGCTGCGCGAGCTGGAACTCCGGGAGAACGTCCTCACCGAAGTGCCCGCCGTGCTCGCCGGGCTTCCGCAACTGCGCCGCCTCGACCTGCGCGGCAACCGGATCACCGAACTGCCCGACTGGCTGGCCGATCCGGCGGCACTGCCCGCGCTGGAGAAGCTGGACCTGCGGTGGAACGCGGTGCGGCCGTCGGCCCGGCTGCTGACGGCGCTGGCCGCGCGCGGATGCGTGACGCTCTTCTGAGCTGCCGGCTTCTGAGCCGCCGGACTCCGATCCGGAAAGGATCAACACCGGCAGCGCGGAGCTGCTACCGTGGAACGCATGAAGCGCGCTGCACTCGCCACGACGACGCCGGAGAGAGTCCCGGCGCGCTGACTGCTGACCTAGTCCGAAGCCCCGGGGCGAGTGCCCCGGGGCTTCGCCGTTTCCGGACCCACTCGCCCGCAGACCGAGTGGAGACCATCCCCGTGCACGACAACCAGCCCTCGCACGCTCACGTCGCCCATGGCCACGCGGCGCGCGACCACCGCAAGCTCGGCCGCGAACTCGACCTGTTCGACACCGACCCGCTGATGGGCTCCGGCCTGCCGTACTGGCTCCCCGACGGCGCCGCGATCCGGCACTCCCTGGAGGAGTTCATCCGTGGCCGCGAGCGCCGGGCCGGCTACCGCCACGTCTACTCCCCGGTGCTCGGCAAGCGCGAGCTGTACGAGATCTCCGGCCACTGGGCACACTACCGCGAGGACATGTTCCCGCCCATGGAACTGGGTTCCGAGGAGATGGTGCTGCGCCCCAGCCTCTGCCCGCACCACGCGCTGATCTACCGCTCCCGGGCCCACAGCTACCGGGAACTTCCTCTGCGCATGGCCGAGTTGGGCGGCATGTACCGCTCCGAGCTGTCCGGGGTACTGGGCGGGCTGACCAGGGTCCGGGCGATCCAGTTGAACGACGCCCATGTCTTCTGCACCCCGGAGCAGGCGGCCGACGAGGCGGTCGCCGCACTGGAGTTGATCCGCGAGGCGCACCGGGCGCTGGGCGTCGTACCCGTCCGCTACCGGCTCTCGCTGCCCGGCGCCGGCGGCAAGTACGTGGCGGACCCGGCGCTCTGGGAGCGCGCCGTCGCACTGCTCACCGAGGTGCTGGAGCGCTCCGGGGTGCCGTTCGAGGCGGCGGAGGGCGAGGCCGCGTTCTACGGGCCGAAGATCGACGTGCAGATCGCCGACGGCGCCGGGCGCGAGTTCACCCTCTCCACCGTGCAGATCGACTTCCACCAGCCCGAGCGGTTCAACCTGCACTACGTCGGCGCGGACGGCGCCAAGCACCGCCCGGTGATGGTGCACCGCAGCGTGATCGGCAGCGTCGAGCGGGTGGTCGCCCACCTGATCGAGCTGTACGGGGGTGCGTTCCCGGCCTGGCTCGCGCCCGTCCAGGTGGTGCTGCTGCCCGTCTCCGAGGCCGAACTGCCGCAGGCCGAACGGTTCCGGCAGCGCTGTCTGGACCTCGGACTGCGCGCCGAGGTCGCCGGCCCCGAGCACGGCAGCCTCGGTGCCCGGATCCGTGAGGCCCGGCTGGTGCCGTACCAAGGGGTGATCGGGGCCAAGGAGGCCGTGGACGACCGGGTCGCGCTGAGGCTGCGGGACGGCCGCCGGCTGGAGCCGCTGCCGGCCGAGGAGGCGTGGGCGCGGATCGGCGCCCTGGTGGCGGCGTGCGACGCGGAGCTGTGGGCGGACGGCGCCGAGCACTGAACCCGGGGGCGGCCGAGGGTGACTTCGGAGCGACCTGGCCGGCGGACCACACCTCGGTGCCGGTGGAGCCGGTCCGGCCGGGGCGTCCTGTCGACGGCCCGCGCCGCACGAGGCGGAGGTCCCGGTGCGGCGCGGGCCGCTCAGTAGGACTGGAGCTCGATCAAGTGGCCGTCCGGGTCGCGCAGATGGGCACTGCGCAGGTTGGGGCCCCACTCCGGGCGGTCGGTCGCCGGCGCGGCCGGGGTGCCGCCGTGGCGCAGACAGAGGTCGAGGGCGGCGTCCACGTCGTCCACCCGGAGGACCAGCATCGCCGCGTCCTGCGCGGGGGCGGCGGGGTGGGCGGGCAGCTCGGCGGTGCCGAGGGTGGCGGCCATCGCGGAGCGGTCGAAGAGCACCAGGAGGGCCTGGTCGGCGAGGTCCCAGTCGGCGTACGGGCCTTCGGGTGCGCCCTTGACCAGGGTGGCGCCGGTGAGCGGCGGAAGGACCGCGCGGTAGAAGCCGAAGCACTCGGCGAAGCGGGTGACGAGCAGTCGGGGGTACAGGGCGTCCACGGGCGAACTCCTGGCAAGGGGGCGGTAAGGGCCAATTAGTGGGCCTGCACCCACTATAGGGAGAGACCCTAGACTGCCGCCATGGCCTCCGAGAACCCGCACCCCGCTGCCGACCTCCCCCCGACCCTGCTGGACCTCAGCACCTACCTGCTCTCCCGGGTCGGCAAGGCGGCGCGCGGCCGGCTGGCCGAGCGGCTGGCCGAACGCGGCCTGCGGCTCTGGGACATGGCGGTGCTGGCCGCGCTCGCCGACTTCGGCCCACAGGCCCAGCGGGACCTGGTGCGGCGGCTGGCCATCGACCCGAGCGACCTGGCCAAGGTCGCCGACCAGCTCGCCGCCACCGGATACGTCGAGCGCGCCAGGGACCAGGCCGACCGGCGGAGGGTCTCCGTCTCGGTCACCGACGCCGGACTTGCGCTGCTCGCCGAACTGGACGCGCAGGCGCGGGCGGTGCAGGACGAGGTGCTCGCGCCGCTGGACGCGGGGGAGCGGCAGGCGTTGCAGGGGCTGTTGCTGCGGGTGCACCGCGGGATGGGGGAGTGGCGCGGCGGCCTGTGACCGGCCGGCCCGGTGGAGAGGCCGGTGGAGACCCGGCCGGCAGGTCAGCCGGCGGGTTGCCCCGGGCGGCGGGCACCGGCGAACTCGCCCGCCCAGCGCGGGACGTCGAGCACGTTCTCGACCCGGGCGACCAGGGTGCCCGTCCGCTCGGCGTGGATCATCGCGCCCGCGCCGACATGGATCCCGACGTGGTGCAGCGGCGCGTCGGGGCGGGAGAAGAACAGCAGGTCGCCCGGGGCGAGCGCGTCGCGCTCCACCGGAGCGCTGAGGCGGAACTGCGCGACGGTGTAGTGCCCGAGCTCGACGGTGCCCTGGCTGGCCCGGTACCAGCAGTAGAGCGACAGGCCGCTGCAGTCGAAGCCGACCGTCTTCTCGCCCAGGCACACGCCGTCCAGCCAGCCGTTCTGCTCGTCGCAGAAGCCGCGGCTCGCGCCCAGCCGGTCGCCGCCGCCCCAGGCGTACGGCACGCCGAGCTGGCTCGCGGCCACGGCGGCGACCCGGCTGCCCAGCGCCTCGGCCGACAGTGGCGGGGCCGTCTCGGGCGAGGCGTCGGGCGCCGCCTGGGCGGCCGCGCCGAGCGCCGGGACGAGGCCCGCCCCGAGCGCGAGGCCGAGCATGCGGCGCCGAAGGACTCCGGCGGCCTGGTCGCGGCCGGACGGTTGGGGCTCCATGGCGGTGCCTTCCGGTGCTGGAGGTGGTTGGGCGCTCGGGGGTGTGGTGCCGGGCGCAGGCACCAGGATTCCGTCCCGGTGGGCCGGTCCGCCATCACCCGCAACGGTGAATCGCGGACGCACGGGCCGTGAAGCGCAAGGGAGTCGGCCGGTAAATCGTTTGACGGTCGTTCAGGAGTCGCCAACGATGGGCGCGAACGTTCGTTCGGGACCGTTGGAGGGCTGCATGAGCAGTGCCGTCAAGCTGATCCGCACCACGCGGCTGACCAGGGCGGTGGACTACGCCTACGCGGCGGAGGTCGACGCCCCGGCCCGCTCGCTCTGGCTGGCCGGGGCCTGCCCGCTCGACGAGGAGGGCGGGACGGTCGCCGTCGGCGACTACGAGGGCCAAGCCCACCAGGTGATGCGGAACCTGATAGCCGTGCTGGAGGACACCGGTGCGGCCCTCACCGACATCGCCCGCACGACCGTCTACGTGGCCTCCGGCGATCGGGCGGACCTGGTGAAGGTGTGGAACGTCTACCGCGACTACATGGGGGAGCACGACGCTCCGAGCACCCTGCTCGGCGTCACGGTGCTCGGGTACGACGACCAACTGGTGGAGGTGGAGGCCGTGGCCGTGCTGCCTTCCGGGCCTGACCGGACCTGACCGGGGCGGGCATGTCGGCTCACGTCGACGGGCCGCGCCCGGGCGTGGTGTCGGCGGGCGGGCCGATCCCGCCGGGGGCGGCTCCCGAGGGCGGCCCGCCCCCGCCGGTCAACCGGTCATCAGCGCACGCTGAGCTTCACCGTGGCGGTCCTGCCGGTGTAGGACTTGTGAATCTGCTCGCGCGTCCCGGCACCGCAGGCCTGCACCTCCTCCGGGTAGCGCCCGCCGTCGGGCGCGATCGTGACCGTCGCGCACATGCCGTCAGCCCGGGTGTCCTCCACCCACCCGTCGACGTAGAACGTCTCGACTCCCTCGACCTTCTTGCACTTCAGGGTCCACGTGGCCTCCGCTCCGTCGATCTTGGGCGAGTCGCTGTGCGGACACGTCGCCGCGGTGGCCGGCGTCGCGGCGGCCACCACCGTCCCGCCGACCAGCGCAGCGGCAGCGAGAACGGCGCGGAGGGGCAAGGCCAGTCGCATGATGGGTCTCCTTGTGCGGGTACGGAACGTTCGTGGAGGGTTCCTGCCGCGGACGAAGCAGTTTGACTCCGAAGGGCGGCCCAGTGCGCTCGTTCGGGTGACGCCGGGTTCGACGTGGTGCAGTGTGCGCCGGTCGGGACAGGCAGGGCGGCGGTGCCCATGACTGGAACGGCCGGCTCACCTCCGCGATGACCGCCCACCCCGAGGAGGACTGCTCACCGGCGACGACCGCCCGGACGCCCCCTGATCGGGCGAACCTACGACTCGCGGGTGTCCTCGCCGCGCCGGTGGGAGTCGCGGGCCTGGTCGGCGGGGCCCGGTACGAGAGGTGCGACGACGTGCTGGGTCGGGCCGGTGGTGTTGTCGTCGTTGCCGTCGTTGTCGTCGCCCGAGTTCACCGAGGCGGTGATCGAGCCCGTCGCCCCGGAGACCAGGCCGAGGAGGAGGAAGGCGACGAGCAGGCCTCGCCCGGCGCCGCTCAGGACCAGCGGGCGGGTGGCCGACACCGGGCCCTCCGGCTCGCTGCCCGGCTCGTCACCGAACAGGCGCTTGGGGTAGGCGGACGAGAGCATCACCAGGTACGCGGTGTAGCGCATCCGGTAGCGCAGGATCGCGGTCGTCGCCTCGTAGAGCGGCTGCGGCATCCGGCCGAGGACCAGCACCACCAGCCAGAGGACGAACGACACCGCCCACCACCCCGCGTACACCAGGCCCTGCACGATCGCGGCCGGGATGACGAGGATGATGCGGAACAGAACGGCGAGCCGGTTCAGCTCACCGGGCCGCAGCCCGACCTGCACCGGGTGGTCGGGGGCCTGGAACCGGAACGGCGGGTAGCGGTCCACGGTGAGCATCAGGTAGGCGGTGACGCGGGTGCCGTACGGGACGAACGCGGTGAGGTAGTCCGCCACGAAGCCGGGCAGTCGGCCGAGCACCAGCGCGCCGAACCAGCCGATGACGGTGACGAAGAACGCCACCACCGCCAGCACCCACACCACCACGAACTGGGGGATCAGCAGCAGCGCGCGCAGCAGCACCGTCCAGCGGTTCTGCGGTCCGGTCGCCGGCATGTCCAGCACCGGGAGCCACTCACGGCTGACGGGGGCGGGGGGAGCCTGCCACATCCGGGCCTCCACGGTCTCGGGACGACGGGACCCGGTGGTCGGGTGCGGCCTGGGGTCCCTCCGAAGATCGCAGCACCCCGCCCGTCCCGCGCGCCGCGCTGCGCCGGACGGGGCAGCCTGCCGACGTGGCGTGGACCGGCCGCCTTCGACCCGCGGGCGTACCGGGGCGGACCTCCGAACGCGTTCCCGTCGTTCGAGCCAAGGATGCCGCAGGCCCCGCAGGGCGTGGTCAGGCGATCTTCGCGCAGAGCGGTTCGGCGGAGCCGTGCTTGACGGTCAGCGTCCGGTAGCCGGTGGCGCTGATGTCGATGGTGTAGTCGCCGTCGACGATGTAGAGGTCGCGGGGCAGGTTGCCGGCGCCGGCGCCGATGCCGAGCAGGACCGGGCCCTGGGCGTGCCAGGTCTGGGAGTTGTCGGCGCGGTAGTCGACGACGGACCGGCCGCCGGCGTCCGCGTCGTACGAGGCGCCGGTCGTCGTGTTGGTGATCCGCAGGACGAGGGCGCCCCGGTAGGCGGCGCGTCGCACGGTGGTGCCGTCGGGGGCGTACTCCAGGACCCGCCGCTGCACCTCGTCGACGACGGCCTCCATGTGGACGGGGAAGTCGCAGCGGGAGCCGGCCGGGAGGTCGAACGTCGGCGAGGGCCACGGCTCCCATCCGCCCCGACCGGCGACGGCCCCGGACGAATCGGAGGAACCGGGCGGGCCGGATGCGGCGCCGGCCGGGGCGGCCGCCAGGCCGGTCAGGGTGACGGCGGTGACTGCGGCCAGCACGGTGGACGCGGCAGTGAGCAGGGTTCGTCGCATGATCGGTCCTCCTGGCGAGGTGTCGGGCGTTCAGGGGCCCAGACTGGCAGGCGCCCCTGACCGGATTCTCACCACGAGCCGTGGCCGGCCGTCAGGAACCTGCCGGTGGACGATCGGGGCCGTGTCCGTCGTCCGGGCCGCGCTACGGGACACTTCTGGCTCATCGGCGGCCGTGCGGAGATCGTGGCCCCGAGTGCCTCCGCCGGCCGTTCGGGCCTAGGGTGGCCCGTCATGGAGTTCCGACTGCTCGGGTCGTTCGAGGCCTGCCATGAGGGAGAGTCCGTCCTGGCGGGCAGCCGTCGCCAGGAGCGCTGCGTGCTGGCCGTCCTCCTGCTGGAGGACGGCCGGGTCGTCACCACCGGCCGGCTGATCGACCTGCTCTGGAACGGCAACCCGCCCGCCTCGGCCCGCGGCACCGTCCACACGTACGTCGGACGGCTGCGGGCCCGGCTGCGCCCGTACGCGGTGGTGATCGAGACCCGGCACGACGGGTACGCCCTCGTGCCCGGCCAACATGTGGTCGACGTACGGGAGTTCCTCGACCTGACCGCCCGGGCGGTCGCCACCGGCGACCCCGGCGAACGGCTGCGCTGCCACGACCGGGCGCTCGCGCTCTGGCGCGGACCGCTGCTCGCGGACGTCGCCGACGAGGCGCTGCGTGGGCGGCTCGGCCGCCGGCTGGTCGAGCTGCGGCTGTCCGCCCTGGAGCAGCGGGCCGAGATCCTGCTCGCCATGGGTCGGCACGAGCAGGTGCTCGCCGATCTGACCGCACCCTCGGCCGGGGCGCCCGGCACCGACGGGTCGCCCTCCGACGAGGACTCCGCGTCCGCCGGGCCCCAGGCCGGCTTTCCCGCCGATGCCCTGCTGTCCCGCGAGCGCCTCGTCCTCGCCCTGATGACCGCCCTCTACCGGGCCGGCCGGCAGGTCGAGGCGCTCGCCCTCTACCGCCGCACCCGGCGCGTGCTGGTGGACGGCCTCGGGGTCGAGCCCGGCGCCGAACTCGCCGCCCTGCACGACCGCATCCTGCGGGCCGACCCCCGGCTGGACCGCCCCCCGGCGCCGCTGTACGCGGTGCGGGTCGGCGAGCAGTGGCTGCCGTGGAGCGCGGGCGGCCATCCGGCGCTGGAGTTCTGCAACACCTATGCCGGCTGGGGTGCCGCGCCGGCCGACGCGCCGAGCCCCGGGTCGGACTGGCTGCGCGGCTACCCCACGCTCGCGGTCTGGGCAGGCCATCACGACCTCGCCGACGAAGCGGTCGTCGAGGCGCTGCTCCGCCGGGCGGCGGAGCGGCCCGAGGAGTCGGCCGCCGTGCTCGCCGACGCCCGTGCGTTCCGGTCGGCCCTCTACGCGTGCCTGACCGACCCGCAGGACGGCGCCGCCTTCGGCGCGGTGGCGGCGGTGGTGCAGGAGGCCGGCCGGTCGGCGGTCTTCACCCGGGGTGAGGACGGCCTGGCGTACTGGCGACTGCGACCGGCGTCCGGCCTGCGGCTGCCGCTGTACGCAGCCGCCCGGGCGGCTGCCGAACTGCTCGCCGACCCGCGCCGGTTCACCCTCCGCCGCTGCCCCAGCAGTGGCTGCGGCTGGCTCTTCCTGGATGCGAGCGGCCGGCGGCGCTGGTGCAGCCTGGCGACCTGTGGGACCCGCCAGGCCTCCTGAGTCGCGGCGCGGCCTCCTGCTCCGCCCGTGCCTCCGTGCGCCCCTTTCCCCGGCCTTCCCCATGTCTTGACGAACCCATGACACTGGCGGACCATCATGCTGGCGCGCGCCTCACCTCCTCCACCGTTCCGCCCCCACGGACCCCCACAGGAGGACAGTCATGCGACTGCCCCGCCGAGGGAAGCCCGCCGCGGCCACCGCCGTCCTGCTGGCCCTCGCCCTCGCCACCCCGCTCACCGCCCAGGCAGCCTCCCCCGACCGCCCGTCGGCGCCCGCGTCCGCCACCGCGGACACGGCCGCCGAAACCGCGCGGCAGTACCGGCTCGACGGCCCCCGCACCGTCGCCGACCGCTCTGCCGTCGCCGCCACCGGTGCCTCCGTCGACGCCGTCCTGCCCGACGCGGTGGTCGTCACCGCCACCCCCGCCGAGGCCGCCCGGCTGCGCGCGCTCGGCTGGCCGCCCGTCGCGCTGCCCCGCCCCCGCTACGGTGCCGGGCCCGGTGACGAAGGCCTGGCCGGGCCGGTGTACGACTTCCCGCAGGCGGACTCCGGCTACCACAACTACGCCGAGGCCACCGCCGACATCGACGCGGTGGTCGCCGCGCACCCGGACATCATGAGCAAGCGCGTCATCGGCACCTCCTACGAGGGCCGGCCGATCGTCGCGGTGAAGATCAGCGACAACGTCGGCACCGACGAGAACGAGCCCGAGGTGCTGTTCACCGCGCACCAGCACGCCCGCGAGCACCTCACCGTCGAGATGGCGCTCTACCTGCTGCACGAGTTCGGCGACAAGTACGCCACCGACAGCCGCATCGCCAACGCCGTCAACAGCCGCGAGATCTGGGTGATCCCCGACCTGAACCCGGACGGCGGCGAGTACGACATCGCGACCGGCCGCTACCGCAGCTGGCGCAAGGACCGCCAGCCGAACACCGGCAGCAACAGCGTCGGCACCGACCTCAACCGCAACTGGAACTACAAGTGGGGCTGCTGCGGCGGCTCCTCCGGCTCCACCTCCAGCGAGACCTACCGGGGCAGCGCCCCGGAGTCCGCGAAGGAGACCAGGGTGGTCGCCGACTTCGTCCGCAGCCGCGTCGTCGGCGGCAAGCAGCAGATCACCGCCGCCATCGACTTCCACACCTACAGCGAACTGGTGCTCTGGCCGTTCGGCTGGACCACCGCCGACACCGCCACCGGCATGACCGCCGACGAGTACAACACCTTCGCCGCCCTCGGCCGCAGCATGGCCGGCACCAACGGCTACACGCCCGAGCAGTCGAGCGACCTCTACATCACCGACGGTGCGATCGACGACTGGCTGTGGGGCGCCCAGCGGATCTTCGCCTACACCTTCGAGATGTACCCGGGCCCGAACGGCAGCAGCGGCTTCTACCCGCCCGACGAGGTGATCGGCCGCGAGACCAGCCGCAACCGCGAAGCGGTCCTGCGCCTGGTGGAGACGGCCGACTGCGTCTACCGGGCGATCGGCAAGCAGCAGCAGTACTGCGGCATCTCCGCCTGACCGGGCGCCATTGGTCGCGTCGGGTGCCACGGCCCGGCGCCGGCTGCGGGATCGGCCCGCAGCCGGCGTCCGTGGCCTTGAGGCCGTTCGGCAGCGGGTGGAAGTGACAGCACCAGCTCCG
This sequence comes from Kitasatospora sp. NPDC101235, assembly GCF_044767505.1. NCBI lineage: Bacteria > Bacillati > Actinomycetota > Actinomycetes > Kitasatosporales > Streptomycetaceae > Kitasatospora > Kitasatospora sp. NPDC101235. The sequence goes on from NZ_JBIWNZ010000037.1 coordinate 42,576, forward strand.
CACGACGCCACCAGGTCCGCCCCTCGGGTGCGGGCCCAGCCGTGCTTGTGCCACCGGGTGCCCGCAGACGAGTCCGACCCGGGCGCTCGGCCTACCGGCCCGCCGTCCGGTAGATTCTGCGGCCGGTTGTTCGGCACACGAAGCGGCTGTGTGCCGTGGGTTCGACGCAGGGGGCGAACGGGTGCGGAGCGGGGACGGGCGTGTGGGGGACCTGCTGGAGTGCTGGCGGGCGGTCGAGTTGTTCAGTCCGCCGCCGATTCCCGAGGTGCCGCGGAAGCGTCGGGCCGGTCGTCCTCGGGCTTCGGATGCGATCGTCGTCGATGTGACGCCAGCGGCGGGCCGGCCGGCGCCCTTGCTGCCGTGGGCGCCCGAGCATCCGGAGACGGCGGCCCGGCGGGCGCCGCGGGGGATGGTCTGGCGGCACGAGGTGTACGGCGGGGTGTTCGACCTGGAGCTGTTGCGCCAGGCGATGATCGCCGTTCTGCCGGAGGGCACCGACCCGGATCCCGGGGTGCCGGCCGAGGAGTTGGTGCTGTCGGGGACGAGCGCGATGTTCGCGCTGGTCCTGGACGAGCACGGGCGGCCGGTCGAGGACACGTCGGTGGTCTCCGCGTGCGGCTGGGCGACGGGCCGGCTCTTCGACCCGGGGCCGTCGGCGGCCGGGTGGCTCGACGGCTTCGAGGAGTTGACCGAGGCGTTCGAGGTCGCGGTGGGGCGGCTGACCGCGACGCCGATTCCGTACGCGCCCGGATTCCCTCCCCTGCCGAGCGCGGTGCCCGTAGGGGACGAGGAGGGCGTCCGCGGCTGGCGGCAACTGCTTGCGGAGATTCTGGGCGGCGCGGCCGTGGCGGCGGTCGGTGCGCTGTTCGGCGAGGTCGCCGGGGCCGCCGTGCAGGGCGCGACGGAACCGCTGGTGCGGCGCGTCGCCGAGTGGACGGCGGCCCGCCGTCCGAACCCGCAGGGCGCGGACGGGAATTCCCCGCCCGCGGCGCCGGAACCGGCCGCCGACGTGCCGTCGCCCGCCGAGGAAGCGGGGGAGGACACCGGCCCGCGTCCGGTCGCGCTCGCCGACCTGGTGGCCCTGACCGCCCAGATCGCCCACCTCTGCGGCGTCGAGGAGCACCTCGACCCGCGGGTGATCCGGGTCCGGAGCCGGCTGGTCCACCGCCCGCGCGACCCGAAGGCCAAGTTCGCCGCCGCGCAGCCGTTCCTCAACAGCCTCCTGCCGCCCGACCTCGCCCGGGTCCGCGCCGCGCTCGGCGACAGCCGGGCCGCCGGCCTCGGACCTGCCTTGCAGGCCTACCTGACCGGCCGCCGGGACATCCCCGTCGACGCCAGATCCGACCTGCGCGAGGACCGTCTCACCGTCCTCGCGGGCGTCGATCCGGCTCTCGTCCCGGCCGGGCGCTGGCCCGCCAAGGCGCGGTATCCGCTCGCGCTCAGCCAGCAGTTCGCGGTCAACCGCATGCTCGCCGACCGTGCCGACGGCGACCGCACAGGAGCCGCCACCGCCGGCACCGATGCCGGCGGGCTGTTCTCCGTCAACGGCCCGCCCGGCACCGGCAAGACCACCATGCTGCGCGACCTGGTCGCCGCCCTGGTGGTCGAACGCGCCGCAGTGATGGCCGGCTACCGGAGGCCCGAGGAGGCGTTCGTCGGCCGTGCCTGGCGGGGCAAGGACCGCCAGGGCGTCCACGCCCGCTTCGTCTCCGCCCTCGACCCGGGGCTCACCGGCCGCGAGATCGTGGTGACCTCCTCCAACAACGGGGCGGTGGAGAACATCACCGCCGAACTGCCCGGCGCCGACGCCCTCGACGAGCACTGGCACGACGGCCCCGACCACTTCTCCGACCTCGCCTCCGCCCTGCTCGGCGGCGCGCCCGCCTGGGGGCTGGTCGCCGCCGTCCTCGGCAACAAGACCAACCGGACGAGGTTCACCGAGCGCTTCTGGTGGGGCCGCCTGCCCGAGGACGAGACCGCCGCCCGCGCCGCCGCGGGGCTCCCGCCGCTGCGGGGCATGAACGCCGTGCTCGGCGACTGGGTGCCGCCCAGCGTGCCAAGGCCCGCCCGCACCCCGCGCGACGGTCGAACGGCTGCGGTCACGGCCACGAACACCGCCCCCGCCGCCGAAGCCCAGGCCCCCGCCCAGCCGATCCCCTCCTGGCCCGAGGCCGTCGCCGCCTTCAACGCCGCCCAGGCCGAGGTCGAACGGCTGCGCGCCGAACGCGTCCGCCTCGCCGCCGCCCTGGCGGACACCCGGGCGGACCGGGTTCACCCCCGGCTCGACGCCCTGCGCGCCGCCATCGTCCGTGCCGACGACCGCGCGGCGGCCGCCGAGGCCCGGCACGCCGCGGCCGCGGCGGCCGTCGACACGGCCCGCACCGCCGTTCACGCCGCCGAAGCCGTCCACCGGGCCGCGGTCGCCGACGTCCCCCGGGCCCGTGAGGCCCTCGCCGACACCCGGGCCACCCTGGCCGCCGCCCGCGAACGCGCCGACCAGCACCGCTGGCAGGTCGACGTACTGGCGGCCCTCCACGACGAGCCCGCCGGCGGCCAGCCGGGCCTGCGGGCCGGGCTGCGCCGTCTGCTCCGGAGCGGCGCCGAACGCCAGGCCGCCGAACAGCACCGCGAACGCAGCAGGGGCGAGCTCCTCGCCCAGCTCGTCCAGCAGCGCACCGCCCTCGAGGACGCCCGCGACCACATCGCCCGCTGCACCCGCGCCGAGGACGCCGCCGCCGACCGGCACACCCGCTCCACCACCGCCGTCACCGAAGCCGCCGCGGCCACCACCCGCGCCCGCGCCCACGAGGACGCCGCCCGCGCCGCGGACACCACCACCCGCGCGGACGTCGAGCGGGCCCGGCACGAGGCCCGGGCCGCCCGACGCGACCTGGAAGGCGCCACCGCCGAACTCGACTCCGCCCACCGCACCCTCCGCGCGGCCGCCGCCGAGCTCCCCTCCCTGCCGCTCGACTGGCTCCACCTCGGCGACCCCGAGCAGGAACTCGGCGCACCCTGGTCCGACGAGGCCTGGAGCACCGCCCGCAGCGACCTCTTCCTGCGCGCCCTCGACCTGCACCGCGCCCTCGTCGCCAACACGGCCAAGCGGATCCGCGGAAACCTCCAGGTCCTGGTGGAGCTCATGGCCGGCACCGGCGGGCCCGTCCCCGACGAGCAGGTCCTGCACGCCTGGCAGACCCTCTTCCTCCTCGTCCCCGTCGTCTCCACCACCTTCTCCTCCATCGGCAGCATGTTCGCCCGGCTCGGCGGCGGCTCCCTCGGCTGGATCCTCGTCGACGAGGCCGGCCAGGCCACCCCGCAGGCCGCCGTCGGCGCCCTCTGGCGCGCCCGCCGCGCCGTTCTCGTCGGCGACCCGCTCCAGCTCGAACCCGTCGTCACCATGCCGACCGCCCTGCAACGCCGCCTCCTGCTCGCCTACGGCGTCGACGAGGAATGGCTGCCCTCCGCCACCTCCGCCCAGGCCGTCGCGGACCGGGTCAACCGCTACGGCACCTACCTGCCCGCCCCCACCGGCGCGGAGGAGGACACCGTCTGGGTCGGCTCACCGCTGCGCGTCCACCGCCGCTGCGAGGACCCCATGTTCAGCGTCAGCAACGAGGTCGCCTACGGCGGCCTCATGGTCCACGGCACCCACCCGCAGCCCTTCCCCGACCCCGACCAGGACGGCCTCCTTCCCAGCCGCTGGCTCGACACCCCCGACCCCGACCGCCCCGCCGACGCCCCGTGGGGCGAACGCGACCGCCGCGCCCTCACCTTCCTCCTGCGCCGGCTCGACCGCCACGGCGTCACCGTCGAACGCCTGCGGATCATCGCCCCCTTCCGCGCCCTCGTCGCCGAGGCCCGCGAAACCTGCCGCACGCTGCCCGGATGGACCGCCGAACTCCTCGACGAACGCTGCGCCACCGTCCACAAGGCCCAGGGCAAGGAGGCCGACGTCGTGATCCTGCTGCTCGGCGCGGGCCGTTCCGGCGCCCGCGACTGGGCCGCCGGCACCCCGCACCTCCTGAACGTCGCGGCCAGCCGCGCCAAACGCCGCCTCTACGTCGTCGGCGACCGCGCCCTGTGGGCCCCGCTGCCCCACTTCGACGTCCTGGCCGCGGAACTCCCCGCCTACGACCACGTCCGCGACCGCGACACCTGGCCGCTCGACGACCCCGGTGGCGATCCCGCCGGCCGAGGCGCGAACGGCTGATCCGCGCGCAAGGGGGCGCCCCGAGGCCGCCGTGTGGGACGTCGGACCGGCCGACGCCCCACACGTCCTGACCGGCCCTCGGGGCGGATGCGGTCGAGCGTGGTGGGGACCGGGCGGCCTGGCCCTCCTGGGCGGCCGACGAGTCGAGGAGCGCGCTCGGCCCCCGGGGCCGGTCGCCCAGCGCCGGTACCACCACGCCCGGCCCGAGGCCCGTCCGCATCCGGATCCGTCGAGGAATCCCGCCGATCCGGCGCAACGACCGGGCCGCCTCGGAGGTCACGTATGTACGGAGGTGAATGCTCGAAAGAAACCGTTCGTTCGGTTTTTGGGGTGAAGAGGTGGTGTATCAAAGGCCGAACCGGAGGGACGACCGGGGCGTGTGGTCGCCCTCGGGGCGGTGGGGCTTGACGGGTTACGGGGAGGGGGAGTGGTTGGCGGGATTCATCGGCATCGTCTTGTCCGTCGTGGGTGGGGCGCAGCTAAGATACGGGGTGTTTGGTTTTGTTTTCCGGGGAGCTCAGGGCGGGTGGTTTCGGTGGTACGGCAGGAGCGGGCGCTCCGGACACGTCGGCTGATCCTGGAGGCGGCGGCCTCGGTCTTCGACGAGTTCGGGTACGAGGGCGCGACCATCGGTGAGGTGGTCTCCCGGGCCGGCGTGACGCGTGGTGCGGTGTATTTCCATTTCGCCTCGAAGCGGGATCTGGCGCAGGGCGTGGTGGAGGAGCAGTTCGTTCAGGACGGAGTTCCCGAACGGAGCTGCAAGCTCCAGGAGTTCGTGGACACCGGGATGGTGGTGGCGTACCTGATGCCGCGTGACCCGCTGCTCAGTGCGGGTGCCCGGCTCTCGCTCGGGCAGGACGTCTTCGACGATCTCGGCGGCGGCGCCATCCCCGGCTGGATCAGCCGGTTCGAGGCGTTGCTGGTCGCGGCCGGCGAGCGCGGCGAGCTGCTCCCGCACGTCGTGCCGGCGGACACCGCGTGGCTGGTCATCGCCGCGTGGACGGGGGTACAGATCCAGTCCCAGAAGCTGTGCGGCCGGGCGGACCTGGAGCTGCGGGTGTCCGCGCTGTTCCAGCACCTGATGCCGAGCATCGCGGTGCCGGGCGTGCTCGGTTCGCTGCAGATGGGGCCGAACCGCGGGGCCGAGGTGGTCGCCGAGGCCGCGGCGGCCCGTGTGGCGGAGGAGGGCGGCGCCCCGGACGGTGGGGCGGACGGCACCGCGCGCGTCGAGGCGCAGGCGGAGGTCGGCGTGGGCTGACGGTGGCTCACCAGCCCTCCTGCCCACGGGAGTCCGGGCAGGCGCAGGCGAACCGGCGGCGACGGGGCCAGGGTGGTCCGGCGCCGCCTTTGGTTTGCCCGGATTCGGTGACGCAGCGTGCCTGAAGTCTCACCTGTGGTGGCGAGCGGCGACGCCTGGGCAAAACAAACAGCACGTTCGGTTTTATATTGACAAACCGCGCGTCCTGTTTTTGACTGGTAGCACTTGACCCAGGGTGTCGACCCGGGTGCCGGCCGCGGCGATGGAGGCTGCGGCGTTCCGTGTGATTGGGGTGGTCATCGTGGAAATCCGGGTGCTCGGGGCGCTGGACGTCCGGGTGTGCGGGGTGTCGGTGGTGCCGTCGGCGCCGAAGCCGCGGCAGGTGCTGGGGCTGCTGGCGCTGCGGGCGGACCAGGTGGTGCCGGCCGGGGTGCTGGCCGACGAGCTGTGGTCCGGCCGGCCGCCGCGCAGTGCGCGCACCACCGTGCAGACGTACGTGCTCCAGCTGCGGGACCTCATCGACCGGGCGCTCGTCGCGGCCGGTGCGGCGACGGGGGTGTCCTGCGCCAAGGACGTCCTGGTGACCTCGCCGGGCGGCTACATGCTCAACAGCGGCGGCGGACTGACGGACCTGCGGGAGTTCGAACGGCTCGCCGGAACGGGCTACCGGGCGATGGACGGCGAGGACTACCCGGCGGCGGCCCGGCTGCTCGGCGAGGCGCTCGCGCTGTGGCGCGGATCGGCCTTCGCGGACGTCCCGGTCGGCGGCCAACTCGCCGTCGAGGCGAAGAGATTGGAGGAGACCCGGCTCTGCGCACTGGACCAGCGGATCGAGGCCGACCTGCGGCTGGGCCGGCACCGGGTGCTGCTCGCCGAACTCACCGTCCTCGTGGACCGCTACCGCACCCACGAGAGCCTGCACGGCCAGTACATGATCGCGCTGCACCGCTCCGGCCGCCGGGGCGAGGCACTGGAGGCCTACCAGCGCCTGCGGAACACCCTGGTCCGGGAGTTGGGCATGGAGCCATCGGTCGGACTGCGGCGGCTCCAGCGCTCCATCCTGCTCGCCGGGCCGGAGCGGGCGGACCGCGAACCCGCCGGTGTGGCCGCAGGACCGGAGGCGGCGGCCCGGTTCAGCCGGGTCGGCTGAACCGGCTGGTCGTCCGGGGCGGCGCCGGATCGCCGGAGCCGGCCGCGGACGGCCGTCGGAAGCCGCGCCGCCCGTCGTGGGGCGGCCGCGGTCCGGTCGGAACCTGCTTGTCGTTGTGAGGGGTTGTGGGACGGGTGGTCCAGGAGAGGTCGGAACGGACGCGCGGGCGGTTGGTGGAGGCGGGGGCGGCACTGTTCGACCGGCGCGGTTACGCAGGGGCCACCCTCGGCGAGATCGCCGCGACCGCCGGGGTGACGAAGGGGGCGCTGTACTTCCACTTCGCCTCCAAGGAGGAGCTGGCCAGGGCGGTGTCCGCGCGGGCCGAGCGCTTGCTGCGGTCGGCCTGCACGGAAGTGCGCGCCTCCTCCCCGCTCCAGGGGTTGATCGACGCGGGGTACTGGCTGGTCGACGCTCTCGGGGCGGACCCGGTGATCCGGGCGGCCTTCCGCCTCGGCCGCGAGGACGCCGGGTGGCAGGTCTCGCCCACCACGGCCTCGCTCACCACGGCCGGGCCGGCCTTCGCCGGGATGCGCGGCTTCCACAGTGTCTGGGCCGGGGTCGTGCGCGACCTGCTGGCCGGCGCCCGCCGCGCGGGTGAGCTGCGCGACCGCTCGGGCGGCCTCGGCCCGGAGACCCTGGTGGTGACAGCCGCCTGCGGTCTGGAGGTGGTCTTCGTCGACGGCTGCCCCGCCGATGAGCGTGCCCGCCGGGTGGGCGCGCTCTGGGACTGGCTGCTGCCCTGCCTGGTGCCCCCGGGCACGGCCGGCGGCTACCGCACCAGGCCGCCGGCCCGGCAGCCCGCCTGAACCCGGGCCCGTCTGAACCCGACCCCGGCGGACAGCGGGCCGCCCCCGGTACCCGAAGGCACCGCGGGCGGCCCGGCCGGCGGAGGGCGGGGTGGAGCCGTTCCGATCACCCTCGGCCGGCGGTGCGGTAGGGTGGCCGACGCCGAGTATGACCGCGACTCAGGGAGGTGAGACCCATTACCGGTATGTCCGAGCGGGTGCTCCCGGAGCGCGGCCGTGCGGGCGCCCCGCGCGCATAGCGCGGACGGCGCGCCGACACGGTGTCGGCCCTCGCGGGAGCCCTGACGGAGTCGTCAGCCCTCCCGTCTTCCCCCAAGGGGTTCTCTTGTCGGTCTTCTCCTCCGCCTCCCTCCGTTCCTCGGTCGTCTCCCGGCTGCGCGCCGCCGGTTGCGTGTTCGCCGAGGACGAGGCGCGGATCCTGCTCTCCGCCGCCGCCTCGCCCGCCGACCTGGCCGCCATGGTCCGCTCCCGCGCCGACGGGCGGCCGCTCGAACACGTCGTCGGATGGGCCGAGTTCGCCGGTCTGCGGATCGCCGTCGACCCGGGCGTCTTCGTCCCGCGCCGCCGCAGCGAGTTCCTGGCCGCCACCGCCACCGCGCTGACCGCCCCGGGCGCGGTGGTGTTCGACCTGTGCTGCGGCAGCGGCGCGCTGGGCGCCGCGCTGGCGGCCGCGGCCGCCCACCCGGTCGAGCTGTACGCGGCGGACATCGATCCGGGCGCGGTCCGCTGCGCCCGCCGCAACCTGGCCGGCGCCGCGGCGCGGGTCTTCCAGGGCGACCTGTTCGGCGCCGTGCCCGCGGAGCTGCGCGGCCGGGTGAACGTGCTGATCGCCAACGTCCCGTACGTTCCGACCGGTGACCTCGGCCTGCTGCCGCCCGAGGCGCGACTGCACGAGGCCCGGCCCGCGCTGGACGGCGGGGCGGACGGGCTGGACGTGCTGCGGCGGGTGGTCGCCGAGGCGCCGCAGTGGCTGGCGCCCGGTGGGTCGCTGCTGTTCGAGACCAGCGAGCGGCAGGTACCGACGGCCCTCGCGGTGACCCGGGCGGCCGGGCTGGCGGCGGTGGCGAGCCGGCAGGAGGAGCTGGACGCCACGGTGGTCGCGGCGACGCTGCGCTGAACCGCCCTGCTGCCGAGGTGGGTTCGCCGGCGGCCCGGCGGCGTGGGCCCGGCCACCGTTCCCCTGTGACGGTGGCCGGGCCGGGTCCGGTCAGATGCGGGTGCCGTACACGTGGTCGACCGGGATGGTGAGGAGCACCCGGCGGTCGGCGACCATCACCTTGCGGTACTCCGTCCAGTCCGGGTGCTCCCCGGCGGCGCGACGGTAGTAGTCCACCAGCGCCTCGACCTCCGGCCCGTCGGGGTCGGTGCCCGGCCCGGTCAGGGCGGCCACGCCCTCGGCGGTGGCCCAGGAGTGGCCGTCCGGCCCGGTCACCTCCAGACTGGCCCGCGGGTCCCGGCGCAGGTTGGCGGTCTTGGCCAGCCCGTCCCGGGTGGAGATCAGGATGGCGTTCGCCGCCCGGTCGTAGAACGGCATGACGGGGGAGAGCTGCGGCCGGCCGTCCGCCTTGATGGTGGCGAGGACGCCGAGGCGGCTCTGCGCGAGCAGCGCGTATGCGTCGAAAGGAATGGCGGTCATTCGGACTCCTTCGTGGATACCCCCGGCTTCAGCCGGGGATGGGGGCACCTCCCGCTTGCGGGGGGAGAAACGAAGCTCCCGCGTGGCGGGGCAGGGAGAGCGAGGCCGTCGCCAAGGCGGTGTGGCGTCGCGCGAGGTGATCACCAGTGGGTGTCCATCCGGACGGGTGTTACCGTTTGTGTCGTGGCGATCACTCACGTGAAGCGGGCGTTCAAGTTCCGCTTCTACCCGACTGATGCGCAGGCGGCCGAGCTGTCGCGCACGTTCGGGTGTGTGCGGCTCGTCTTCAACAAGGCGCTGGCCGCCCGGTCCGAGGCGTGGACGATGCGCCGGGAGCGGGTGACCTACAACGCCACGTCGGCGATGTTGACGGCGTGGAAGAAGACCGAGGAGCTGGCGTTCCTCTGCGAGGTGTCCTGCGTTCCGTTGCAGCAGGCGCTCCGGCATCTGCAAGGGGCGTTCTCCAATTTCTGGCAGAGGCGGGCCGGGTATCCCCGCTTCAAGTCGAGGAAGAAGTCCCGTGACAGCGCCGAGTACACCACGTCCGCGTTCCGTTACCGCGACGGCAGGCTGACGCTGGCCAAGATGGCTGAGCCGCTGGACATCGTGTGGTCGCGTCCGCTCCCGGAAGGGCACTCGCCGTCCACGGTGACGGTGAGTCGGGACGCGGCGGGGCGCTGGTTCGTCTCGATGCTGTGTGACGACTCGACGGTGAAGCCGCTTCCCGTGCTGGACACGGCCGTGGGGATCGATGTCGGGATCGCCAGCCTGGTGACGCTCTCCACCGGGGAGGAGATCGCCAACCCGAAGCACGAGCGCCGCGATCGGGAACGCCTGGCCAGGGCGCAGCGGGAACTCGCCCACAAGGCCAAGGGCAGCAACAACCGGGAGAAGGCCCGGTGCAAGGTCGCCCGTGTCCACGCGAGGATCGCCGACCGGCGCAGGGACTTCCTGCACAAGCTCACCACCCGACTCGTCCGTGAAAACCAAACGGTCGTGATCGAGGACTTGACGGTGCGCAACATGCTCAAGAGCAAGCCCCTTGCCCGAGCCATCTCGGACGCGAGCTGGACCGAGCTGCGGACCATGCTGGAGTACAAGTGCGCCTGGTACGGCCGCGAGCTGATCACCGTTGACCGGTGGTTCCCCAGCTCCAAGCTGTGCAGCGCGTGCGGCACTATCGCCGCGAAGATGCCGCTGAACGTCCGCCAGTGGGCGTGCGACTGCGGAGCAGTCCACGACCGGGACGTGAACGGGGCACGCAACATCCTGGCCGCCGGACTGGCGGTGTCGGCCTGTGGAGACGGTGTAAGACCTCAACGGAACACTCCGGGCGGGCGGTCGTCGGTGAAGCAGGAAGTCGTCCCACCGCAGCGCAAACGCGCAGCGGCTCAGCCGCGAGGCTGAGGGGAATCCCCCTCCCGTCAGAGAAGGGGGAGGAAGTCAAGGGAGCATCATCGGCCTTCACACCGGTGTGAAGGCAAGGTCCGTCACGCGTGTTGGGTGCAGGAGGCTCCGCATGACGGCACGGTCGGCGAGCCGGTGCGGGGGGTTCGGAAATTCGCCGTGATCTTCGGTGCGAGCCGTTAGGGTCGGTCCGAGAGTTGTGACGGTCCGTCATCGAGTGCGTACCGTCCGAGCCGAGGGGACACCGTACGATGGCACGCGAACGCAGGCCGGTGGAACTGCTGGAGTACTCCGACGACCTCCACACCGACGATGTCACCCCGCTGCAGGCCTTCCTGGCCGCCCGCCTCCGTGAGGTGGTCGAGGCCCAACCCGAGGACAGCAGCGCCCGGTTCGCCGCCGAACGGCTGGCGGAGGTCACCGCCGGCGACTGCGTCTTCCTCTCGGACGTCCTGGTGGCCTGGGAGGAGGTGGTCCTGGAGGGCCGCAACGACGAGCCCGGCTGGACGCAGCGGATGCGCCAGGACGCCATGCTGTGGTGGGAACGGCTCTGCGAGACGGCGGACCGGTTCCGCGACCACCCCGACCACCGCTCCCGCTGGCGCCCGCTGGCGTACATGAACCTCGCGCACGCGGAGCTCATGGCGGGCCTGACCGACCGGGCGGGCGGCGTGTACGGGGACGGGGCGCACCCGTGATCCCGGACGGCCGGGGGCGGTGGCCGTAGGCGGCGCCGGCTGTCGGTGCCGGCTGGTACGGTCCCGCGCATGAGCAATCGTGTGCCCTTCACGGGTGGCGAGAAGGAAAGCCTCCATGCGGCGCTGGACCGGCACCGCGATGCGGTGCTGTGGAAGGTGGAGGGGCTGGACGACGAGCAGCTGCGCCGCCCGATGACGCCCTCCGGGACCAACCTGCTGGGGCTGGTGAAGCACCTCGGGGGCGCCGAACTCGGCTGGTTCCGGGAGACGTTCGGCCGGGACACCGGTCCGCTGCCGTTCGACATCGACGCCGACGAGACCTCCGACATGCGGGTGGAACCGCACGAGTCGACGGCGGACGTCCTGGCGTTCTACGCACGGGCCCGGGCCGGCGCCGACGAGGCGATCCGGGAGCTGACGCTGGACGCCCTCGGTACCTCCTGGTCGGGCAACACCGTCTCGCTGCGCTGGGTGCTGATCCACATGACCACGGAGACGGCGCGGCACGCCGGGCACATGGACATCCTGCGCGAGCTGATCGACGGCGGGACGGGGGACCACGACCGGAGCTGACCGCGGACGTTGCTCCCGCTCGGCCCGCCCCCCCGGCCCGGCGCTCAGGCCGTCAGCTTCCGGACGGCCCGGGCCAGCGCCTGCGCCGTGCGTCGGACGTCCGCCTCCGTGGTGCGCCAGTTGGTGAACGCCGCGCGCAGGGCGGGCCGGCCCGCGTGGTGGGTGGGAGTGAGGAAGGCCTCGCCGGCCAGCTCGGTGGCGAGCGCGGCCAGCCGCTCGGGGGTCGGGTCCGCCGTCAGCGAGAAGCAGACCACGTTCAGCCGCACCGGGGCGAGAAGCTCCAGGCCGTCGGTCCGGGCGACGTGCTCGCCGAGCGTCCGGGCACCGGCGATGCAGCGTTCCACGATCTCCCGGTGCCCGGAGCGGCCGTACGCCCGCAGGGTGAACCAGGCGGCGAGGGCGCGCAGCCGGTGGGAGTTCTCCGGCGTGAGGTGGACCAGATCGGGGTGCTCGCCCTGGGAGTACCCCCGGCCGGAGGCCGGAGAAGGGCCGAGGTAGGCGGCGGCGTTCCGGAAGACCCGGGCCTGGAGGTCCGGGCGGCGGGTGAACTGCACGGCGCTGTCGTACGGCACGTTGAGCCACTTGTGCAGGTCGACGCAGACCGAGTCGGCGAGGTCCAGCCCCGCCACCAGCTCCGCGTGCTCCGGCGACAGCGCGGCGAAGGCGCCGAACGCGGCGTCCACGTGCAGCCAGAACCCGTACCGTTCGCGCAGCGCGGCGATCGCCCGCAGGTCGTCGAAGTCGACGGTGTTGACCGTCCCGGCGTTGGCCACCACCACGCACGGTCCCTGAGCCTCGGCCAGCGCCCGCTCCAGCGCGGCCACGTCCACCGCCTCCCGGCCCGGCAGGACGGGCACCGCGCGCAGAGCCGTCCGGCCCAGGCCCAGCACCGACAGCGCCTTGGCGACGCTGGAGTGCGCACTGCCCGACAGCACCCGGACCGGGCCCAGGGCGCCGGTCCCGTCCTCGGCGACGTCCACGCCGAGCCGCTCGCCCAGCCACTCGCGGGCGATCGCCAGCCCCACCGTGTTCGACATCGTGGCGCCGCTCACGAAGGTGCCGTGGTGCGCCGCCGAGAGCCCGAACAGCTCGCGCAGCCAGCCGACCGTCTCCCGCTCCAGTTGCTGACCGGCCGGGTCCAGCGAGGAGTTGGAGTTCTGGTCCGCGGCCGAGGTCAGCCAGTCGCCCGCGAGCGCCGCCGGTGTCGCCCCGCCGGTCACGAACCCGAAGTAGCGCGGACCGGCGCTCGCCGACAGCCGCGGCTCCCAGCGCTCCGCGAACTCCGCCAGCGCCGCCCGCAGCCCGCCGCCCTCCTCGGTGAGCGGCGCGACGGTGGGCGGCTCGGCCCGTTCGACCACGGGCCGCTCGTCGAGGCCCGTCAGGAAGGCGAGCGCCCGCTGCCGGGTCTCCTCCAGGAGTTCGGGCAACCGGCCCAGATCGGCGGCGAGTTCGGGGTGCATGACGCTTCTCCGTTGATCGACTGTGCGCCGAGGCTAACCGCCGGGGCCGCCGGTGTCCCGGTCCAATCCGGAACGGGTGGCCCGGAGGGTGCGGCGGCCGAGCGCCCGGGTCTCGCCAACCGGCCGATGCCGCCGGTGCTCTGGACTTGTAGGTCCGATTCCCGAGGCCTACCGTGCTCTCCGCCGCCCCAGGGCCTGTCTTCGAACTCCCGTCGTCCGCCCGCAGACGGGGGGCTGAAGACAGGCCCTAGCAGCAAGGCCGACGGCTCCGGGGCGAATTCCAAGGAATTCACATCCTTCGACTCAAAACAACCCCGGATGGGAATTTCCCATCGGTCCCTTGACCTCTCCGCAGGGGGCGGACGATGATCACCGTGCACCGCGAGCGAGCAAACGTTCCATTGTAGGGCGGGTTTTCGATCCGAGACTTCAGGGAGGTGCAGGGCTGTGCGTTCCATCACCGCTCCCGTGGCGCCGGGGCGCTTTCCGCTGCTCGGCCACCTGCCACAGCTGGCCGTCAAACGGGTGGAGTTCCTGCAGTCGGTCAGGGCGCAGGGCGACATCGTCAGGATATTCCTGGGGAGTCGGCCGGTGTTCGTCCTGAACTCGCCGCAGGCCGTCCACGACGTTCTCCTGACGCAGAGCAGGAAGTTCGGCAAAGGACTGCTGTTCGACGTCGCGCGGCCTTTCATCGGGAACGGCATCATCACCTCCGAGCGGGATTTCCACCTTCGCCAACGGCGGGCGCTGCAGCCGGCTTTCCGCCGGGACGGCATCGCCGCGTGCGTCGGCACGATGACCGACATCGCTGAGGAGCAGGTGTCGGCCTGGCGCCCCGGCGAGGTGATCGCCATGGACGTAGTGCTGCGCCGGATGATGACGGTCATGCTCGTGGCGACCCTGTTCAGCACCGAACGCCCGGACGGCGCAGACGCCGTCGCCGAGCTGGGCGAACGCGTCGCCGAGCACCTGACCACGGTGATGCGCGGGGTCTTCGTGGGCACCGTGCTGCCCGCTCCGATCGCATCCTCGCCCGCGCTGGGCCACCGCAGGTACCTGGCCGCGGCCGCGGCGCTTCGCGAGCTCGCGGACACCGCCGTCCGACAGGCCCGGCAGACCGGGCAGGAGAGGCAGGGCGGCACCGACCGCGGGGACCTGCTGTCGATCATGTTCGCCGGAACTCCGGGCAACCCGCGGGGAATGACCGACGTGGAGGCCCGCGACGAGCTGTTGTCCCTGCTCATGGCCGGCGCCGAGACCACGTCCACCACACTGGCCTGGGCGCTCCACGAGATCGGCCGGCGTCCGGAGCTCACCGAGCGGATCAGGACCGAGTGCGAAGCGCTGCCCGCCGGCGCCCTGCCCGGCGTGGCGACGCTCCCGTTCACCGAGCGCTTCCTCCGAGAGGTGCTGCGGCTGCACCAGCCCAGCTGGCTGCTCATGCGGCGCGCCCTGGAGCCGGTGCGGGTCTGCGGGGTCGACCTCCCGCAGGGGGCCGAGCTGATCTACAGCGCGCTGGCGATGCACCGGGACCCGGCGTACTACCCGGACCCGCTGCGGTTCGACCCGGACCGGTGGCTCGACCGTACCGAGAAGGACCTTCCGCCGGGCGCCTACGTCCCGTTCGCGCTGGGCAACCGGAAGTGCATCGGGGACCACTTCGCGATGACCGAGATGCTGGTCGTGCTCCGCTCGATCGTCTCGCGGTGGCGGCTGCGGCCGGTCGAGGGGCACCGGGTCCGCCCCGTGGTCCACGCGCTGATCCGGCCCAACGCGCTGCCCATGCGCGTCTCACCCTGGCCGGCCGACTGAACCGGCCCCGTTCCCGAAGGTGCGCCACACCATGACATCGACGGCAGAGCCCTTGTCCGCGGATCCGGGGACACCGGCCCAGGCCCCGGCCCTCGACTCCGTTCCGTTTCCGCGCCGGATCAGCCCGGACTTCCGGGCCGCCCACGACCGCCACCTCGGCTGGCCGGAGTCCTTCGGCTTCCTGTCCACGGAAGCGGAGCGGGCCCACCACCTCAAGGGCCAGTTCCCGCTGATCGCGGCCATGTTCTATCCGAACGCGACCGGCAGCGAACTGGACATCGGAGTCGACCAGCAGAGCTGGTACTTCCTGTTCGACGACGCGCTCGACGAGCAGTGGGGCGGGTCGCCCGAGCGGGTCCGCCACCTCGTCGGACTCGTCAAGGAGGGCGTCACCGGCGAGGCGTCCCCGCTGCCGCTGGCCGGGGCCTTCGCCGACATGCGACGGCGCAGCTGCCGCGACATGCCTGCGGACTGGATCCAGCGATCGGCGGCCCACTGGTCCTCCTACCTCGACCACCACGTCCACGAGGCGCGCAGCCGGCAGGCCGGCACGCCCATGTCGCTGGGCACCTACCTGCGGGTCCGGCGCCAC
The DNA here is from genome assembly GCF_044767505.1 of Kitasatospora sp. NPDC101235. Taxonomy (NCBI): domain Bacteria; kingdom Bacillati; phylum Actinomycetota; class Actinomycetes; order Kitasatosporales; family Streptomycetaceae; genus Kitasatospora; species Kitasatospora sp. NPDC101235. Next base: position 58,181 of record NZ_JBIWNZ010000037.1, read on the forward strand.
ACCATCGGCGTGGCACCGGTCGTCGACCTCGCCGAGCGGCTGTCCTCGTGCGTCCTGCCGGACCACCTGTACGCGCTGCCGCACCTGTCGGTCATGCGCGAGATGACGAAGACCTTCATCATCTGCGACAACGACATCGTCTCCCTGGACAAGGACGCGGCCCTGGGGGAGCAGAACAACCTGGTGCTCTGTCTGGAACGGGAGCACGGGCTCTCCCGGCCGGAAGCCGTCGACCGGGCGCTGCACCGCCGCAGCGAAGCCCTGGAGCTGTTCACCAGTGCCCACCGGGCCCTGCTCGGCACCGCGGCGACCGGCCACCTCGACCCGGCCGAACGCGACCTGCTGCACCGATACTGCACGGAGGCGCTGCAAACCACCATCCGCGGCGCTTACGACTGGCACCACGCCTCCACCCGGTACCGCGGGTAGGCCCTGCCCGCCCCGTTCCACGACCCGCGTTCCCAGGACCGACACAGCTGAGGAGCCCGCACCATGCCCGATCGCCGCTCGGCGTCCTTCGTCGCCTCCGAACGGGACCGGACCTGCCCGTTCGACCCGTCGCCGGACCTGCGCCGGATGCGAGAGGAGAACGGCCTGCCGCGGCTGCGGGTGTCCCATCCGGTGCGCGGCGAGATCGAGGCCGTCGTCATCACCAGGTACGGCGACGTCCGGGCCGCCTTCGCGGAGGAGCGCCTGGTCACGGGCAACGGCATCGACCCGTCGCTGCCGCGCACCCTGTTCAACCACCCGGGCTTCCTGCCCGCCTACAGCGGCCCGGAGCACGTCCGCCTGCGCCGGATGCTCACCGGCAGCTTCACCGTCCGTCAGGTCGAGCAACTGCGGCCCGCGATCGAGACGATCGTCTCCGACCATCTCGACGCGATGGCGGAGCAGGGGCCGGGCGTCGATCTGGTCGAGGCGTTCGCCCTGCCCATCCCGTCGCTGGCGATCTGCGAACTGCTCGACGTCCCGTACGGGACCCGGGCGATGTTCCAGCGCTGCTCCCAGGTGATCATGGACGGTACCGTCGATGCCGAACAACTGGTCGCCGCCTCGGCCGAGTTGAACGCGGCCATGGCGGACATCGTCGCGCGCAACCGGGCCGTTCCCGGGGGCGGCGTGCTGGGTGCGGTCGTGCGGCAGCACGGCGCGGAGCTCACCGACGAGGAGCTCGTCGGTTTCGGCACCACCCTCCTGGTCGGGGGACACGAGACCACCGCGACCATGCTCGCCCTGAGCGTGCTGGCCCTGCTCCGCCATCCGGAGCAGCTCGCCGCAATGCGCGACGACCCGGCGGTCACCGGCACGGCCGTCGAGGAACTGCTGCGCCATCTCGCCATCCCCGCGCCGCTCCTGCGCACCGCCGTGGCCGACGTCGAGATCAACGGCCACCGGATCGCCGAGGGCGAGCACGTCCTGCTCTCCCCGCTGACCGCGAACCGCGACCCCGAACTCGCCCCCGAGCGCCCCGACGACCTCGACCTGCACCGCCGCCCGGTCGCCCAGCTGTCCTTCGGCTTCGGCGCCCACCAGTGCCTCGGGCAGCAACTGGCCCGGCTGGAACTGAAGATCGCCCTGCCGGCCCTGTTGCGGCGCTTCCCCGACCTGCAGCTCGCCGTCCCCGAAGCCGGCCTCCGTTTCCGTGAGGGCTCGACGGTCTACGGTGTGGAGGCGCTCCCGGTCGCCTGGTGACCGGCACCCTGCGCACGCCCGGTGGGGGAGCTCAGCGGGAGGCCGCGCGGGGGAGTTCGGCGCGGCGGACGGCGGGGGAGGCGAGGGCCAGGGCGGCGCCGAGGCAGGAGAGGGCGCCGCAGCCGACGAAGACCGGGGCGGTGCCCCAGGCAGCGATGGCGGCGCCGACCAGCGGGTAGCCGAGCGGGGCGAGGCCGACCACGGTGAGCATGATGACCGAGGTGACCCGGCCCAGGTAGGCGGGGTCGGCGGTGGTCTGGATGAGGGTGCTGTCCAGGCTTCCGAAGACGCCCGCGGTGAGGCCGACCAGGGCGGCGAGGAGGGCGGTGGTCCACAGGTGCGGGACCAGCGCCATGGCCGCCGCGCCGACGCTGCCCGCCAGCAGGGTGCCGGCCATGGTCAGGCCGGCCCGGGGAAGCCGTCCGACGACGGCGAGCAGCGCGGCGCTCGCGGCGGCCCCGCCGCCGAAGCAGCTGACGATCCAGCCGTAGCCGGACGGGCCCCAGCCGCGTTCGGCGTTGAGCAGCACCAGGCCGACGTTGAGGGTGCCGGTGAGACCGAGTTCGCAGACGGCTCCGGCTGCGACCAGCGGGCCGATCAGGCGGTGGCGGCGGATGTAGCGCAGCCCGTCGAGGAGGTCGGCGCGCGCGGTGCCGGGCCGGGACGGGGCGTCGCCCGGAGGGGCTTCGCGAGGGCTGATCCGGACGGAGAGCAGGAGCGGCAGGGAGAGCGCGAAGAGCAGGCCGGCGGTGGCGAAGGCGGCGGCCGGGCCGCCCAGGCCCATGGCCAGGCCGCCGAGCGGCGCTCCGGCGATCTGGCCGAGGCGCATCGACAGCGAGCGCAGGCCGGTGACCCGGGCCAGTTGGTCGGGGCTGGCGATCCGGGGCGGGAGAGCGCCGACGGCGGGGACGAACAGCGCGTCCACGGCGCCGAAGACGAGCGCCACCGCGACCAGCAGCCAGAGCGCGGGCGTGGTCAGCGCGATGGCGGCGGCCACGGAGAGGATGAGCAGGCAGCGCACCGTGTCGCTGCCGAGGATCACCCGGCGCGGGTCGAGCCGGTCGGCCAGGACGCCGCCGCCGAGCATGAGCAGGGCGCGCGGGGCGGCCCCGGCGGCCATGACCAGCCCGACCTCGGCGGGGCCGGCGGACCGCTGGGCGGACCAGCCGAGGGCGGCGAAGTACACGCTGTCGCCGATCAGCGAGGCGGTGTACGCGGTGAGCCAGCGCAGTACGTTGCCGTCGGGGTGGGCGGGCGGCGCGGCGGCCCGGTGGGGGATGGTCCGGGGAGGGAGGGGCGGTTCCGCGAGGGTCATGAGGGACTCCGGCGGTCGGGGACACGGCGGCGCCGGTGTCAGGGGCGGAAGGGGAACCCGTACAGGTGGACGGACACGTGCTCGCGGCCCGTGGTGTCGCCGGCCGCCCCGGCGGTCTTGCCGCGTTCCCGCCAGCGCCGGGCGAGGTCCTGCAACTCCTCTTCCATCTCGGCGAGTTCGGCCGCGGTTCGGATCCTCGGGGCGGTGTGACAGGACACGCTTGCCGGTCACGGGACAGGTTTGCCGGGCACTGTTCCGTCCCGGCGAAGCCTGACCGGTGTTCCGGGTCGAAACCTGGATGCGCTTCCATCGGGGCATCTGCCATCCTCGGCCGCATGCCAGCCCGTAACCGCCGACTGCCGCGCGATCTGGCGTGGCCGCTCACCCCGAATGACATCCGCACCGTCCTCGGCGCGCAGGAGACGGATGCCGCCGACCTGGATTTCGGCAACCGCCCGTGGGAGGACGGGACTGCGCTGCACGTCGAGTGGGTTCCGCGCCTCTCCTCCAGCTACGGCGGCGGTATCCATCCCAGGTGGTGGTGCACGGTACGGATCAGTGTCGCCCCGCTCCCGGCCGCCGAACGGGCTGCGGCCCGACACGTCCTGCGGCAGAGCGCGCTTCCCGAACTCGCGGCCTGGATCGGTGCCGCCCGGCACGCGTCGGAAACCTGGACCCTGTCCCGGCACAGTCGCTCCTGGCGGCCCGAAGGCAGCAGCACTGCCCACCGCGACGACCAGCAGCCCTACCTTTCCGGGGCAAGGAGTCTGGGACCGCGAACGCGATAGCCGGACTGCTCGTCGAGGGTCAGCGCAGGGTGACCTCGCGGGGGCCGTTGAAGGGGGCCAGGGACAGGACGGTCTTCGGGGTGCGCAGGGCATCGTGTTCGGTGAAGAGGCGGCGGACCGCGGGCAGGTCGATCGGGCCGACCGTCAGCTGGGCGACCTCGTCGTACGGGGTGTGGGGCGTGTTGGTGGAACCCGTGCCCCAGGTGTCCCAGAGGAGGGTCTCGACCTTGTTCAGGGCGGCGAGGTCGAGCCGGGTGGAGTGGGCGACGAACCACTCGCCGTTGAGCGGGCCCTCCTCCGGCGGGTGGACGCCGAAGGAGGAGGCGGCGGCCCGGCCGGAGCGGATCGTGCGCCAGGCCCGGCCGGCGACCAGGAAGCGGTCGCGCGGGACGTCCATCGGGTCGAAGTCCACCCGCCAGGCGGCGGCGACCCTCGGATCGGCCAGCTGCGGGTCGGCGAGCAGCCAGCCGCGTCGGTCGTCCCAGTACTCGGTGGCCACGTGGTCGCCGTGGAAGCCGTCCGGGCCCAGGTAGTCGGCGAAGCCGCAGCGCAACCGGGCCGGGACGCCGACGTGGCGAAGGAAGGAGCAGTGCAGCAGGGCCAGGTCCCGGCAGACGCCGACGAAGCGGTCGGCGGGCGCCCGTGGATGGTTCAGCGGGGCCGGGTTGCGGTCGGTGATCAGGTGCAGGATGTCGTCGAGGTAGCGCGTCTCGGCGTCGTGGTGGAGCCGGTCGGCCGGGATGGGATGGTGGAACAACCCGCCTTCGAAACGATGGATGATCAGGTTGCGGGCGATCCGGGCGAGTTGGCTCGGACCGCCGGGGAGATCGGCGTAACGGGGGAGGTGGGCGCCGGGGTCGGAGAACACGCTCTGACCGAGGTAGAAGGCGGGGAAGTCAGCGGAAGGCACGGGGGAACTCCCATGGGGCTTCGGCCGCATGATCGATGGCTGGGCCGCTGGTCCTCACCGTGGCAAATTTTGGGGGTGGTTGTCCAGAAGAGCCCGATGGGCAGGGGTGGTTCGGTGGATCGGCGTGGTTCGGTGGGTGGGGGTGGTCCAGTTGATCGGGGTGGTTCAGCGGGACGGGGTGGGGACGCCGCCGCCGTCGACGTGCTCGACCCGGACGCCGGGCAGGGAACGGGACCAGGCCTTGGCGAGCGGGGCGAGCCGGGCGGCGGGGAGCGGAGCGGGGCCGAGGCCGATCGGGAGGTGGGCGCGGCCGTCGGCGGTCCGGCACGGGTGGGGCCAGGCGTGCAGCCTGGTGGCCCCGGCCTCCTCCAGGGCGGTCAGCAGGGCGCGGATGCGGCCCCGGACGAGGCCGAGCGACTCCTCGTCGGTGCTGACCACGGCCCAGGCGGCGTGCCGACGGTGCAGCGGGGGAGCGGCGAGCAGGGCGGGCCAGGGGTCTTCGCGGCCTTCGGCGCTCTCGGTGGTCAGTTCCCAGGCGTGGAAGAGCTCCTCGGTGAGCAGGTCGCGGGTGTCGGCGCTGACCTGGGTGGTGCAACTGCGGACCGGGGCGGAGGGGGTGAGGACGGTGAGCGGGCCGGACGGGGGAGGCGTCGGGGCGGTGGTGAGGGCGACGGGCCGGCGCCAGTCCCAGCCGGCCCAGGTCTCGGTGAAGCGCTGGAAGAGGTCGTCCTCGGGGCCGCCGGTCGCGTCCAGGACCGTCCGGGCGGCCAGCACCGACCAGGCGAGCGAGGGGACGTGGCCGAAGGGCGCGGAGTCCAGGCCGCGCGCCCGCGCCCAGGCCTTGACCTGGCGCGCCAGCCGGACGAAGGTGGCGTGCCGGGCGCCGAGCGCCGCCAGGATCGCCTCGGCGTCCGTGACCGCGCTCAGCGCGACGGCTTCCGCCTCGCCCAACTCCGCACGGCGGTCGACGGCTTGGGCCGGGTCGAGCGGACCGGTGAAGACCACCACGAGGTCCACCGTCAGGCCCTCGGCGGTCAACCGCAGTCCCGGCACCCGGGCACCGCGCACCTCGTGCAGCCGCCGGGCCTCCGGCAGCGCGGCGGCCACCCGGGCGCGGACGGCGGGCAGGTCGGCGGGGCCGGGCAGCGCCGCCACCAGGTCCAGGTCGGCGCCGTCCAGCTGGCAGCCGAGCCGCCGGGAGCCGACGGTGTGCACCACGCCCTCGGGCAGGGCAGCCGCGATGCGGCGGGCCAACGCCCGGGCGGCGGCGGTTCGTCGAGCCGGCTCCGGGGCCGGCGAGGCGATCGGCTGCTCGGGCACCGCCCGCGTCCCGCCCGTCCCCAGCGAGACCACCGCGCGCGGGCGCATCGGCTCGGCGCCCCGGCGGGAGAGCACGACCAGCTCGCCGACCCGGGCCGGTAGCCCGGTGAGCCGGGCCGCGCAGTCGGCGGCCACGCGCTGCGGGTCGTCGCTGCGCCCGAGGGTCAGATGCGGGGTGAAGCCCTCCGCCCGGCCGCGGCAGCGGGGGAAGCGGCGCTCCAGCGCGTGCCGCAGCGCCGCCCAGGGCGTGGGGGAGGCGGCGGCCGGGTCCAGCCAGACGGTGGCGTCCTCGCGGTGCCCGAAGGTGTGCACGCCCTCCAGCCGCGCGGTGAACGGCGCGACCTCGGCGGCGGCCGCGGCCAGCAGCGGCAGGGCGCGGTCGAACTCGGACTCCGGGACGAAGCCGAACAGCAGGTTGACGTGCGGGGGCCAGCGGCGCAGCTGAGGGTCGTACGCCTCGCGCAGCCGCTGGATCGGCGGCCACAGTTCCTCGGGCGGCAGCCAGGCGACGGCGGTGCGGGCGCTGGGTGCGGCGGCGAGGACCTCGGGTGCGCCGCCGCCGGCGTCGTCGCCGTCGAGGGTGAGGTCGACGGCCACGCCGTAGTGGTCGGAGGGCAGGAGTCCGTCCTCGGCCGGGCGGTCGCCGAGCAGGACGGCCGCGGTGGCGCGGGTGCCGCCGGCGCGGTGCAGGACGCGGTCCAGGCGGCCTGGGCGGCCGGTCAGCGAGGAGACCGCGGCGAGCGGGTTGGCCGTCGGGTCGAAGGTGGGGGTGTCGTCGGCCGGCCCGTGCACCTGCGTCCAGGCGTCCCGCAGGCCGAGCGCGGCGGCCGGGCCGGCCGGTCCGGAACGGCCGTCGTTGAAGTCGCCGAGCAGCAGCAGCTCGCCCTCGACTCCTGCCAACCCCTCGGCCAGTCTGGCGAGTTCGGCCCGGCGGCGGTCGGCGCCGTCGGGGGAGTGGTCGCTGCTGAGGTGCACGGCGGCGACGGTCAGCGGCGCGCCCGCCGTCCGTACCGACACGGCGGTGACGGCCTTGTGCGGGCCCAGCACGTGCCGCCCGGCCGCCGGCACCGGAAGCCGGCTGAGCAGCAGCAGGCCGTGATCGCCGACCTCCGGGCCGAGTGGGTCGGCGGCCAGGGTGTACCCGGCGCGGACCCAGGGGGCCGCCAGCAGCAGGGCGACCAGGGCGGGCTCGACCTCCTGGAGGGCGATGACGTCGGCGTCGGCGGCCGCCAGCGCGGCGAGCAGCAGCGGGCGGCGCCGGGCGGTGGCGATCCGGTCGGCGTCGTAGCGGTCCCACAGGGTGTTCCAGGTGACCACGCGCAGGGCGGCCGTGGTCGGGACGTCCCGGGTGGCGTCGGCGGGCCGCCAGCCGCCGTCCCGGTGCCAGGCGTACGGGGTGGTCGCGGTGAAGAAGGGCGTGGGCAGGAGGGGCGGGTCGGTGCGGCGCCCGGCCTCGGTGCTGTCGAGCAGGTCCACGCCCGAGGCGCGGTCCCAGACCCGTACGCCGTCCGCCTCGACCCAGTGCACCCGGTGCCAGGGGATCTCACCGGAGGCCGCGAAGGCCTCCAGTGGGACGCGCTCGGTGCGGTCGTCGCGCTGGCGCACGCCCAGGGTGAACCGGGCCGGGTCGAAGCGGGCGTCCCAGCGGATGCGCTGGCAGATCTGTTCGATGGGGCGCATCAGTCCTCCTGCTCGTCCAGCGTGCCCGCGGTGTCCTCCACGGTGCCACCGGGGCCGACGTACCAGGTGCGGTGCGCCTGGCCGGGGTAGGGCGGGCCGAAGCGGTGCAGCTGTGCGGTGAGCACCTCGGCGGGCACCGGGTGCGGCCGGACGGCGTTGCGGCGCAGGAGTTCGCCCTCGCCGACCACCGGCACCACCTGGGTGACCAGCGCGTCGCGGCGCTGCGCGACGGCGTGGACGTGGGAGCGCTGCCGGCCGTTGAGCGAAGTGGCGTCCCAGACGACGGTGGCGCCGGTGGTGTCTCCGGCGGCCAGGGCGGCGTCCAGCCGGGCCAGCCCTTCGCGCAGCACCTCGGCGTTGTCGCGCTGGTCGCTGCGCGAGCCCCGGGCGGCGCGCAGGTCGTCCAGACTGATCCTGGCGGCCACGCCGGTGAGCCCGGCCGCGAAGCTGCTCTTGCCGCTGCCGGAGGGGCCGCACAGGTGGACCAACCGGGGGAAGAGGCCGTCGCGCCAGCGCCAGGTGGCCGCCACGGCCTCCTCGGCGGTGGCGATCCGGCCGAGCGCGTACGCCTCACGGGCCTGGGCCCAGCAGCGGTCGGCGGCGTCGCGGTCCAGGCCGGCCAGTGCCTCGTGCAGCTCGGTCCGCAACCGGGCGAGCGGTGCCTCGTCGAGCAGCCCGGCGTCCTCGGCGTGCAGCGCAGACCAGGCGACCTGCTCGCGCTCCTCCCGTCCCGGGGCGGCGGTCGCGGCGACGGCGTGCAGCACCCCGAGGTCGGCGGCGGCCGAGAGCCGGACCAGCCCGGCGCGGCGCTCCTCGTCCGGGTGCGGCTGCTGGAGGGCGGGGTGCAGCCCGACCAGGTCGGCGACCCGTCGGGCGAGCGGCAGGCCGAGCGGGCCGGCCAGCCGCGGCGCCAGCGACTGGCGGCGGGCGGTGCGCAGCGCGGTGGCGAGCACGCCGGCGAGCCGGCTGTCCCCGCCCCGGCCCAGTTCGTCCAGCCGGGCCGAGACCTCGGCCAACTCCTCTGCTGAACAGTCGAGTTCGGGAAGGTTCAGGGCGGCCGCGAGGGCGGCAGGTTCGGGTAGCGCACCGGAGCGTACGGCCCAGAGCGCGGAGCTCGGGCCGAGCCCGTTCTCCACCACCGCGGCGTGCATCCAGTGGGTGCCGGTGCGCACGTGCCGCGGGCGGACCCACTTGGCGACCCGCTCGCCAAACTCGGCCCGGGGGAAGCCCCGGACCGTCCGCACCACGTACCCCTCCTGCCGGTCGAGGTCCAACCGCAGGGCGCGCAGGGCCCGTTCGTCGTAGCGGCCGCGCCACAGCACCCGAGGGGCGGGGATGCCGAGGCGGCGCAGGAAGCGGACGGTGTCGTCCCAGTCCAGGCAGCGGTCCTGGCCGGCGGGCCCGGTCGTCCAGACCGAGAAGCCGTAGAACCAGCTCTCCAGGTCGGTGTACGGGATCGAGTGCCGGGCGAACAGGTTCTCGCCGCAGATCCGCCAGCCGTCCGGGATGCGTGGGGCGATCCGGCCCTGGAGGCCCTTCACCCAGGCACGGGAGGAGTGGTGGCCGGAGTCCAGCGAGCGGGCGTGCAGGCCGTCGCGGTAGAGCGTGGTGTTCTCGCCGTCGAGCTTCTCGGTGACGACGACCTCGGCGCCGGCCAGCGCGGACAGGTCCCCGGTCCGTACGTCGTCCGCCGCGGCGCCCGGTGACCAGGGCAGATGCGGCGTCCGGGGGTAGTGCACACGCATGTCCGGCTCCCTGGGCGTTCTTGATCCGGCGGCCACTGTAGGAGCGGCCGCGAAGCCCCGGCCACCGATTAAACGGGGCTGGTGAGGGTGCCCCTCGGCAGCTGAGGGGCCAGAGCGACACGCGGGCAGCAACGTCCCTGCACCCCCGTGCCGCGCCCGCGCGGTGCAATGGCGCCACCCGACACGCCGTCAACAGGGGAGGCCGACAGGTGGAGACGAGGGCGCAGGACGCGGACCCGGTCCGGGTGCTGGACGTGGCGAGCGCCGACTACCGCCGGGCGTTCGAACTGTTCCTCGCCGGCACGGACGAGAAGCGGATCACCCACACCTGGCTGGGCGAGATCGCGGACGCCCTGCCGCACCGCCGCGTCCTGCTGGACCTCGGCGCGGGAGACGGCCGCACCACCGCCTACCTGAGCCGCTCCTTCGACCGGACGATCGCGGTGGAGCCCAGCGCCGCGATGCGCGAGAAGCTCGGTACGGCCTGCCCCGAGGCCCTGGTCCTCCCGGAGCCGCTCGACCGGGTCCGCCCGCCCGAGCAGGGCGACCTCGTCCACCTCTCCCACGTGCTCTACTACGTGCCCGAGGCGGACTGGCTCGGCACCGTCACCCGCGCCCTGGACTGGACGGCCCCCGGCGGCACCCTCCTGGTCGTGCTCCAGAACCCGGAGAGCCCCTGCATGCGGATGGCCGCGCACTTCACCGGCGTCCGCTACGACCTCGGCCCGCTCGCCGACCGCCTGCGTGAACGGCACCCGGAGCACGGCTACGCCCTCGAAACCCTCGACCTCCACTACCGCACGCCCCACCTCGCCGAGGCGGTGGACGTCGCCGAGTTCATGGTCAACGTCGCCGACCTGGCCTCCCTCGACCCGCGCCCCTCCCGTGCGGCCCTGACCGCCTACGTCCAGGACCACTTCGCGCTCCCCGCCGACGGCTACGCCATCGGCCACACCCAGGACATGCTGATCGTCCGCCGCGCCGCCCAGGTCTGAACCGCCGCTGCGGGCGGTCAGTGCGTCGGGCCCTGGACCGCTTCGTCCTCGTCCTGCATGTCGGCGGCATCGCTGAGACCGAGGCGCAGGTGCTCGATGTGGTAGACGGCCTGGTCGAGGAGTTCGGCGACGTGGTTGTCGTAGAGCGCGTAGACGACCGAGCGGCCCTGGCGGGTGCCGACGACGAGGCCGAGGTTGCGGAGCAGTCGCAGTTGGTGGGAGCAGGCGGACTGCTCCATGCCGACCTCGGTGGCGAGTTCGGTGGCGGCGCAGGGGCCCTCGCGCAGGCGGGAGAGGATCAGCAGGCGGGAGGGGGTGGCCAGGGCCTGCAGGGTGGTGGCCACCCGGGCGGCGCTGGCTGCGTCCAGGCGCGTGCGCGGGACGGCGGTGGCGGGAGCGGCTCCATGACCCATGGGGGCAATACTACAACTCATAAATGAAGGAGCGTTCATATGTTCATGTATGGTGGATGGGTCGTCGGTCCTGCCCTGCCCTGAAGGGTTCCTCTGCCATGTCCTCCACCCTGATCGAGCGCCCCGCGCCCACGGCCGCGCCTCGTTCGGATGCCGCCCCGCGCCGCCGCACGCGGGTCTTCGCACTGCCCGAGGCCCGCTGGGCCGCCGCCGCGACGGTGCTGTTCCTGATCGCGCTGCCGCTCCAGCTGACCGGCGCCCCCGCCTGGGCCTGGGGCCCGCTGTACGCCCTCGCCTACGCGACCGGCGGGTGGGAGCCGGCGTGGGCGGGGTTGCAGGCGCTGCGCGAGAAGACCCTCGACGTCGACCTGCTGATGATCGTCGCCGCGCTCGGGGCCGCGGCGGTCGGGCAGGTGATGGACGGCGCGCTGCTGATCGTCATCTTCGCCACCTCCGGCGCCCTGGAGGCGCTGGCCACCGCCCGTACCGCCGACTCGGTGCGCGGACTGCTCGACCTCGCCCCGGCCACCGCCACCCGGCTGCTGCCCGACGGCGGCGAGGAGACCGTGCCCACCGAGGAGCTCGCGGTCGGTGACACCGTCCTCGTGCGTCCCGGTGAGCGGATCGGTGCCGACGGCAAGGTTCTCGACGGTGCGAGCGAGGTCGACCAGGCCACCATCACCGGCGAGCCGCTGCCCGTGGCCAAGGAGACCGGGGACGAGGTCTTCGCCGGAACCCTCAACGGCAACGGCGCACTGCGGGTCCGGGTCGATCGGGACGCCTCCGACTCGGTGATCGCCCGGATCGTCGCCATGGTCGAGGAGGCCTCCGAGACCAAGGCGCCCACCCAGCTCTTCATCGAGAAGGTCGAACAGCGCTACTCGATCGGCATGGTCATCGCGACTCTCGCCGTCTTCGCCGTCCCGCTCGCCTTCGGCGCGGCCTTCACCGGCTCGCTGCTGCGCGCGATGACCTTCATGATCGTCGCCTCCCCGTGCGCGGTGGTGCTGGCCACCATGCCGCCGCTGCTCTCCGCCATCGCCAACGCCGGACGCCACGGCGTGCTGGTGAAGTCCGCCGTCGTGATGGAGCGCCTCGGCCAGGTCGACGCCGTCGCGCTGGACAAGACCGGCACGCTCACGGAGGGCACCCCGCGCGTCACCGACGTCCGTCCCCTCACCGGTTCCGGCCTCACCGAGGAGGATCTGCTGGCGCTCGCCGCCGCGGCCGAGCACCCCAGCGAGCATCCGCTGGCCCGCGCCGTCGTCGACGCGGCCCGCACCCGGGGCCTCGCCCTGGCCGACGCCGAGCACTTCGCCTCCACCCCGGGCGTCGGCATCACCGCCACGGTCGAAGGCCGCACCATCGCGGTCGGTGCACCGACGCGGCTGATCAACGGCCGTACGGACGCGGCCTCCGCCCGCGCCGCCGTCATCGCCGCCGAGCTGGAGGAGGCCGGCCGCACCGCCGTCCTGGTGGAGGCGGACGGCGTCCCGGTCGGTGTGCTCGGGATCGCCGACCGGCTGCGCCCCGACGCCGCCGAGACCGTGACCGCCCTGACCGGGCTCACCGGCCGCACGCCCATGCTGCTCACCGGTGACAACCCGCGTGCCGCCGCCCACCTCGCGGCCGAGGTCGGCGTCACGGAGGTGCGGGCCGCTCTGCTGCCGCAGGACAAGGTCGCTGCCGTCCGCGAGCAGGCGACGGCCGGGCGCAAGGTGCTGGTGATCGGCGACGGCGTCAACGACGCGCCCGCGCTTGCCGCCGCCCACACCGGCATCGCGATGGGCCGGGCCGGCTCCGACCTGGCCCTGGAGACCGCCGACGCCGTGATCGTGCGCGACGAACTCGCCACCGTCCCCGCCGTGGTGGCACTCTCCCGGCGGGCCCGCGGCTTCGTGGTGCAGAACCTGGTGATCGCCTCGGTGTTCATCTCGGTGCTGGTCGTCTGGGACCTGGTCGCCACCCTGCCGCTGCCGCTGGGCGTGCTCGGCCACGAGGGCTCGACCGTGATCGTCGGCCTCAACGGCCTGCGGCTGCTGCGCGAGGCCGCCTGGACCAAGGCCCGTGCCGAGGGCGGCCGGTGAGCCGTCGAAGCAGGAAGGCCGTCGCCCCCGTGAAGGGGGCGGCGGCCCGGTGCACCGTCACCGTCTGCCGGGGCTGCTGCTGCGGCACCCCGAAGGTGCCCGGCGTGGACCACGCCGCCCGGCTCGAAGAAGGGGAGTAGCCCCGCGAACCGGTCGTCGACACACTGGAGTCATCCGCCTCCCGGTGGCCGGGCCCGCGCCCCGGTCCCGGCCCCGGCCGAGGACGACGAGGGCTGATCTCACACAGGGTGTGGCATCTCCGAGAGCAGGACCGCCCTCAGCCGCGCGAGGTGGCGCGCAGGCGCAGGCCTTCAGTGGCGAGACCTCCGAAGGTGGTGACCTGGTAGCCGGGTTCCGGTCCGGGCGGCTCGCTCACGTGGTAGCGGCGGGCGGTCTGCGCGGTCAGGAGCGTCAGCACGGCCATGGCCAGAGCTGCTCCCTCGCAGCCGTGCGGCCCGGTACCGAAGGAGAGGAAGGCCCCGGGTTTCGCCGGCGAGCCCGCATCGTCGAGCCAGCGTTCGGGCCGGAACCGGTCCGGTTCGGAGTGTTCCCGTGCGTCGCGGTGGGCGGTGTAGGGGCAGACGAGAACGGTGGACCCGGCGTCGATGGTGTAGCCGGCGAGCTGGGTCCGTTGGATGGCACGCCGGGTCAGGAGCCAGCTCGGGGGGTGCAGTCGGAGCACCTCGCGTACCAGTGCCTGGGTGTATCGCAGGCTGTCGAGGTGGGTGCTGGTCGTCGCGGCCGGGTCCGCGGGCAGCAGGGCGGCTTCTTCCGCGACGCGGGACGCCGCCTGCGGGTACCGGGCCAGGTGGAGCAGGATCCATCCGGCCGCCCGCGAAGGTGTCTCGAAGGTGGCGACGGTGATTCCGGGGAGACTGTCGAGGATGGCCTCTTCCGGCAGCAGGCCGTAGCGGGGGGAGGGCCGGAGCATCTGCCCCAGCACGTCGTCACCGAGGCGGCCCGATGAACGGCGCCGGCGGACGATGGGCCGCAGCGCGTCGGTGAAGGCGACTTGCTGTCGGGTGCGGAACCGTCGTGCCGGTGTGGGGATCCATCGCGGCCACACCCAGCGCGAGGGGCGTACGAGCAACTCCCGGGCCTGGAAGAGCTGTGAGGCCAAGGGCAGCAGGGTGGGTGCGTCCTCGGAGAAGAGGTACCGCACGCCGATCTCCGCCAGGGCGTGCCGGACCGGGGGCAGGATCTCGACGTCCTCGCCGGTGGGCCATTGGTCGGCGAATCGAGCGGTCCCTGGCGCGATCTCACCGATCCGGGCTGCGACCGCCTGGGGGCGTAGTCCGCGCATGCGCGCGGCGTGAGCGTTGGTCCGCTCCTCAGACGTCGGTGCTCCGCTCGCCCGCTTCAACGGCGGGAAGAGGGGCGAGGGTGGCTTGGGGAAGTCCTGCTCGCGGCGCAGGACTGCTTCGCACGGCCCGGTCGTAGCGGTGACGTAGACGCCCGGCTCCAGCTGCCAGACGTCTCCGCACTCGTCAGCGCCACGGCGCGCGACCGCCAGCCGGTCGCGGCTCCAGGCCGCGAAGCTGCCTTCGGGCAGCCGGGGTGGCTCGTTCATGCGGCCCATGAGATCGTCCCTGACCCTCTTACCCGTCCGGGCCGATGTCGTCGGCGGCGTGGACGGGAGCCGACGGACGCCCGAGGGCGTTCGCCGGCATTTCCGTCAGGTCCAGTCGTGTTCGCCGTACGCGCCGTAGTGGCGGGTGAAGAACAGCTTGCTGAGCAGCTTGGCAATCATGATGCGCTCCTCTCGCCTGGCTTCAGCACCAAGTGCCATATATCCCATACTTCCACATACGCCATATGTGTCATCTCCAGGGCATCGGTCGCACGCATGGATACCGGCGCGTGCTTGCGGGCCGGGTCCGCAGCCGGCCGACGCCGTCCTGGTGCCGGAGGCCAGTGCCGCCCCCGGCCTTGGGATATGGCGGCGCCGGCCACCTCGGGACCGAGGGGTATCGGAGCCCCTGAGGAACGGAGCAGTTTTCGTGCGAACCGGCAACCCCGGGCTTCGGGAGGGCGAGGTTCCCGAGCGATGGGCCCGGTACGGCTGAACGTCCTCGAACCGGGGTCCGTCAACTGCCCGTGGCCGCATGCTTGGCCAGCTCCAGGAGTGCCTCCAGGTCGTGGGCGGCCTCGGCCGCGCAGAGGGCGGTCGAGGCGGCGAGGCCGGCGAGAGTGGCGGCGGACCAGATGTGGTGGCGCGGGGCGGGGGAGAGCAGGGCGGTGACCCTGCGTGGCACGGCGCCGAGCGTGGCCGGGCGAAGGCGTCCGAGCAGGCCGAGGGCTGCTGCGGGGATGCGGCTGCGGGCCCGGGTGCGGCGGGCGGCGAGGGCGGCCTTGCCGACGGTGCGGGCGACCCGCTCGCGGTCGCCCACGGCTGCGACGGCGCTCTCGTCGGCCCAGCGCTCGACGGTGAAGGTGACGGTCGTGGCCAGCGGGCGCAGGACCGGGTTCGCGGCGGCGGCGAACTGGGCGAGGGCGACGAACAGGTAGTGGCGGTGGGTCAGGTGCGCGCGCTCGTGGGCGAGCAGGATCTGGTGCTCGACGGGGTCGAGGGCGTCCAGCATGCCGGTGGAGACGACGATCCGGCCCGGGCGCCCGGGGATGGCGTACGCCTCGGCGGCCGGGTCGTCGACGACGACGAGCTGGTCGCGGCCGGGCAGGCAGGCCGCCTCGCGCGCGGCTCGGGCAAGGGTGCGGGCACGCCGCCACAGCATCCGGCCCGCCAGTGTCGCCACGGCGGCGAGCAGTACACCGGCGAGCACGGCCATGGAGAACGACGCGGGGTCGTGGTGCTGGGCCGCGTACGGCGACCAGTGGTCCTGGGCGAGCCGGGCCAGGAGCGGGATGCGGATCAGGCCGGTGATCGCGAGCATGCCGAGGACCGCCGTGCTCCCGGTGGCGAGCACCAGGGCGCCGACGGCCAGCAGCCAAGTCGCCGGGCGGGGTGGCAGCTTCTCGCCGACCGGCCGGGCGACGAGTCCGGCGAGCAGAGGGAACAGCAGTGGCAGATAGACGGCGACGTGCACCCGGCGGGCCCTACTTCCCCGGTTCCAGGAGCCGGCGCAGGAAGTCCTCGTCGGCGTCGGAGAGTTCGTCGACGAAGCGGGTCAGGACGGCCTCGCGGTCGCTGCCGCCGTCCAGGACCCGGCGCATCGTGCGGGCTGTCATTCCCGAGTTGTCGGTGGCGGCGGTGTAGGCGAAGGCCCGGCCGCGCTTGGCGCGGCTCAGCAGGCCCTTGTCGTGCATGCGGGTGAGGGCGGTGACGACGGTGGTGTACGCCAGCCGGGCGTCGACCCGTTCGAGCACCTCGCCCGGGGTCAGCGCCTCCGGGGCCGCCTGCTGCAGGGCGGTGAGGACCTGGGCCTCCAGTTCGCCCCTGCCCCGTCCCGTGGCTGCGGTGGGTTCGTGTACGCCCACGGAGTTGGTCACCTCTCGTGTCATCTTCTACATTCCACGTAGAAGTTCTACGTTCTCTCGTAGAAGCTGCTGTCTGCCCAGAGTCTGCCATGCCCACGCGACCGACGCGTGCCGGGGCAGCGAACCCAGGAGGATGTGCGTTGAGCACAGCAACGTCGCAACAGGCCGTCGCGGCCCGTGCCGAGGGCCTGACCAAGGCGTACGGCTCCGGCGAGACCCGGGTGGTCGCCCTGGACGCGGTCACCGTGTCCGTGCCGCGCGGTGAGTTCGTCGCGATCATGGGTCCCTCCGGCTCCGGCAAGTCCACCCTGATGCACTGTCTGGCCGGGCTGGACACCGCGACCGGCGGGCAGGTCTTCATCGGTGACACCGAGACCACCCGACTCAGGGACAAGCACCTCACCCAGCTGCGCCGCGACAAGATCGGCTTCATCTTCCAGGCGTTCAACCTGCTGCCCACCCTGACGGCGCTGGAGAACATCACCCTGCCGATGGACATCGCCGGCCGCAAGGCGGACCAGGCCTGGGTGGACAAGGTCGTCGACACCGTCGGCCTGGCCGGGCGCCTCACGCACCGTCCGGCCGAGTTGTCGGGCGGTCAGCAGCAACGCGTGGCGTGCGCCCGCGCGCTGGCGAGCCAGCCGGAGATCGTCTTCGCGGACGAGCCCACCGGCAACCTGGACTCCCGGGCCGGCGCCGAGGTGCTCGGCTTCCTGCGCGCGTCGGTGGACGACCTCGGGCAGACCATCGTGATGGTCACCCACGACCCGGTCGCCGCCTCCTACGCCGACCGCGTCCTGTTCCTCGCCGACGGGCGGATCGTCGACGAACTGCTCGACCCGACGGCCGACTCCGTTCTCGACCGGATGCGCAAGTTCGACGGCGCCGGACGGACCAGCTGACGATGATCAAGGCCGGCATCCGCAACTTCCTCGCCCACAAGGGCCGCATGGCGCTGTCCACCCTCGCCGTCCTGCTCGGCGTGGCCTTCGTTTCCGGCACCCTGGTGTTCTCCGACACCATCAACGTCGCCTTCACCGACATCGCCGGCTCCACCGCCGCCGACGTCACGGTCAAGCCGAAGCAGGCCTTCACCCCCGAGGTCGAGGACCGCGGCCTGTCCGGCGAGACCCCGACCCTGCCCGCCGCCGCCGTCGCCAAGGTCGCCGCCGTCCCGGGCATCAAGGCCGCCCACGGCCAGGTGAGCCTGCAGAACCTCACCGTCGTCGACAAGGACGGCAAGCCCGTCGGCCCCACCACCGGCGCACCGACGCTCGGCCAGAACTGGTACGACGACCCCCAGGTCCACCTCGCCCAGGGCCACGCCCCCACCAAGGCCGGCGAGATCGTCCTCGACCAGGCCAGCGCCCGGCACAAGAACATCCGCCTCGGCGACCCGCTGCACATCCTCACCCCGGCCGGCTCCACTCCCGGCACGCTGGTCGGCACCGTCACCTTCGAGTCCGGCAACCCCGGCGTGACCATGGCCTACCTCGACACCGCCACCGCACAGAAGCAACTGCTCGGCAAGCCCGACCAGTTCACCGGCATCACCGTCGACACCGCCCCCGGCACCAGCCACACCGCCGCCCAGACGGCGATCAAGGCCGCGCTCGGCGACGGCTACTCGGTGGCCACCAAGGAACAGCAGGCCACCACCGCCGCCCAGCAGATCAGCTCCTTCCTCAGCGTGGTGACCACGGCCCTGCTCGGCTTCGCCGGACTCGCCGTCCTGGTCGGGATCTTCCTGATCCTCAACACCTTCTCCATGCTGGTCGCCCAGCGCACCCGCGAACTCGGCCTGCTGCGCGCCATCGGCGCCGGACGCGGCCAGGTGCTGCGGTCGGTGCTCACCGAGGCGCTGCTGCTCGGCGTCGTCGGTTCCACCCTCGGCCTCGGGGCCGGCATCGGCCTGGCGGCCGGCCTGAAGTCGCTGATCTCCGGCTTCGGCGTCGACCTGTCCGGCACCGCGCTGGTCATCAGCCCGGTCACCCCGATGGCGGCCTA
>NZ_JBIWNZ010000038.1:0-72939 GCF_044767505.1 Kitasatospora sp. NPDC101235
GGAAGCTAAGCCTTACAGCGCCGATGGTACTGCAGGGGGGACCCTGTGGGAGAGTAGGACGCCGCCGAACAATTCTTCAGAAGAACCCCCATCCGCGTCCCGGATGGGGGTTCTTCGCATTTCCGGATCATCTCACCCGCCGGTGTCACTTTGTCCACCAGCAGGTGGTCCTAGGTCTACCCCGGAATTGGGGTGCCATGGCCAGTGCCGGTGGCGGGTGGTTCGTGAACACTGATGGAGGACGATCGGTACCGGCCTCAGGAGCTTCCCGTGACAACAGTGAGTCGTACGAGCGGCACGTCCGTACGTGCGCAGGCCCGGGCTGCCTTCGCGGCCGGCGGTGAGGGCCTGACACGGCTGGTCCTGGTGCTGCTGGCCGCAGTGCCGGGGTTCGTCCTGCCGGTGGCGGCAGCCGTTCTCTCCGGGGTGATCGCGGCACAGATCCTCCAGAACTACTCTCCGGCGATCCTCGCTGCGCTCCTGGTGGCGGCGTCCGCCGGTTCCTTGGTGGCCGCCTTCCTCGTCCGCAGCGTCGCCGACCGCACCCGCGGTCAGCTGGAGCGCTGGTTCGGCATACGGCTGCCGACCACCTACGAGCCTCGTCCGGAGCTGGAGTTGGACGGTCGCGGGCACTGGTGGACGGGTTACACCTACCACCGCTCGCGGACGGTGGCGAAGTACGCGCAGGTGCTCCACTGGGGCCTGCGGGACCGGACCACCCGTGCCGAGCTGCTCTGGATGGTGGTGAACCCGTTCCTCGCGGTGGCCCTGGTCGGCCCGGTGGCCGTGCTGCTCGGGCTGGGAGCCGCCTACATCCTGTCGGGGCCGGTTCCCGCGTCCGACTTGGGTCCGTTGAGCGGTCGGATGGCGTCCATCCTGCTGAGCGTGGTGCTCGGGGCCGCGATGATCGTCGTCGGGATACTCGTGGCGCCGTTCGCGGTGCGGCTGTACGCGGAGGCGGCCCGCCGGGTGCTGGACCAGGACGGCCGGGCGACGCACGCCCAGCTGACCAGGCGGGTGGCCGAGTTGACCGAGACGCGGGCGGACGCGGTGGGCAACCAGGCGGCCGAGCTGCGGCGGATCGAGCGGGACCTGCACGACGGCGCCCAGGCACGACTGGTCGCGATCGGCATGACGCTGGGCACCATCGAGCACCTGATGGACACCGACCAGGAGGCCGCGCGCGAGCTCCTCGCCGAGGCCCGGCAGTCCTCGGCCCGGGCGCTCCAGGAGCTGCGGGACCTGGTGCGCGGCATCCACCCGCCGGTGCTCGCCGAGCGTGGGCTGGGCGACGCCGTCCGGGCCTTGGCGCTGGACAGCGCGTTGCCGACCGAGGTCTGCGTGAGCCTGCCGGACCGGCCGCCGGCCCCGGTGGAGGCCGCCGTGTACTTCAGCATCTGCGAGCTGCTGGCCAACGCGGCCAAGCACTCGGGGGCGGACCAGGTATGGGTGGACATCCTCTACCGGGCCGGCTGCCTGCGGGTCACGGTGACGGACGACGGCGTGGGGGTGGCGGACCCGTCACGGGGGACCGGACTGCGCGGGATCGAGAAGCGATTGGGTACCTTCGACGGTGTCCTCTCCATCGACAGCACGTCGGGCGGACCCACCACCATCACCTTGGAGTTGCCGTGCGAGTTGTCCTCGCCGAGGATCTCTATCTCCTCCGCGAAGGCCTGATCCGGCTGTTGGAAGCGCACGGCTTCACTATCGCGGCGGCGGTGGAGACCGGTCCCGAGCTGTTGGAGGCGCTGCTGACCCACCGCCCGGACGTGGCCGTGGTCGACGTCCGGCTGCCCCCGACGCTCACCGACGAGGGCTTGCAGGCCGCGCTCAAGGCACGGCGGGAGATCCAGGGCCTGCCGGTGCTGGTGCTGTCGCAGCACGTCCAGCAGCTCTACGCGCGGGAGTTGCTGGCCGACGGCACCGGAGGGATCGGCTATCTGCTGAAGGACCGGGTGTTCAACGCCGGGCAGTTCATCGACGCGGTCCGCCGGGTGGCGGCGGGCGGCACGGCGATGGACCCGGACGTGATCGCCAAGCTGATGCAGACCACCTCGCGCCGGCCCGGTCCGCTGCTGCGGCTGTCCCCGCGCGAGCGCGAGGTGCTGGAACTGATGGCCGAGGGCTGTTCCAACTCGGCGATCGCCGCCCGACTTTCGGTGAGCGACGGTGCGGTGGCCAAGCACATCGCCAACATCTTCAGCAAGCTCGAACTCGCCCCCGACGAGGACGCCAACCGCCGGGTGCTGGCCGTACTGGCCTACCTCAACGGCACGGCGGGGCAGACCCGCTGACGATCCGGTCCGGCCTCCGGCGCAGCTCCGCACGGTGCCGGGGCCGGTGTCGGGCAGCTCACCGTGACACTCCAGGCTGTGGGAACGCTTAAACACGTGTACGAGTAAACTCCGGTGGGCCGAGCCCGGAGGTTGCCCAGCCGTCCGGCGGCCCGACCAGCGGGACCCGGCAGTCGTGGCAGCGTACGGCAGCAGCCGACATCCAGGGGTTGATAGACGTAATGGCACGCCCAACGCTCACCAAGGCCCATCGGGGCCTGCTCGGCCTGGTCGCGGCCGGTGCCTGCATCATCTCGGGCATCGGCTTCGCGGGCTCGTACAACGCGGTGCGCGAGCTGGCCGAGGAGAAGGGTTTCGGCGCCTTCTCCTATGCTTTCCCGATCGGCGTGGACGCCGGCATCGTCGTGCTCCTCGCGCTCGACCTGGTGCTGACCTGGCTGCGAATACCCTTCCCGATGCTGCGGCAGACCGCATGGCTGCTGACCGTCGCCACCATCGCCTTCAACGCGGCCGCCTCCTGGGGCGACCCGCTGGGCATGGGGATGCACGCCGTCATCCCGGTGCTCTTCGTGGTCGTGGTCGAGGCCTCGCGGCACGCGGTCGGCCGGATCGCCGCGATCACGGCGGACCGCCACATGGAGTCGGTCCGGGTGATGCGCTGGATCCTCTCCCCGGTGCCGACCTTCCGGCTCTGGCGGCGGATGAAGCTCTGGGAGCTCCGCTCCTACGAGGAGGTCATCCGACTCGAGCAGAACCGGCTGGTCTACCGGGCGCAGCTGCGCTTCCGGTACGGCCGTGGCTGGCGCCGCTCGGCGCCGATCCAGGCGCTGCTGCCGCTCAAGCTCGCCAAGTTCGGCGTGCCGCTGGACCCGTCGCTGCTCGACCGGCTGGATGACGAGGGCCGTGAGGTCGAGGCCGGGGAGACGCTGACGGAGCAGGAGGTGCAGGGGATCGGCGTCCAGGAGAATCGTGTCGCCGCGGCCATCGCCCCGGCTGTCGAGGCCCACTCCCCGCAGCCCCAGCAGGTCCAGCAGCCCCCGCAGCCCCAGCAGTCCGAGCGGACCCAGCAGGTACCGCAGCCGCAACAGGCGCCGCAGGTCCAGCAGGCCCAGCCCGAACAAGCTCAGCCCGAACAAGCTCAGCCCGAACAGGCTCCGGCTCCGGTGCCCGCGGCCGTCGCGCCGATGTCCGCCGAGGTCGCCGCACCGATGCTCGCGAAGCTGGCCGCCGTCAGGCTGCGGGCCGCCCAGGAACCGGACGAGGCGGCCGACGCTGTCGCGCAGCCGCGTGGCGAGGAGCTGAACGTCTGGACCGAGCGCCCGGTCCGCACCACCGGCCACCCGGCCGACGCCGCCCCGGGCGGGCGGGTGCCCGGGCAGGCCTCGCCCTGGTTCAAGCCCCCGCGCCCGGCTGCCGAGGAGCCCGTTCCCGCCGCCGCGCCCGCGACCGGTCCGCAGGCCCAGCAGGCGACCGGCCCTCAGCAGCAGCCCGAGCAGCCCGCCGAGCCCGAGCAGCCCGCCGAGCCCGAGCAGTCGGTCCCGGCCGAGCAGCCCGTGCATGCCGAGCAGCTCGGATTCCCACCGGCGCCCGCTCGCCTCGACCCGGACGTCGCCTACGAGGCGCTCGTCTCGTACATGGACATCCACGGCCACCAGCCCGATCCCCAGCGCCTCGCCGACTGGCTGACCAGGGAGTTCGGTGTCACCGGCAAGGGCCCGGACGGTTCGGTCCACCCCAAGGAGGTCGCTGAGCTCTTCCCGGAGCTGCGCGACCGCTACGCCGCCGCCGGGAGGGACTGACCGCGGCCGCCGCCGTCCGGGGCTCGGGCGGCCATTGACGCCCGATCCCGCCGGAGCTACCTTCGCCTCAACAAATTGTTGAAGCGCTGGTTCGACATGGAGGAGTGCGGATGACGCGGGTCGGGGTCGACGGAAGCGGGCCGACGGACGGGCCCTCCTTCTCCACCGCGGCCCGCGCCGCCGTGGAGGCGCTGCTCGCCCCGGTGGACGCCGATCTGGCGCGCCGTTACCCGGGGGAGCCCGGGACCAGGCAGCCGGTGCACACCGTCTACGTCCCGGCCGACGCCTTCGGCGCCGACACCGTGCGGGAGTGGGGCCGCCAGGCCCTGGAGGCCTTCGACCGCCATGCCGCCACCCCCGCCGAGCTGGCCCGCGCCCTCGGTGTGACCGACGACGAGCTGCTCGCGGACGTGCACGCCCGGGTCCGCGCCAAGCTGGAGCGCGAGCCGGTCGAGGACCTGCGGATCGACTTCGAGGACGGCTACGGCCCCCGCCCCGACGCCGAGGAGGACGCGGCCGCCGTCCGCGCCGCCGAACTGGTCACCGCGGCGGTGGCCGAGGGCTGCGCCCCGCCGTACCTCGGCATCCGGATCAAGTGCATGGAGGCCCCGGTCCGGGCCCGCGGCATCCGCACCCTGGAGCTCTTCCTGGCCACCCTGCTGGCCAACGGCGGGCTGCCGGACGGCCTGGTCCTGACGCTGCCCAAGGTGACCTACGCCGAGCAGGTCACCGCGCTGGTCCGGCTGCTGGAGGACTTCGAGCGCCGGGCCGGACTGCCCGCGGGCCGGATCGGCTTCGAGATCCAGATCGAGACCACCCAGGCGATCCTCGGTCCGGACGGCCGGGCCACCGTCGCCCGGATGATCGGGGCCGCCGAGGGACGCGCCACCGGCCTGCACTACGGGACCTTCGACTACAGCGCCGCCTGCGGCGTCAGCGCGGCCCACCAGAGCATGGACCACCCGGTCGCCGACCACGCCAAGGCGGTCATGCAGGTGGCGGCCGCCGGCACCGGGGTACGGCTCTCCGACGGCTCGACCAACGTCGTCCCGACCGGCTCCACCGAGCAGGTGCACGCCGCCTGGAAGCTCCACCACGGCCTGGTCCGCCGCTCGCTGGCCCGTGCCTACTACCAGGGCTGGGACATGCACCCGGCGCACCTGCCGACCCGTTACGCCGCCGTCTACTCCTTCTACCGCGAGGGCCTGGCGGCCTCCGCCGCCCGGCTCTCCGCGTACGTCGCCAGGACGGGCGGCGACGTGATGGACGAGCCGGCCACCGCCCGGGCGCTGAGCGGCTACCTGCTGCGCGGACTGGACTGCGGCGCCGTCGACCTCGCCGAGGTCACCGCGCTGACCGGCCTGGACCGCGAGCGGCTGAACGCCCTGGCCGGCCGCTGACCCACCGGCGGCCGGCATCGCGGCCGACCGTCGAACCGGCCGTCCAACCGGCTGCCGAACCCGGCGGCTGACCCCTCCCGCCGCGCGCCAACTAGGCTGGCGGTGCCGCCCCGGTGCCCCGGGGCGCGCGCCGCCAGCCTTCGCCGTCCTCGGGAGGACCCCCGCACCATGTCCGCCACGCCGGAGCCCACCGCCAGGCCGTACCTCACCATCCGGCGGGCCGGCAGCCACGAGATCGAGATCAAGAAGTCCCGGTTCATCTGCCACCTCGCCCGGGTCGTCGACGAGGAGGAGGCGCAGGCCTTCATCGCCGGCATCCGCAAGCAGTACTGGGACGCCCGGCACAACTGCACCGCCTTCGTGGTCGGCGACGAGCAGCGCCGTGAGCGTTCCAGCGACGACGGCGAACCCGGCGGCACGGCCGGGGTGCCGATGCTGGAGGTGCTGCGCCGGCGCGGGCTGACCGACACCGTCGCCGTGGTCACCCGGTACTTCGGCGGGATCAAGCTCGGTGCGGGCGGCCTGGTGCGGGCGTACGGGAACGCGGTGTCGGAGGCCGTGGACGAGATCGGCCTGCTGGAGCGCCGGCCGGTCGCGCTGCTCGCGGTGACGGTGGACCACGTCCGGGCGGGGCGGGTGGAGAACGACCTGCGGGCGGCCGGGTACGCGGTGACCGACCTGGCCTACGAGGCAACCGGGGTGCGGATCGAGGTGGGCGTGCCGGAGCCGGACGCGGCGGACTTCCACACCTGGCTGGCCGAGGCGACCGGCGGTACCGCGGTGGCGGCCCCGGCCGGCCGCACCTACGTCGAGGTGCCGGTCTGACCGCCGGGGCGGGCGGCACCTCGTGGGTCCTGCGGGTCGGAGGAGTCGCCGGACGGCCCGTGACCGGCCGTTTCCCGTGGCCCAGGCCCTGCGCCACGCGGAAGGCCGCTTGAGCACATTCACCCGAACGTAGTGTCGTAGCCCGGAGTTGGAACTTCCGCTCCGGGCCGTGGCGTTTCCTGGGCAAGGCTCCGGCAGAACCGGACGAAACCATCGATGGAGGACACAGGACCCCACCCCCGCACCACGGAGGTATGCGCATGACCTCAGACCGTTCGACCTCGAACCCCCAGCCCGCCACGAACCCGACCTCGAACCGCCTGACCACCCACCACCCGATCGCGAATCGCTCCGCCCCGAACCGCGTCCGCCCGCACACCGGTGCCGACCTACCGGGTCCCCGCGGTCCCGCGACGCCCTATCGGATGACGGTCACCACGGCCCTCGCGCACGCCGAGGCCGTCGACCTGGCCGACGAGCAGCTGGCCTCCTGGCTGAAGCAGGAGGGCTTCGAGGAGCCCCCTCCGGACTCCCCCGCCCCCGTCGGGCAGAGCGCGGAACCGGCTTCCACCGCCGAGCGCCTCCGCCTGGGCGAGCGCGTCCTGCTCGACCGCGACCAGGGCCCGCTGCGCGGCGGACCGGGCACCGGCCGCTACGACCGCCGCCGCCTGCGCATCCCGGCCCCGCACGGCACCCAGCAGCTCACCCTCACCGTGGCCACCGCTTCGGACGGCCCCACCTGGGTCCGGCTGGAGGCCGAGACCCACAGCACCGGCAGTGGCGTGCGCACCCCGTGCCGGGTGCCGGTGCCCGAACTCGTCCGCTCGCTCCTCCCACTGCTCGACGCCACCGACGGCCCGGCGGCCGTCCACTCCGCACCCCGGGTGATCACGGCCGACGAGGTCGACACCCTGATCGACGAGCTGTGCGACCCCGAACGCAGGCTGCCCACCGTGGTGGCCAGCGTCCCGGTGAACCTCCCGGTCGACCGCTGGGCGCAGGACGTGGTGGCCCCGCTCTGCCAGCAGCTGCCCGGCCTCGCCACCGCCTACGTGCTGGACCACGGGGCCCGCACCGGGTTCAACGTCGCGCTGGAGTACCACACCGTCTACGGCGGAGCGGTGCGCACCTACCTGCCCGAGGTCGACCCGGCCTGCCGGCAGGACAGCGCCCGACATCCGGTGCTCGCCCGGGGCCGAATAGAGCAGGACCTGCGCCGCGCCGCCGGGCTGCTCGCCCGTGAGCCGCGCCGCCTGGCCGCGGACCAGCCGCTGCCACCGCCGCTGGCGGCCGTCCCGGTGCTGCGTGTCCCGCCGCCGCAGCTCCGCCGGACGGCGCAGCAGGCCACCGGGCAGGCGGCTGAGCACGTCGTCGAGCGGGTGACTGAGCGCGTCGTCGAGCAGGCCGCCGAACGGACGACCGGCCGGGCTGCCCCATACCAGGGCGCCGACCTGGCCGCGCTCGCCCGCGAGGAGCAGCAGGACCGCGCCGAACAGCAGGCCAGGGCCGACGAGCTGGAACGGGTCCGGCACACCCTGCGGCTGGAGCGCCGCGAACACCGCGAGCGGGGCCAGGGCCGGGAGGGCCGCGACGGCCGGGACATCCGGGAGGGCCGTCTCCGCCCCGGAGCCCGCGCCCTGACCGGACGCCACTGCGTCGCACCGGGCAGCGGGCCGGCGGTCGGGCCGCACTCCGCCGCCCAGCCCCCCGATCGCCGTGGCACGCCCGAGACCTTCACCGAACTCATGGCCAGACTGGGCGAGTTCCCGCTGGTGACCTTCACCGGTGACCAGAAGAACGCGCTCGCCCTGGACGAGCTCCAGTGCGCCGGCGCCGGCTGGGCCCGGCTCGCCTGGGACGGATTGACCGCCCTTCAGGAGTACGCCGAGGCCGCCGTGCGCGGTGCGGCCGGCGGGGACTTCAAGCAGTGGTGCGAGCGCACCCCTGAGGGCTGCCGCCGGTTCCCGCCCCGCAAGGCGGTCCGCGGGGAGTCCCGGACGGTGTTCAGTCACACCAAGTGGAAGCGCGAGCGGATGCTGCCGGTGCCGGAGTGCGTCGACTCCTCCCGGCGCGCGTTCATGGGCGCGCACCTGCGGATCGGTGGCGGTCGCACCGCGCCCCGACTGCACTACCTGGACGACTGTTCCGGCAGTGGCCGGATCTACGTCGGCTACATCGGTCTGCACCTGACCAACACTCGGACCAACTGAGCGGCTTGGCTGACCGCTGTGCCTGTTCGGGGGACAATGTCCGGCAGGGGCGGGCCCGCGGGTTCGCCGGTCGCCCCGGGCAGGCGCCGGACGAGCATGGGGGAACGACGACCGATGCAGTACTCAGCAGACGGCCAGTCCGACGGAACCGCCACCGTCCAGTTCCCCCGGCCGGGCTTCCTCGCCTCGGTCTTCCGCGACCTCGGCGCCGAGGGCGAGCAGGATCCGGACGGCGCCGCCACCGGCCGCCCCAGCGGGGGCACGGTCGGTGACGGCCCGTCCGGCAGTGCCCCGCCCGGCGACGTTCCGACCGGTAGCGACCCGTCCGACCCCGGCCCCGGCGGCCCCGGGCCCGCCGACCGGGGAGCCGGTCACCCCGGCCCCGGCGAGGCCGATCCGGACGAGGCCGTGGCGGCGCACGCCCGGGCCGCCGCCCTGACCCACCACCGCACGCTCGCCGTGCAGTCCGAGCACGACCGGCTGGCCGACCTGCTGAGACGGGCCGCGCTGCCCGTCTCGGCCATGGACTTCGAGAGCCAGCTGCGGCACTACCAGCCCCGCCCCTACCCGGCCGACGGCCCCGGCGCCGCCGACGAGCCCGAGCCCCGCTGGGAGGACTTCGCGCCCGCCGAGCCGCCCGCGGCCGACCCGGAGAGCGGCCCGTCCCGCCGGCTGCTCGACTCCGGCTACCAGCGCGAGCTGGCCCAGGCCCGGCTCACCCATCAGCGTGCCCTGCGCGAGTGGCGCACCCGCCGGGCCGAGGCCGGCAGCCCGGCCGTCGACGAGTCCCGGCGTGCCCACGAGGCGGCGGAGGAGGCCCGGGCCCGCGCCGTGCGCGAGTACAACGAGAGCCTGGAAGAGTGCCGGCGGGCCTACCGGCTGGCCGAGCCGGCCGCCGTGGAGTCGCTGCTGGAGCGGGCGCTGGCCGCCGCCGAGACCGCCACCCAGGACCTGCCCGCCCCCTGCCGGGCGGTCTTCCGCCCGCTCACCCGCACCGCCGTGCTGGACCTCGACCTGCCGCCGCTCGAGCTGGTGCCCTCGCTCACCGGCTACCGGCTCGCCCCGGACGGCGACATCCTCCCGGTGCCGCGCCCGCCCGCGGACCGGGCCACCGATTACCTGCGGCTGGTCGCCCGGCTCGCCCTGCGCGCCCTCCAGGCCGCCGACGCCGTCGACACCGACGAGATACTCGCCGGCGTCGTCCTCAACGGCTGGCTGCGCGATCCCGCCACGGCCGAGCCGCTCTGCCTGGTCAGCGTGGACGCCGACCGCGACGCCCTGGCCCGCACCCGGTTGCTGCCGCCGGGCACCCCGTACGAGGAGCGCGACGACGAGGGCGTCTACGCCGATGCCGAGCAGGACGAGGCCCTGGTGCGGCTGCGCCAGCTCGGTGCCGCCGTCACCCCGGACCCGTACGACCGGGTCGGTGTCCAGCCGGCCGCCCGGGCCGGGGCCACCGTGCCGGCCGCCTCCGACCTGTCCGCCAACGAGTTCGCCCAGCTGGTGCGGGACCTGCTGACCCGGGGCGGGATCGCGCAGTGGAGCGTCCGGCTGCGCGGCCCGGCCGGGCTGGTCGCCACCGGTGAGGGCGCACCCGGTACCGCGCTGCCCGGCCGCTGGGTGGTCTGGGCCTCCCGGGACACCGGGCCGGTCGGCGCCGAGCAGATCGAGACCCTGGCCGAGGCGGTCGGGGAGGAGTCCGCCGAGCGCGGCCTGCGGCTGACCACCGGCCGGTTCACCGAGGAGGTGCTGGACCTCACCGCGGAGGAGAGCCACCGGCACATCCACCTGATCGACGGCGACGGCGTCCGCGAACTCGCCCACACCCACCTGGGCCTGCCGCTGGCCACCGGCGGCTGACTGCCCTCGACCCGGCAGACCGCGCCGGCCGACGGCCCCGGTGGGCAGCCTCACTCCGAACGGCCCATCCGGAGGGCGCCCCTGCACACCCGGGCCGAGGCTGGGGGAACGGCTCCCGGCCGGGCTCCCGGCACCCCGGGTGATCACCGCCGAGCGGGCGTCCGGTACGGTCGGCGGTCGGCCCGGCCACGGGCGGATCCCAGGGGGAGAGGAATGCGCAGAGCGCTCGGCGGACCACCCGGCGAAGGCCCCGGCCACCCGGCCGGACCTGGGGCGGAGCCGGCCCGATGACCGCGGTCCTGGTCTCCGCCGGGGCGTTCCTGATGACCCTGGTCGGCGGATTCGTCGCCCAGCGCACCCGCGACCGCCGCCACCTGGTGCTGGGCTTCGCCGCCGGACTGATGCTCGGCGTTGTCGCCTTCGACCTGCTGCCCGAGGCGATCCACCAGGCGCCGGACGAGGTGCACGGCGTGCCGCAGGCGCTGCTGATGTTCGCGGCCGGCTTCCTCACCATCCACGTGGTCGAGCGCGCGGTCGCCATCCACCGCGGCCACGAGGGCGAATACGCCGCGCACTCCCACGGCCACCACGGGCACGCCCACGCCGCCGGGCGTCAGGGCATCGGGCTGACCGCCGCGCTGGCCCTGGTCGGGCACAGCGTGATGGACGGCTTCGCGATCGGCGCCGCCTTCCAGGCGGGCACCACGGTCGGCACGGTGGTGGCCATCGCGGTGGTCGCGCACGACTTCGCCGACGGCTTCAACACGTACACGATCACCCGGCTGTACGGGAACGACCGGCGGCGGGCGATGACCCTGCTCGCCGCGGACGCGCTGGCCCCGGTGTCCGGCGCGGCGATCACCCTGGCGTTCACCATCCCGGGGCACCTGCTCGGCCTCTACCTGGGCTTCTTCTCCGGATTCCTGCTCTACCTGGCGACCTCCGACATCCTCCCCGAGGCGCACAGCCCGCACCCCTCGCGCAGCACTCTGCTCTGCACCGTGGCCGGGGTCGGCTTCATGTGGCTGGTGATCGGCTTCGCCGGCTGAGGCCCGAACAGGTCCGGGGCCGGCCGTCAGCCGTCGATCCGGACGTCGCGGTCCGCGCGGGCGCAGGCCGTGGCCCTCAGCACCGGCGGGCGGGGCCCTCAGACCGGAAGCCGCCCCCAGCACTCCCGCATCGAGGCCAGTGCCTCGGTGATGGCCGGCCGCCGGGAGGCCTGCGAGCGCCAGAGCGCGAACACCCGGCGGCTCGGTTCCGGCGTCACCCGGCGGACCGCCACCCCGGGCGGCAGCGGGCCCCGTCCGAGCCTCGGCACCAGGCCCATCCCCAGACCGGCCGCGACCAGCGCGATCTGCGTCTCGAACTCCCCGACCTGGTAGCGCACGTCCGGCTCCTCACCGGCCTCGCGCAGGGTGCGGACCAGCCAGTCGTGGCAGATGTTGCCGGGCGGCACGCTGATCCAGCGCTGCCCGCACAGCCGTTCCACCGGCACGGGGTCGAGCGCGGCCAGCCCGTCGTCGGCGGGCAGCAGCAGGTCCACCGGGTCCGTCCCGAGGTCCATCCGGGAGACCCCTTCCTGCACCGGCAGCGGTACGGTCGGCCAGTCCTGCACCAGCGCCAGGTCCACCTCGCCCCGGGCCACCAGCTCGGCCGCGGGGTACGGGTCGCGCTCCAGCAGCCGGACGTCCAGTTCCGGGCAGCGCCGCCGCAGGCCGGCCAGCGCCCCGGGCATCAGTCCGCGGGCACCGGACGGGAACGCGGCCACCAGCAACCGTCCGACGGCCTGCCCGCGCTGCTCCTCCAGCCGCACCTCGGCCTGCTCCACCAGCCCCAGCACGGTCTGCGCGGTGACGGCCAGCTCGCGCGCCGCGTCGGTCAGCACCACGCCCCGGCCCTGCCGCTCCAGCAGCACCGTGCGGGTCTCCCGCTCCAGCTTGGCGATCTGCTGCGAGACCGCGGAGGGCGTGAAGCCGAGCGCGGCCGCCGCCCCGCCGACCGAGCCGTGCACCGCCACCGCGTGCAGCGCCCGCAGGCGCCCCAGATCCATCATGCAGCGATCCTAAAGTGTCTCCTTCAGTATTCATCGCTGGTGCTACATGGTCCGGCGCCATCATGCTCGACCCATGACCGCGACAACCGCCGCCGCCCCGAGCGGCCAGAACAGCACGGCCAGCACGGGCAGCACGAGCGGCCACGGCGGCCGGGGCGGCATGAGCCCGCGCCACATCGCCCTGGCCGTCCTGGTGGCCGCCATCTGGGGCCTCAACTTCGTCCTGATCCACGTCGGCCTGGACAGCTTCCCGCCGCTGCTCTTCTGCGCCCTGCGGTTCGCCGTCGTCGCGGTGCCGGCGGTCTTCTTCGTCGGTCCGCCCAGGGTGGCCTGGCGCTGGGTGGTGGCGGTCGGCGTGGTCCTCGGGGTGGTCAAGTTCGGGCTGCTCTTCCTCGGCATGCACGCCGGGATGCCGGCCGGGCTCTCCTCCCTGGTCCTCCAGGGGCAGGCCGGCTTCACCGCGCTGTTCGCCGCCGTGCTGCTGCGCGAACGCCCCGGCGGGCTGCGGCTGGCGGGCCTGGCGGTCGCCTTCGCCGGCATCGCGCTGGCCGCCTGGGACCAGGGCGTCGGCGGACCGCTCGGGGCCTTCGCCCTGGTGGTCCTGGCCGCCGTCGCCTGGGGTCTGGCCAACGTGCTGACCCGCAGGGCCGCGCCGCCGGACGCGCTGCGCTGGATGGTCCGGGTCAGCGCCGTCCCGCCGCTGCCGCTGCTGGTCCTGTCCCTGCTGGTCGAGGGACCGGAGGCGGACCTGCGCGCACTGCGCGACGTCACCCCGGCCGGACTGGGGGCGATCGGCTACGTCGGGCTGGTCTCCACCCTGCTCGGCTTCGTCGCCTGGAGCTTCCTGCTGCGCAGCTACGACGCGACCGCCGTCGCGCCCTACTCGCTGCTGGTGCCGGTGTTCGGGATGTCCTCGGCCTGGCTGCTGCTCGGCGAGCGGATCAGCCCGACGGCCGCCGCGGCCGCGCTGCTGGTGATCGCCGGGATCGGGATCACCGCGCTGCGCCCGGGGGCCGCTAGCGGTGCGGTGGCCCGGCTGCGAGGAAGCGGGCCTCGGCCGAGCGCAGCACCCGCAGCAGCACCTCCTCGTCGGCGGGGCTGACCTCGCCGAAGTACTCCTGGGCCACCTCGTCCCGGACCTGCCCGATCCGCTCCACCGCCGCCTGCCCGGCCTCGGTCAGCAGGATCCGCACCGCCCGCCGGTCGGCCGGGTCGGGACTGCGCTCGACCAGACCGGCCTCCTCCAGCGCGTCGACCACGGTGGTCGCCGAGCGCGGGGCGATGTGGAGCTTGTCGGCGAGGTCGCTCAGCCGCATCGCGCGGTCCGGCGTCTCGCAGCCGGGCACATGGGCGAGCATGCGCAGCGCCCGGGCCTGGCCGGGGGTGATGCCGTACGGCTCCAGCCGCCAGCCGGTCTGACGCCGGATCCGCTTGATCGCCCTGGTCATCGCGTCGGCCAGTTCGGCGGCGGTGCCCGGGGCGCCGGGCCGTGGGCCGGGGGAGGGGGCCGCCGGTTCGTCGGTCGGCGTGGTGGTCATCGGCGGTCTCCTCGGCTGGCGTCCGCCCCAGGGTAGCCGTCGGTCCGGGGCCCGCGGCCGACGGCGGAGGGCGATCGCGGAAATATGTTGAGCCTAGCTCAGTATCTGGGTTAGCGTTGCCCCGAGTGAGGGGACCCTAAGTTCCCTCCCGGACCCTGGAGGGCCCATGCCCCGCTCCGAAGCCCGCGTCGCCACCGACCGCCCGGGCCGTTACGCCAAGCAGCTCGCCGCCCACATGGGGCGCAAGATCGAGGCCGTCTACTCCGAGGAGACCGGCCGCGGCACGATGGTCTTCGGCGCCGGCACCGCCACCCTGGAGGCTCAGTCGGACGCACTGCTGCTCACCGTCGAGGGCGAGCGCGAGAACCTGCCCGGCCTGGAGGACGTCGTCGGCCGCCACCTGGTCCGCTTCGGCGCCCGCGACGAACTCGTCATCGAGTGGCACCGGGACAACGGCGAGGCCGGCCTGGTTCACCGCAACGAGGACCCCGAGGCCTGACGCCTCCCGGCACCCGGCCGGGGCAGCCACCGGGCGAGCGACCACAGCACCAGGACGGCCAGGCACCAGCTCGCCACCACGTCCAGCAGCCAGTGGAAGTCGCTCCACACCAGCCCCGCGCCCACCCCGAGCGACAGCAGCACCGCACCCGCAACCAGCCCCCGGACGGCGTGCGGCCCCGCCACCCGGGCCAGCAGCAGCGCCGCCACCCCGTACGAGATCGTCGCGGTCGCGGTGTGCCCCGACGGGTACCAGCCCCACTGGCCCGCCGTCAGCGCCTCCCCGAGCGGACCCGGCCGGGCGAAGGCCGACTTCGCCGGAACCACCAGCAGTGGGATCAGCCCCGCCGTCAGCGCCGCCACCGGCAGCGGCAGCCACCAGCGCCCGGCCCCGGCCCGGCGCCCCCGCCAGGCGGCCAGTGCGCCGGCCGCCAGCAGCACCGGGACTGCCGGGACGCCGCTGCCCAGGTTGGACAGGAGGTGGCCGAACCGGTCGAGCAGCGCGCTCGGGAAGTCCCGGTGGGCCGTGCGGACGGCCTGGCGGACCGAACGGTCCACGCCCAGCAGCGGCCCGTCCGCCGCGACCTGCCAGGACACCACCAGCAGCAGCACCGCCGCCACCACCGGTACGGCGACCGACCGCGCCGCCCGGCCCAGAGCAGCGGACAGCCGCCCCGGAGCAGGGGGGAGAGCTCCGGGGCGGCTCTGATGATCGCCGTTCCGTGCGCCCCGGGGGGTGTGGGTCGGACGGTCGGTCGATCGGCCTTCGGTGTGCGCCGGCCCTCCCGGGCCAGCCTGGTCGTCCTCACGCGGCACCCGCGGAAACAACCCCGGACGGGGCCCCGCGGACGGCCGTGCCAAGGGCTGAGGCTCGCTGTCCATCTGCGATGACACTACGTCAACAGCCCTTCCGCGCCGAGCGCCTTCAGCGATTCCGCACATCATCTTCACCCTGCGCCGGGCAGCCTCCGAGGCGCCCCGTCGATCATGCCCGGACCGCCCGCACGGCGCGCCCGCACACCGAACGGCCCGTGCGGACCAGAGGTCCCCACGGGCCGTTCAGCGCTGTCCGGACAACCCTCCGGCGGGGGTTCACGACCTGACGGGCGACACCGCTCAGAGGGCGGCGAACGCGCCCTCCAGGATGTCCAGGCCCTCGTTCAGCAGGTGCTCCGGCATGACCAGCGGCGGCAGGAAACGCAGCACGTTGCCGTAGGTGCCGGCGGTCAGCACGACCAGGCCCTCGGCGTGGCAGGCCTTGGCGATGGCCGCGGTGGCCTCCGCGTTCGGCTCCTTGCCGCCCGCCTTCACCAGCTCGACGGCGATCATCGCGCCGCGGCCGCGGACCTCACCGATGATCTCGTACTTCTCCTGCATGGCCCGCAGGCGGCCCAGCATGATCTCGCCGATCCGCTGCGCCTTGCCGTTGAGGTCCTGCTCCTTCATGGTCTCGATGGCGCCCAGCGCGGCGGCGCAGGCCACCGGGTTGCCACCGTAGGTGCCGCCCAGGCCGCCGGTCTGCGCGGCGTCCATGATCTCGGCGCGGCCGGTCAGCGCGGACAGCGGCAGACCGCCGGCGATGCCCTTGGCGGTGGTGATCAGGTCCGGGACGATGTCCTCGTCCTCACAGGCGAACCACTGGCCGGTGCGGCAGAAACCGGTCTGGATCTCGTCCGCGACGAACACGATGCCGTTCGCCTTCGCGAACTCCACGATCGCCGGCAGGAAGCCCTTGGCCGGCTCGATGAAGCCGCCCTCGCCCTGGATCGGCTCGATGATGATCGCGGCGACGTTCTCGGCGCCGATCTGCTTGTTGATGGTGTCGATCACCTGGGCGGCGGCCTCGGTGGCGGCGTTCTCCGCACCGGTCAGCCAGCGGTACGGGTAGGCGACCGGCACCCGGTAGACCTCGGGGGCGAACGGACCGAAGCCCTGCTTGTACGGCATGTTCTTCGCCGTCAGCGCCAGGGTCAGGTTGGTGCGGCCGTGGTAGCCGTGGTCGAACACCACGATGGCCTGGCGCTTGGTGTAGGCGCGGGCGATCTTCACCGCGTTCTCGACGGCCTCGGAGCCCGAGTTGAACAGCGCGGTGCGCTTCTCGTGGTCACCCGGGGTCAGCTCGTTCAGCTGCTCGGCGACGGCCACGTAGCCCTCGTACGGGGTCACCATGAAGCAGGTGTGGGTGAAGCTGGCCAGCTGCTCGGTCGTCCGGGCCACCACGGCCTCGGCGCTGTTGCCGACGTTGGTCACGGCGATGCCGGAGCCGAAGTCGATCAGCGAGTTGCCGTCCACGTCCTCCAGCACGCCACCGTTGGCACGGGACACGTACACCGGCAGGGTGGTGCCGACGCCGGCCGCCACCGCACCCAGCTTGCGGGCGTGCAGCTCCTGCGACTTCGGACCGGGGATCGCGGTGACCAGGCGGCGCTCCTGCGGGAGCGGCGTTGCGGCGCTCATGGGGTTTCTCCAGACTTCTCGGCTCGGTGCTTCGCAGGCTACGGCCGCCCTCCCCACCCGGGCACGCGCCACTCGGTAGCAGTGCGCCGTCCGACTTGTCCGGCACGGCCAGCGCGGGTAGCGCGACTACCCGCAGGCCACGCTCCACTACCCTGAGCGCGGGCGTGTCGCCGGTACGGCGGCATGGGTATGGCGGCACCGACGGGCGGTCGGGCCGGGCGGGCGAGGGAGCGGGGCCGTACATGGCACAGGGCGGGGCACACCACCACGGCGAGCGCACCACCACCAGACCCCCGACCCCCGTGCCCCACCCACGACCCGGCGCGGGCACCACCTCCTTCGACCTCGCGGCCTGGGCCTGCGCCCCGCGGCCCGACGCCGACCCGGGCGTCTACCGGCTCGGCTACCGCTGCCTCGACCCGGAGCGGGCGGAGGCGGCCAAGGTCGCGACCTGGCCGCTACTGCTGCGGGCGGGGCTCAATGCGGTGGTGGCATGGTTCGCCTATCTGTACGGCACTCAGCTGCTGATGTACGTCCTGGTGTGGTTCGGCGGGCAGACGGGCATCGGCCCGCTGGCCTCGCCCTCCGAGTCCGAGGCCATGATCACGCTCCTGGTGGCCAACATCCTGGTGATCGCCGTGGTCATCAAGGTCTTCGGCCGGATGGGCCGCTGGCCCGAGGTGTGGCGCCGGTACGTGGCGCCGCTGCTGTCGCGCACGGTGACGCAGGAGCAGCCCGTCGAGGAGGACGCCCCGGGGGTGGCCGAGGCCGCGCGGGGGCAGGACCCGTGGGACGGGCTGCGCCAGGGCGGCGCTGCCGAGGCGGCCGCCCGGCTGGACGGCGAGGCCGTGGGGGACGTCGACTACGTGCGGATCCGGCGGGCCTGGGAGTCCGCCCAGGCGGACCCGGTGTTCGTGCCCGCCTTCACCGAGCAGGTGGCCACCCGCGGCGCGGCGGCCTTCGCCCACCCGTCCGAAGCGCGTGAGCTGCCCGGCCGCGCAGAGCGGCACGATCTGCTGCTCGGTCAGGTCCGGCTGGGCACCGCGCAGGACGTCCCGAAGAACCCGCTGGGCCACCGGGCGGCCGGTTTCGCGCTGGACCCGGCGGTGCTGGGCACCTCGCTGCTGGCGGTGGGCCCGGCCGGGACGGGGAAGACGGCGCGGCTGGCCCGGCCGGTGGCCGAGGCACTGTGCCTGCAGGCGCTGTCCGGTACCGCCTGTGCGGTGGTGGTCGGGGCGGCGGACGCCGATCTCGGCCCGGACTCCTGGTACGACGTGGTGATCGCGCCCGGTGACCCGTCCTCGCTGTACGGGCTGGACCTCTACGGCGCCGCGCGGGACCCCGACGAGGCGGCCGCCCGGCTGGCCGAGGCGCTGCTGCCGGACGAGCTGACCGCCCGCGCGGAGCACGCCCGTACCGCGTTGCAGCAGGTGGTGGGCCCGTTCCACGCGGCGTACGGCCGCTACCCGGGGGTGCGGGAGCTGCGGGCGCTGTTGGCCGGTGAGCCGGACGTGCTGGCGGCCCTGGTGAAGGCGCTCGGTGTGGCCGGCCGGCTGGCCGTCCACGAGCGGGACCTGGAGTACCGGGAGCGGCAGCGCGACCGGGCGGACGACCCCGGGGCGCTGCTGGCTGACCGGCTGGCGCTGCTGGAGCGGCCCGCCTTCGAGGGGGCCTTCGCGACCGACGGCACCGGCCGGCCCCCGTTCGCGATGCGGGTGCTGGACCACCCGCTGCGGGTGCGGGTGAAGCTGCCCGAGCGGAGCCACCCGGAGGCGGCGCGGATGCTGTCCCGGCTGGTGGTGGGGCAGTTCGTGCAGGCGGCCGGGGCCCGCGAGGACCGCTCGCTGTTCGCCGGCCTGGTGGTGGACGACGCCTCGGCGGCGCTGGACGCCACCGCGGTGCGCGGCTTGCAGCGGATGCGCGGGGCGAACGCGGGTGCGGTGCTGCTGCTGCGGACGCTGGTGGACCTGCCGGAGGCGCTGCGGGCGCCGCTGTTCGGCGCGGTCGGCTGCCGGATGGCGTTCCCGGGGATCGCGCCGTGGGACGGGAAGCTGTTCTCGGAGGCCTGGGGGACGCACCTGGTGCAGGAGACCGCGGTCACCCACACCCCCGACACCTCCGGTGGCGTGATCCGGCGGGCCGGGCGGATCGGGCGGAAGGCGTTGTCGGGGACGACGGCGCAGACGGAGTCGGTGACGACGCGGGACGTGGAGCGGCTGCGGTGGTCGCCGTCGGATCTGGCGCACGCGTTGCCGGCCGGGCACGCGGTGGTGTCGTTGACGGCGGTGTCGGGGGAGCAGGTGCCGCCGCTGCTGGTGGATCTGCGGGGGTGACGGCGGGGCTGCCGGGGAAGTCGCCTCCGAGGTGGATTCGGCAGTGCGGGTTGTCCGGAGCGTCCATAATGAAGGGGAGAGACCCTCACCAGTCCCACGTCCCTCTCCTCGCCCGGCCGCAACGGCGCGGTCAGGTCGATCCCCCGAAGGTGCCATGCCCCCCACACTCGCCTCCGTCGTCCGCAACACGTCGCTCCATCTGACGGTCCTCGCCGGTGCGGATCACCTGGAGCGGCCGGTCCGCTGGGTGCACACCAGCGAGCTGGACGACCCGACGCCGTTCCTGGAGGGTGGCGAGCTGCTGCTCACCACCGGTATCAAGCTGGGCCGCACGGCGGCGCAGCTGCAGGCGTACGTGCACCGGCTGGCCGACGCGGGGGTGGTCGGTCTGGGGCTCGGGGTGGGGCTGTCCCACACCGAGGTGCCGCAGCCGTTGGTGGACGCGGCGGCGCAGCGCGGGCTGCCGCTGCTGCGGGTGCCGGAGCCGACGCCGTTCATCGCGATCAGCAAGGTGGTGTCGGCGGCGCTGGCCGCGGAGCAGTACGAGGCGGTGACGACCAGCTTCGAGGCGCAGGAGGAGCTGACCCGGGCGGCGCTCGGCAAGGACGGTACGACGGCGGTGGTGCGCCGGCTGGCGGCCCGGTTGGGGGGCTGGGCGGCGCTGTACGACGGGTCGGGCGCGCTGTCGGTGGTGGCTCCGGACTGGGCGGCGCGCCGGGCGGGGCGGCTGGCGGCGGAGGTGGACCGGCTGCGTCGGCGGCCGGCGCCGTCGAGTGCGGCGTTGCAGGGGCGCGCGCCGGGGATAGACACGGCGGACGAGGACTACGTGGTGGTCCAGTCGCTGGGGGCGGACCGGCGGGCCCGGGGTTTCCTGGCGGTCGGGACCGAGGACCGGATCACGCCGACCGAGCGGTACGTGCTGAACGCGGCGGTGGCGCTGCTGACCCTCACCCTGGAGCGTTCGCGGGAGCTGCGGCAGGCCGAGGAGCGGATGGGCGCGGCACTGCTGCGGATGGTGCTGGCCGGTGAGGTGGCGACGGCCCGCCAGGTGGCGGCGGGGCTGTTCGGGGGGCTGCCGGAGGGCACGGTACGGGTTCTGGTGGCCGGGGCCGGGCCGGCCAACGCGGATGCCGCGGAGGCGCTCGGGGAGCTGGGGGACCGGGCCGAGCAGGCGGGCTCCCGGGTGGGGGAGAAGCTGCTGGTGGCGCGGGAGGACGGTGTGCACGGGCCGCGGCTGATGGTGCTGGCGCTGGACAACGGCGCGGTGCACCGGGCCTGCCTGGGCGCGGTGGAGGAGCACGAGGGCCTGTCCCTGGGCGTCTCGGCGCCGGCCGCGCTGGAGGAGGCCGGGACGGCTCACGCGCAGGCCGAGCGGGCGCTGGCGGTGGCGCTGCGCGGTGGCCGCCGGTCGGTGGACCACGAGGAGGTCGGCGCGGGTTCGCTGCTGCCGCTGCTCGGCGAGGACGCGGTGACGGCCTTCGCGGAGGGGCTGCTGCGGCCGCTGCGGGAGCACGACCGGACGGCCCGCGGGGACCTGGTGGCCTCGTTGCGGGCGTGGCTGTCCCGGCACGGCCAGTGGGACGCGGCGGCGGCCGACCTGGGGGTGCACCGGCACACGCTGCGCTATCGGATGCGCCGGGTCGAGGAGCTGCTGGGCCGCTCGCTGGACGACACGGACGTGCGGATGGAGCTGTGGCTGGCGCTCCGCTCCGGCGAGGAGTGAGGCGCCGGCAGGACGCAGGCGGCCCGCGGCACGGGAGGTCCCGGCAGCAGGGCAGGAGGGCCCGGCAGTACGCAGGCGGGTCCCGCAGGACGCAGGCAGGCCCCCGTAGGACACGGGCCATCCCCGTGTAGGACGCGGTGGAGTGGCCCCGGGGGCGAACGCTCCTAGTCGGCCAATCCGGTCGGCGCGCCGCCCCGCCTACCCTCAAATCCGGGTCCCACGTCCGTGGGCCGTAGGACAGACGAGGAGAGGGCCGGTACCACGGTGACCACCACGTACGATTTCTGGCTCGCCGGCCGCCGGGCGAGCGGCGACGCCGACTTCGAGGTGCACAACAGCTGGGACGGCCGTCTGGTCGGCAAGGTGAGCATCCCGACCGAGGCCCAGGTCGAGGAGGCGCTGGACGCCGCCGTCGCCGCGCTGCCGGTGTTCGCCGCCACCCCGGCGCACCAGCGTGCCGCCGCCCTGGACCACGTGGCCAAGCGGCTGACCGAGCGCACCGAGGAGCTCGCCCAGCTGGTCAGCGCCGAGAACGGCAAGCCGATCAAGTGGGCCCGCGGTGAGATCGGCCGCGCGGTGTCGGTCTTCCGCTGGGCCGCCGAGGAGGCGCGCCGCACCAATGGCGAGACCATGCGGCTGGACACCGACCCGGGCGGCGTGGGCCGCTTCGCGGTGGTGCGCCGCTTCCCGCGCGGTGTGGTGCTCGGGATCGCTCCGTTCAACTTCCCGCTGAACCTGGTCGCCCACAAGGTCGCCCCGGCGATCGCGGTCGGCGCCCCGATCATCCTGAAGCCGGCTCCGGCGACCCCGCTGTCGGCGATGGTGCTGGGCGAGATCCTGGCCGAGACCGACCTGCCGGTCGGCTCCTGGTCGATCCTGACCGTGCCGAACGACCGGATGCCGGCCCTGGTGCAGGACGAGCGCCTGCCGGTGATCTCCTTCACCGGTTCGGACAAGGTCGGCTACCAGATCATGGACTCGGTGCCGCGCAAGCACTGCACCCTGGAGCTCGGCGGCAACGCCGCGGCCGTGGTGCTCGCCGACTGGTCCTCGGAGGCCGACCTGGACTGGGCGGCCACCCGGATCGCGATGTTCGCCAACTACCAGGGCGGCCAGTCCTGCATCTCGGTGCAGCGGGTGATCGCCGACGCCTCGGTGTACGACGCGCTGGCGGAGAAGGTCGTCGCCAAGGTCAAGGCGCAGGTCACCGGTGACCCGAGCGACGACGCGACCGACGTCGGCCCGCTGATCGACGAGAACGCCGCGAAGCGCGTCGAGTCCTGGGTCGAGGACGCGGTCGCCAAGGGCGCCAAGGTGCTCACCGGCGGTACCCGCGAGGGCGCGACCTACGCCCCGACCGTGCTGGCCGACCTGCCCGGGGACGCCATCCTGGCCAAGGCCGAGGTGTTCGGCCCGGTGCTGTCGCTGCACAAGGTGGACGGCGTGGACGAGGCCTTCGCGGCCGTCAACGACTCGGCGTTCGGGCTCCAGGCCGGGGTGTTCACCCACGACCTCCAGACCGCCTTCCGCGCCCACCGGGAGCTGGAGGTCGGCGGTGTGATCATCGGCGACGCGCCGTCCTACCGCGCCGACCAGATGCCGTACGGCGGCGTCAAGGACTCCGGTGTCGGCCGTGAGGGCGTCAAGTACGCGATGGACGACTACACCGTCGAGAAGGTCATGGTCCTGACCGGCCTCGACCTCTGAGCGGTGCCGTAGCGATGTCGTAGCGGTGCCGTGGCACCAGGCGGCAGGAGGGCCCGGTTCGCCGAACCGGGCCCTCCTCGCGTTCGCGCCCGCGCGGGCTCAGCCGTCGTGCCGGGCGGCCGCGGCGATCGCCTCCTCGACGGTGGCGTTCCCGGCGACCAGCTCCAGGGTCAGTCCGGCGGTGCCGGGTTCGTGCAGCAGGGCGGCCAGGACGGCGGCCACGTCGGCCCGGTCCACCGCGCCGCGGTCGACCGAGGGGGCCAGCCGGACCAGGCCGGTGCCGGGGCCGTCGGTGAGCCGCCCGGGGCGCAGCACCGTCCAGTCCAGCCCGGTGCGGGCCCGGACGGCGTCGTCGGCGGCGCCCTTGGCCCGCAGGTAGGTCTCGAAGACCTCGTCGGCGGGGTAGCGCGCCTCGGCGTCGGCGGCCATCGCCGAGACCATCAGGTATCGGCGGACCCCGGCGAGCTCGGCGGCGTCGGCGAGCAGCACCGCGGCGTCCCGGTCGACGGTGTTCTTGCGGGCGGCGCCGCTGCCCGGTCCGGCGCCGGCGGCGAAGACCACCGCGTCGGCACCGGTCAGCAGTGCGGCGAGCTGCGTGGCGGTGGCGGCCTCCAGGTCGAGCAGCAGCGGCTCGGCGCCGGCGTCGACGAGGTCCTGGGCCTGTTCGGGGCGGCGGATGATCCCGGCGGGGCGCTCGCCGCGGGCGGCGAGCAGCCGTTCCAGCCGGAGCGCGATCTGTCCGTGGCCCCCGGCGATGACGGTACGCATGGTTCCGACGGTAGCCCGGGACGGGCGGGGCGGCCCGGGGGAAAGTACCGGGGCGGTGCCGCGGACAGGACACAATGGGCGCATGACTTCGCTCGCTCACCCACAGCTGCGCTTCACACCCACCGTGGCGGACCCGTCCGGCCCCCGGGAGCTGGTGATCCTGGGGTCCACCGGCTCGATCGGCACCCAGGCCATCGACGTCGTGCTCCGCAACCCGGACCGCTTCCGGGTGGTGGCCCTGTCGGCGGCCGGCGGCCGGGTGGAGCTGCTCGCCGAGCAGGCGGTGCGGCTGGGCGTGCACACCGTGGCGGTGGCCGATCCGGCGGCCGAGCCGGCGCTGCGCGAGGCGCTGGCCGCGAAGGCGGCGGGCCGCCCGCTGCCGACCGTGCTGGTGGGCCCGGATGCGGCGACCGAGCTGGCCGCCCTGGAGTGCCACTCGGTGCTGAACGGCATCACCGGTTCGATCGGCCTGCGGCCGACGCTGGCCGCGCTGAAGGCGGGCCGGGTGCTGGTGCTGGCCAACAAGGAGTCGCTGATCGTCGGCGGTCCGCTGGTGAAGGCGGTGGCGAAGCCGGGCCAGATCGTGCCGGTGGACTCCGAGCACGCCGCGCTGTTCCAGGCGCTGGCGGGCGGCACCCGGGCCGAGGTGCGCAAGCTGGTGGTCACCGCCAGTGGTGGCCCGTTCCGCAACCGCACCCGGGAGCAGCTGGCCGGGGTGACCCCGCAGGACGCGCTGGCGCACCCGACCTGGGCGATGGGCCCGGTCGTCACGATCAACTCGGCCACCCTGGTGAACAAGGGCCTGGAGGTGATCGAGGCGCACCTGCTGTACGACGTGCCGTTCGACCGGATCGAGGTCGTGGTCCATCCGCAGTCGGTGGTGCACTCGATGGTGGAGTTCACCGACGGTTCGACCCTGGCCCAGGCCAGCCCGCCGGACATGCGGATGCCGATCGCGCTGGGTCTGGGCTGGCCGGAGCGGGTGCCGGACGCCGCTCCCGCCTGTGACTGGACCAAGGCGGCCACCTGGGAGTTCTTCCCGCTGGACG
This sequence comes from Kitasatospora sp. NPDC101235, assembly GCF_044767505.1. Lineage (NCBI taxonomy): Bacteria > Bacillati > Actinomycetota > Actinomycetes > Kitasatosporales > Streptomycetaceae > Kitasatospora > Kitasatospora sp. NPDC101235. Next base: position 24,518 of record NZ_JBIWNZ010000038.1, read on the forward strand.
ACGAGGCCTTCCCGGCGGTCGAGCTGGCCCGCGAGGTGGGCACCCTGGGCGGCACCAACCCGGCGGTCTTTAACGCGGCCAACGAGGAGTGCGTGGAGGCCTTCCTGAAGGGTCGCCTCGTCTTCACCGGAATCGTGGACACTGTTGCCAAGGTCGTGGCCGAGCACGGACGGCGGGACGGCGCTTCGGCGGCGGGAACTTCCCTGACGGTGGAGGACGTCCTGCACGCGGAGGACTGGGCGCGCGCCCGGGCCCGCGAGCTGGCGGCCGGCTGACGGTCGACTGACGACCCCGATTGCGGTAGGACGAGACGATGAGCGGAGCGGCATGACGGAGGACCAGCGGTGGCAACGGTTTTGACGGTGGTCGGCATCCTGGTCTTCGTCATCGGGCTGCTCATCTCGATCGCCTGGCACGAACTCGGCCACCTCTCCACGGCCAAGCTGTTCGGCATCCGGGTGCCGCAGTACATGGTCGGTTTCGGCCCGACCCTCTGGTCGCGCCGGAAGGGCGAGACCGAGTACGGCATCAAGGCGATCCCGTTCGGCGGGTACATCCGGATGATCGGGATGTTCCCGCCGGGCGAGGACGGCCGGATCACCAAGCGCAGCAGTTCGCCCTGGCGCACCATGATCGAGGACGCCCGTGAGGCCTCCTACGAGGAGCTCCAGGAGGGCGACGAGCAGCGGCTCTTCTACACCCGCAAGCCGTGGAAGCGCATCATCGTCATGTTCGCCGGGCCGTTCATGAACCTGATCCTGGCGTTCGGGCTGTTCCTGACGGTCATGATGGGCTTCGGCGTCACCATGGCGGTGCCGACCATCGGCTCGGTCGCCCAGTGCGTGGTCAAGGCCGGCCAGCCCACCGACACCTGCCCGGCCGACGCGCCCAAGACCCCGGCCAACGAGGTCGGCCTGCGCCAGGGCGACAAGGTGCTCTCCTTCGACGGCGACCGGATCCGCGACTACGACCAGCTCCAGGCGGACATCCGGAAGTCGGCGGGCAAGCAGGTGACGATCGTCGTGGACCGCGGCGGTCAGCAGCTCACCTTCACGCCCACCATCGCCGTCAACGACGTGCAGAAGTACGACGGCAACGGCGTGCCGGTGAAGGGCCAGACCGTCCAGGCGGGTTTCCTCGGGTTCACCCCCAGGAGTGAGACCGTCCAGCTCGGCTTCGGGCAGTCCGTCGACCGGATGTACGACATGGCCGAGAACGGGGTGCGGTCGCTGGCCGCCCTGCCCGGCAAGATCCCCGGCCTGTGGAACGCCGTGGTCGGCGACGCCCCGCGCGACCCGGACTCGCCGATCGGCATGGTCGGCGCCGCCCGGGTCAGCGGTGAGGTGTTCTCGCTGCACGAGTCGGCCACCCAGCGGATCGCGATCTTCGTGAACCTGCTGGCCGGCATCAACCTGTCGCTGTTCCTGTTCAACATGCTGCCGCTGCTGCCGCTGGACGGCGGCCACATCGCCGGAGCGGCCTGGGAATCGGTCCGCCGCCGATTCGCACAGATGTTCCGGCGGCCGGATCCGGGCCCGTTCGACGTCGCCAAGCTGATGCCGGTCGCGTACGTCGTGGCCAGCATCTTCATCGGATTCACCCTGCTGGTGATGGTGGCCGACCTGGTGAACCCGGTGAAGATCGGCTAGGGCGTAGAGGTACGGCGGGTGTGCTGGGCGCCCGGACCGTGCCGTACCGTGGAGGCCGGGTGCGCGGGAGTTCGCGCACCCGGCCTCGGCCGTCCCAGCGGCCGGGCGGACGACCACACCTCAACCCCGGGGAACCCTGCGCACATGACCGCGATCTCGCTCGGTATTCCGTCCCTGCCGCTCAAGCCGCTGGCCAAGCGCCGCTACTCCCGGCAGATCATGGTCGGCAACGTGCCGGTCGGCGGCGACGCCCCCGTCTCGGTCCAGTCGATGACCACCACGGTCACCTCGGACATCAACGCCACCCTGCAGCAGATCGCCCAGCTCACCGCATCCGGCTGCCAGATCGTCCGGGTCGCCGTGCCCTCGCAGGACGACGCCGACGCGCTGCCGATCATCGCGAAGAAGTCGCAGATCCCGGTCATCGCGGACATCCACTTCCAGCCGAAGTACGTCTTCGCGGCGATCGACGCCGGCTGCGCGGCGGTGCGCGTGAACCCGGGCAACATCAAGGCCTTCGACGACAAGGTCGGCGAGATCGCCAAGGCCGCCAAGGACGCGGGTGTGCCGATCCGGATCGGCGTCAACGCCGGCTCGCTGGACAAGCGCCTGATGGAGAAGTACGGCCGGGCCACCCCGGAGGCGCTGGTCGAGTCGGCGCTGTGGGAGTGCTCGCTGTTCGAGGAGCACGACTTCCGCGACATCAAGATCTCGGTCAAGCACAACGACCCGGTCGTGATGATCAACGCCTACCGCCAGCTCGCCGCCGCGTGCGACTACCCACTGCACCTCGGCGTGACCGAGGCCGGGCCGGCCTTCCAGGGCACCATCAAGTCGGCGGTCGCCTTCGGCGCGCTGCTGGCCGAGGGCATCGGCGACACCATCCGGGTCTCGCTCTCCGCCCCGCCGGCCGAGGAGATCAAGGTCGGCAACCAGATCCTGGAGTCGCTCGGGCTGCGCGAGCGCGGCCTGGAGATCGTCTCCTGCCCGTCCTGCGGGCGCGCCCAAGTGGACGTCTACAAGCTCGCGGAGGAGGTCACCGCCGGGCTGGAGGGCATGGAGGTGCCGCTGCGGGTGGCCGTCATGGGCTGCGTCGTGAACGGTCCGGGCGAGGCCCGGGAGGCCGACCTCGGGGTCGCCTCCGGCAACGGCAAGGGGCAGATCTTCGTGAAGGGCGAGGTCATCAAGACCGTTCCGGAGTCGAAGATCGTCGAGACCCTGATCGAGGAGGCGCTGAAGCTCGCCGAGCAGATGCAGGCGGCGGGTGTCGAGTCGGGGGCGCCGACCGTGGTCGCGGGGGAGTGACCCCGCACAGCCTGTCCTGACCGCGCGGGAGCGTCCGCACGGTGTTTTCCGGAAAGCGGGGCCGTCCGTTCGCGGACGGCCCCGCGGCCGTAGCCGGGTGGGGCCACGGAGTAGGGTGCGGCCAGAGTCGTCTCAGTGAGGTGCTGTCTCGATGCTCGATCGAGGTGTGATGCTCCCGAGCTCCTTCCAGGCCGTCCGGGCCCTGGCCACCACCCGCGTGCTGGAGCCGCCGGACCTCCCGGACGTCCTGGAGATCCTCCACCGCGACCCGGTCGCCAACGCCTTCGTCGCGACCAGGGTCGAGGCCGTCGGGCTGGACCCGTGGCGGCTCGGCGGGGAGATGTGGGGCTGGTACGACGGGGACGGCGTGCTGGACGCGCTCTGCTACACCGGGGCGAACCTGGTCCTGGTCAACGCCGGGTCCGAAGCGGTCGCGGCGTTCGCGGAGCGGGCCCGGCGGCAGGGGCGGCGCTGCTCCTCGATCGTCGGGCCGGCGGCGGCCACGGCGGCCTTCTGGGCGCTGCTGGAGCGCAGTTGGGGGCCGGCCCGGGAAGTGCGGGCGCACCAGCCGCTGTTGGCGACCTCGGAGCCGTCGGCGGAGATCGCGCCGGATCCGCTGGTGCGGAGGGTGCGGCGCAACGAGGTCGAGGACTTGATGCCGGCGTGCGTGGCGATGTTCACCGAGGAGGTGGGGGTGTCGCCGCTGGCGGGGGACGGGGGGCTCCTCTACCAGGCCCGGGTGGCCGAACTCGTCTCCACCGGGCGGTCGTTCGCACGATTCGGGGAGGACGGCCAAGTCGTCTTCAAGGCGGAGATCGGGGCGGTGACGGAGGGGGCCTGTCAGATCCAGGGGGTCTGGGTCGCTCCGGAGCACCGGGGGCAGGGGCTCTCCGAGACGGGGATGGCGGCGGTCCTGGACGTCGCGTTGCGGGAGGTGGCGCCAGTGGTGTCGCTGTACGTCAACGACTTCAACCTGCGGGCCCGGGCCGCGTACCGGCGGGTGGGGTTCCGGGAGGTCGGGGCGTTCATGAGCGTGTTGTTCTGAGCGGGTCGAACGAGCCGTGCGGGAAGTGGTTGGGATCTTCGGCCGCGCTGCGGGGCCGCTGGTAGTAACGTCCGGAGCATGGATCAGCTGACCGGGGTGACGATCGAGGCCATCGACCTTGCGGCTTGGGCGCCGCAGGCGCTGGAGGTCCAGGCGGTGGCGTTCGGGCTGACGCCAGAGGAGGTCGCGGTCCGGCTGCACATCGTGGGGCGGCACGCCCTGCAGCCCGGGGTGATCGCGCTCGGGGCGATGAGCGGGGGGCGGCTGATCGGGTTCGGGTACGGGATGCCCAACCACCGGGAGCACTGGTGGAGCACCGTCATCGAGCCGTATCTGACCTCCCGGGGGTACGAGGACTGGCTGGACGGGGTCTTCGCCGTCACCGAGCTGCACGTGCTGCCGGAGTTCCAGGGGCAGGGGGTCGGCTCGCGGATCATCCGGACGCTGTGCGAGCGGTCGGGGTTGGACCGGAGCATCCTCTCGGCGATCGACGCGGAGACGCCGGCGCGGCGGCTCTACCGGGCGTTGGGGTACCGGGATCTGGCGCGGGCGGTGCGGTTTCCGGCGACGGACCGGCTGTACGCGGTGATGGGGGCTCGGTTGCCCCTGCGGGGGGCCGGGGCGTAGGGGCCGGGTCGTAAAGGTTCGTGGGTCAGAGGGAGTTGGCGAACTCGAGGTAGAGCTCGGCGTCTTCGCGGCGGTCCGCGGTGAGGGCGCGGAGGGCGAGGTCGACGGCGCGGAAGAGGGTCCAGCCGCGGAGGCGGTCCTGGTCGACTTCGAGGGCTTCGGAGAGCCGGCCCAGCCGACGGCGGACGGCGGCGGGGGCGCCGGGGGCACCGATCAGGGTGTCGGCGCGGTCCAGGGCGAGGCGGGCCAGGTCGTAGGCGCGTTCGCCGGCCAGTGGGCGCGGGTCGATGGCCAGCCAGGGGGCGCGGTCGGCCGCCAGGACGTTGCCGTGGTGGAAGTCGCCGTGCAGGAGGAAGGACTCGTCGGCGGAGTCGGCCAGGGTCCTGGCGGTGTCCAGGGCCTCGGCGATCAGGGGCTGGGCTTCGGCGATCGCCGTGTGGTGAGCCGGGTGGCGGTCCGGGCGGGGGGCCGCCAGGGCGGCGGCGGTGGCGGTGGCCGCGGCCACCCGCTGGGGGACGGTGGGGAAGGGGTGTCCCTCGGGGAGTTCCGTCCAGAGGCGGTGCAGCAGGCTGGTGGCCTCCAGCATGGCCTTGGGCTCGGCGAGGGAGCGCAGCGGGATCTCGCCGTGGAGGCGTTCGAGCAGGAGGACGCCCTCGGCGGGGACGGCGTCGAGGAGGAGGACGGCTCCCCGGCCGGCCCAGTGGGTGAGGGCGGCGTGCTCGTGGGCGGTCTCGGGGGTGGGCAGGCCGACCTTCAGGACGGCGGGGGAGAGGTCGTCGCGGTGGACGTACGCGATGAGGCTGAGACTGCCGCCCGGGTCGAGGATCCGTTCCAGGGTGAGGTTCCAGGCGGCGAGGTGGGCGGTGGCCCTGGCGGGGAGGGTGGCCAGCCATTGGCGGCCGGCCTCGCCGTGGGTGGTGGTGACGCTGTTCGTCAGCCAGGTGGGGACGGTGATGGTGGGTTCGGCTCCCGACATGGGTCCATTGTCGGGGTTTGGGGGCCGGGGTGGGGCTTTCGGACGGTGGGTGTCGGGGGCGGCTCCGGGGGCCGGATGATTTTCCGACTGCCGAACCCTGTGGGTGGGGGTCGCTGGGGGTGGTTCTGCGCGGGCGCGCGGGCGTTCGCCACGCGCCCGCTGAGGTCCCGGGGGGTCAGCCGGGGATGCCCGGGAAGGGGGTGGCCGGGGCACCCCAGTGGCGGGCACGCAGGGTGGTTTCGCGGAGTGCGGTGGCGGCGAGGGGGCGGTAGGGGGCGGGGACGTCGGCGACCAGGTCGGCGTAGACGGTGGTCAGGCGGGTCTCCAGGTGGATGGCGAGTCTGGTGGCGTCGGTGGGGCCGGTGACGGGGAAGGGGAGCCGGTAGCCGCCGGCGGCGGGGGTGGGGGCGGCGGTGAAGGTGGTGAGGAGGCGTTGCCAGGCGTCGCGTTGGGCCTGGTGGGCGGCGTGGGTGGTGCGGGCGTCGGTGCGCTGGGGGTCGTCGGGGAGGTGGGCGCCGACCACGCCGTAGCCGTAGACGGCGGCGTGTTCGGCGCCGAGGGCGGTCTGGAGGGCGGGGACGGCGGCGGACCCGGTGGCGGGGGTGGCTTCGGCGCTGCCGTTGGGGGTCTTGACGGGGGTCTGGTCGCCGAGGGCCGCGGCGTGCAGGGCGTTGGAGGCGGAGATGGAGGCGAGCAGCCGGGCGAGGGGCGGGCTGACCTCGCCGAAGCCGTCGAGGTGGGACTCGGCGGTCCGGTGCTCCATGACGGCCAGCTCGGCGAGGGTGGGGAGGGAGCGGTACGGGGTGCTGGTGGGGGAGGGGCTCGCGGTCGGCAGGCCCTGGACGAGGGCGGCGCGGTGCTGGACGGTGTCGTCGCGCAGGGGTTGGAGCAGGGCGGTCGGGGTGCCCGGGACGGTGAGCAGGTTGTCGTAGGCGCCGAGCAGGAGGTCGGTGTCGGCGATCGCACGGAGGCGGGCGGGGGTGTCCGGGTCGCGCGGTGGGGTGGGGCCGGCGGGACGGTCGCCGCGGGGGTCGGCGGTGCAGGCGGTGAGGGTGGTGAGCAGTCCGAGGGCCAGGAAGGTCCTTCGGCTGGGCGGCTGCATCGCGGTCACTCCGGGCGGGTACGGGAGGACGGCCTCCCCGCCTGCCCTCGTTGGCGTGAATGATTACAGAATCCCCACGTTCCCGGGCCCGGTTCGGGGGTGCCGTGCCGGGTGTGAGCTTGCTCGCAGTGGGTGGTGTGCGCGTGGTCGGCGGAGGTCCGGAATCGGTGGTTGGGGGCTTGACCGGATAGGCTTTGGGCCGAGCTGCCGTGATCCGGTGTGGCACCGGGGGTGCGGGGCGACCTTCTGACAACAGCAGACGCGGCCGAGGAGTCCACCCGGATGAGCACCACCCACACCGACCGGCTGCGAGCGTTGCTGGAGCCGCTGGCCGAGCAGGCCGGACTGGATCTGGAGGACGTCAGGGTCACCAGGGCGGGCAGCCGCCGGCAGGTGCAGATCGACGTCGACACCGATGGCGGCGTGGACATGGACGCCATCGCCGAGTTCAGCCGGGTGGTCGGTGAGGCCCTGGACGAGTCGGACCTGATGGGGGACGAGGCGTACCTGCTGGAGGTCGGCTCGCCGGGTGCGGAGCGTCCGCTGGTCCTGCCCCGGCACTGGCAGCGCGCCGAGGGTCGGCTGGCCAAGATCCACCTGGTGGACGGCGGGGAGATCGTCGCCCGGGTGCTGGAGGCCGACGAGGACGGCGCACTGGTCGAGGTGCAGCCGGTGAAGGGGCGCGGCCGCCCGAAGGAGCGCCGTCTGGCGTACGCGGAGGTGGCCCGGGCTCGCGTCCAGGTCGAGTTCAACCGCAAGGACGACGACAAGCTCCTGGACGAGGCCGCGGACTTCGACGAGGGGGAGGACGGCGCCGAGTGACCCCCGGGTGCCGTACGACCATGACGAACGTGACGAAAGACGAGGAGGCGTAGCCGTGGACATCGACATGAGTGCCCTGCGCACGCTGGTCAACGAGAAGAACATCCCCTTCGACCTGCTGGTCGAGTCCATCGAGTCCGCCCTCCTCACCGCGTACCACCGCACCGAGGGCTCGCGCCGCCGGGCCCGGGTGCACCTGGACCGCAAGAGCGGCCACGTCACCGTGTGGGCCATGGAGGACCCGGCGGAGCTGGAGGAGGGCGTCGAGCCGAAGGAGTTCGACGACACCCCGAGCGGCTTCGGCCGGATCGCGTCCAGCATCGGCATCCAGGTGATGATGCAGCGCCTGCGCGACGCCGCCGACGACCAGACCTTCGGCGAGTACGCGGGCAAGGAGGGCGACATCGTCACCGGTGTCGTCCAGCAGGGCAACGACCCGAAGAACGTGCTGGTCGACATCGGCAAGCTGGAGGCCATCCTGCCGCCGCAGGAGCAGGTCCCGGGCGAGGACTACCGGCACGGCACCCGGCTGAAGTGCTACGTGGTGGCCGTGCGCCGGGGCGTGCGCGGGGCTTCGGTGACGCTGTCGCGCACCCACCCGAGCCTGGTGAAGAAGCTGTTCGCGCTGGAGGTCCCGGAGATCGCGGACGGCAGCGTGGAGATCGCGGCGATCGCCCGTGAGGCCGGCCACCGGACCAAGATCGCGGTCTGGTCGCGTCGCCAGGGCCTGAACGCCAAGGGCGCCTGCATCGGCCCGATGGGCTCCCGGGTGCGCGCGGTGATGGGCGAGCTGCACGGCGAGAAGATCGACATCGTCGACTGGTCGGAGGACCCCCGGGAGATGGTGGCCGCCGCCCTGTCGCCCGCGCGGGTGACCAGCGTGGAGATCGTGGACGCCGCCCAGCGTTCCGCCCGGGTGATCGTGCCGGACTACCAGCTGTCGCTGGCGATCGGCAAGGAGGGGCAGAACGCCCGCCTGGCCGCGCGCCTGACCGGCTGGCGGATCGACATCCGTCCGGACACCGAAGGCCAGGCCGAGGAATCCCAGGCCCGGTAGCCGGTGTTGTCCTAGTCGCCCGCGTCGGTCCTCCGGGATCGGCGGGGCGGCACCATGTCGCTTCGGAGGGGTAGACTTGCCTTCGTCTGGCCGGACGCATGTCCGAGCACGCCCGGAACGCACCTGCGTGGGCTGCCGCAAGCGCGCGGCCAAGCACCAGCTGTTGCGTGTCACGGCGGTCGAGGGCGAGTGCGTCCCCGATCCCCGTGGCGCACTGCCGGGCCGGGGCGCTCACCTGCATCCCGATTCCGGCTGCCTCGACCTCGCGGTCCGCCGTCGGGCGTTCCCCCGGGCCTTCCGGCTCCAGGGCGCGCTCGACACGGAGCGGCTCCGCGGGTTCATCGAGGAGCGGGCAGGCGGAGCCTCTTAGGCGGGCCACCTCCCGCGACGGCCGCCGCTCACCGCGGCGGAGAACCACCGCAACAAGCACAGCGTTCGGGCAGCCGCGCGCCGTGCCACCAGTCAGGTACCTCGCGATGTGGAAGTAGGTCGAGATTGCGATGAGCACTCGATGAGTACGCGATGAGTACGCGATGGGTACGCCCATGAAGTAGCGACAGTCCGGCGGACGAGACCCCCGGACTCATAGACAGGAGTGAAGTGGCTAAGGTCCGGGTTTATGAACTCGCCAAGGAGCTTGGCTTGGAGAGCAAGGCCGTCATGGCCAAGCTCACCGAGCTCGGTGAGTTCGTTCGTTCGGCGTCCTCGACGATCGAGGCGCCGGTCGTGCGCAAGCTGACTGACGCGCTTGGTGTGGCCCCCACCTCTGGTGGTTCCGCTGCCAAGCCGGGCCCGCGGAAGACCGCGGCGCCCTCCCCCGCCGCCGGTTCGGGTGCCCCGAAGCCGGGGGCTCCGACCCCGGGTCCGCGCCCCGGCGCGACCCCTGGTCCCCGTCCGACCCCGGCTGCTGCCGCGCCTTCCGCGCCGGCCGCCGCCGCCCCCACCGCCCCGAAGCCGGGCGCGCCGACTCCGGGCCCGCGCCCGGCCGCGCGTCCCGCCGCTCCGGCGGCCCCGGCCGCGCCCGCGGCCGAGTTCTCCTCGCCGGCTCCGGCCGGTGACGCCCCGCGTCCGTCCGCCCAGGCCCCGCGCCCGAGCGGCCAGGCTGCCGGCGGCGCCCGTCCGGGCCCGCGTCCGGCCGGCCCGCGTCCGGGCAACAACCCGTTCACCTCGGGCAGCGCGACCGGCATGGGCCGCCCCGGCGACCGCCGTCAGGGTGGTCAGGGCGACCGTCCGCGTCCGGGCGGTGCCCAGGGTGCCGGTGCTCCCCGTCCGGGTGGCGACCGTCCGCGTCCCGCCGGTGCCCCGGGTGCCGGTGCGCCGCGTCCCGGTGGCGACCGTCCGCGTCCCGCCGGCGCTCCGGGTGCCGGTGCGCCGCGTCCCGGTGGCGCTCCGCGTCCGGGTGCTCCGGGTGCCGGCGCTCCCCGTCCGGGTGGCGACCGTCCGCGTCCCGACGGCATGCCGCGTCCGGCCGCGCCGCGTCCCGGTGGCCCGACCCCGTCCGGCATGCCGCGCCCGAACCCGGGCATGATGCCGCAGCGTCCGGCCGGCCCGCGTCCGGGTCCGGGTGGCCGCGGTCCGGGTGGCCCCGGCGGCCGTCCGGGTGGTCCGGGTGCCGGCGGTGCCCGTCCCGGTTTCCAGGGTCGTCCGGCCGGTCCGGGCTCGCGTCCGGCCGGTGGCGGCGGCTTCGGCGGTCCGCGTCCCGGTGGCGGTGCCCCGGGTGGCGGCGGCTTCGGCCCGCGTCCCGGTGGTTTCGGTGGTCGTCCCGGCGGCCCGGGTGCCCGTGGTGGCACGCAGGGCGCCTTCGGTCGTGGCCCGGGCGGTCGCCCGGCGCGCGGTCGCAAGTCGAAGCGGGCGAAGCGCCAGGAGTACGAGGCCATGCAGGCCCCGTCCGTCGGCGGTGTGATGCTGCCTCGCGGCAACGGCCAGACCGTTCGCCTGTCGAGCGGCGCCTCGCTGATGGACTTCGCGGAGAAGATCAACGCCAACCCGGCCGCGCTCGTCTCCGTCATGTTCAACCTCGGTGAGATGGTCACCGCGACGCAGTCGGTCTCCGACGCGACCCTCGAACTGCTGGCCGGCGAGATGGGCTTCCAGCTCGAGATCGTCAGCCGGGACGACGAGGACCGCGAGCTGCTGGAGTCGTTCGACATCGACTTCGGTGCGAACGAGGGCGACGAGGACCAGCTGGCCCCGCGCCCGCCGGTCGTCACCGTCATGGGTCACGTCGACCACGGTAAGACCCGCCTGCTGGACGCCATCCGCAAGTCCAACGTGGTCGCGGGTGAGGCCGGTGGCATCACCCAGCACATCGGTGCCTACCAGGTCGTCACCGAGGTGAACGGCGAGCAGCGTCCGATCACCTTCCTGGACACCCCGGGTCACGAGGCGTTCTCCGCCATGCGTGCCCGTGGTGCCAAGTCCACCGACATCGCGATCCTGGTGGTCGCGGCCAACGACGGTGTCATGCCGCAGACGGTCGAGGCGCTGAACCACGCCAAGGCCGCCGGTGTGCCGATCGTGGTCGCCGTCAACAAGATCGACGTCGAGGGCGCCGACCCGACCAAGGTCCGCGGTCAGCTGACCGAGTTCGGTCTGGTGGCCGAGGAGTACGGCGGCGACACCATGTTCGTCGACATCTCCGCCCGCCAGGGCCTGCACATCGACCAGCTGCTGGAGGCCGTGGTCCTGACCGCGGACGCCTCGCTGGACCTGCGGGCCAACCCCGAGCAGGACGCGCAGGGTATCGCCATCGAGGCGCACCTGGACAAGGGCCGCGGCGCCATGGCGACCGTGCTCGTGCAGCGCGGTACCCTCCGCGTCGGCGACTCGATCGTCGTGGGCGACGCCTACGGCCGTGTCCGCGCGATGCTGGACGAGAACGGCAACAACCTCTCCGAGGCCGGCCCGTCCCGTCCGGTGCTGCTGCTCGGTCTGACCTCGGTGCCCCGCGCCGGCGACAGCTTCATCGTCGTCGACGAGGACCGCACCGCCCGCCAGATCGCCGAGAAGCGCTCGGCCCGCGACCGCAACGCCGCCTTCGCGCAGCGTCGGGTCCGGGTGTCCCTGGAGGACCTGGACAAGGCCATCGCCGCCGGGTCCATCGAGCAGCTCAACCTCATCATCAAGGGTGACGTCTCCGGTTCGGTGGAAGCCCTCGAGGACGCCCTCGTCAAGCTGGACGTGGGCGAGGAGGTCGAGCTCCGGGTCCTGCACCGCGGTGTGGGTGCCATCACCGAGTCCGACGTGGACCTGGCGATGGGCTCGGACGCCATCATCATCGGCTTCAACGTGCGCGCCGAAGGCCGTGCGCGTACCGCGGCCGACAAGGAAGGCGTGGACGTCCGGTACTACTCGGTCATCTACCAGGCGATCGAGGAGATCGAGAACGCCCTCAAGGGCATGCTCAAGCCGGAGTACGAGGAGGTGCGCCTCGGCGCCGCGGAGATCCGCGAGGTCTTCCGCTCCTCCAAGTTCGGCAACATCGCCGGTGTCCTGGTCCGCGACGGCATCATCCGCCGCAACGCCAAGGCCCGCCTCATCCGCGACGGCAAGGTCGTGGCGGAGAACCTCTCCATCGAGGGTCTGCGCCGCTTCAAGGACGACGCGACCGAGGTCCGCGAGGGCTTCGAGGCCGGTGTCACCCTGGGGTCGTTCAACGACATCAAGGTCGAGGACATCATCGAGACCTACGAGATGCGCGAGAAGCCGCGCGCCTAGTCGGTGTCAGCCGGGGCCGGTCGACGGATGGTATTTCCGTCGACCGGCCCCGGTCTCGCTGTGTAGGGTCCGGGAGTAGTCCAGACGTAGCGGCGTCAGCCCGGTTCCGGGCTGCCCCCCGAGGCCTTCCAGGTCGGCGAGACCTGTCATACATGTTCGTGGGAACACTCACCTTCGACCTGCTGCTGGGCGACGTCCACTCGCTCAAGGAGAAGCGTTCGATCGTGCGGCCCATCGTGGCCGAACTGCAGCGCAAGTACAGCGTGTGCGCTGCCGAGACCGGGAACCAGGACCTGCACCGCCGGGCCGAGATCGGCCTCGCGGTGGTGTCCGGCGATGCCGGATACGTGACCGAGGTCCTGGACAGCTGTGAGCGGTTGGTCGCCGGCCGCCCCGAGGTGCAGCTCCTCTCCGCGAGGAGGCGCTACCACAACGACGACGACGAATGAGGACTGTGGAGCCGGCCGACGAAGTCGCCGTTCTCACACGGATCAGGACCGAGAGCGCCCGCAAGGCCGGGCGCGGGCCGGTACTTTGGGGCGTGGGCCCCGACGGGTGCGCAGCTCGCCCGGGTACCGGGCCCATTGCACGAGGAGGCAACGTGACCGACACCGCAAGGGCGCGCAAGCTCGCCGACCGTATCCAGGTGGTCGTCGCCCAGACCCTGGAGCGGCGGATCAAGGACCCCCGCCTGGGGTTCGTGACCATCACCGACACCCGGGTGACCGGAGACCTGCGCGAGGCCACCGTCTTCTACACCGTCTTCGGTGACGAGACCGAGCGCGAGGCCACCGCGGCCGCGCTGGAGAGCGCCAAGGGCGTGATCCGCTCCGAGGTCGGCAAGATCGGCGTGCGCTTCACCCCGACGCTGACCTTCGTCGCGGACGCGCTGCCGGACAACGCCCGGAACATCGACGACCTGCTCGACCGGGCCCGCACCTCGGACGCCGCCGTGCGCACCCAGGCCGCGGGGGCGAGCTACGCCGGTGCCGCGGACCCGTACCGGGTTCCGGCGTCCGAGCGTGACGACGAGGACGAGTAGTCATGGCGGGTGAGCCGGCGCAGGCCGCCTCGCGAGCCGGATCGACCACGGGGGCGTCCTCCACCAGCACGGTGGAGGGTGCCCTCGCGGCGCTCCCGGGGCCGCGTACCGAGGAGAGCGGGTCCGAGCTGCTCTGGCAGCAGGTGGTGGCGGAGATCGGGCGGGCCCGTTCGATCGACCTGATCTGCCACATCTGCCCGGACGGCGACGCGCTGGGCTCCTCGCTGGCTGCCGCGCTGGCGCTGCGCGTGCTCGGCAAGCAGGTGCGGGTCTCCTTCGGCGACGACCCGCAGATCGTGCCCGAGTCGCTGTCCTTCCTGCCCGGCCAGGAGTTGATCGTGCCGGCCGCCGAGGTGCCGGACGTGCCGGAACTGGTGCTCTGCTTCGACGTGGCCGCGGAGAGCCGGCTCGGCCTGCTGCACGACAAGGCCTTCGCCGCGCCCGTCCTGGTGGTGTTCGACCACCACGCCTCCAACCCGGGCTTCGGCACCCACCAGTTGATCGACCCGACCGCGCCGGCCACTGCGGTGCTGGTCGACGAACTGCTGCGCCGGCTCGGCGTCGAGCTGGACCAGGAGTTGGCCACCTGCCTCTACACCGGTGTCGCCACCGACACCGGCTCGTTCAAGTACCGGGCCACCACACCCGCCACCCACGAGCTGGCCGGCCGGCTGTTGGCCACCGGCATCCGGCACGACCTGATCTCCCGACAGCTGTGGGACACCTCCTCCTTCGGCTACCTCAAGGTGCTCGCGGGCGCGCTCGACCGGGCCGTCTACGAGCCGGAGGCGGCCGGCGGGCTGGGCCTGGTGTGGACCTGGGTGCCGTACCAGGACCTCGCGCTGTTCAGCGTCACGGTCGAGGAGATCGAGGGGCTGATCGACATCCTGCGCCGCCCGGCCGAGGCCGAGGTGGCGCTGGTGCTCAAGCAGGACCCGGACGGCACGCTGCGCGGCTCCTCGCGCTCCAAGGGCGCGGTGGACGTCGCTGCGGCCTGCACCGAACTGGGCGGCGGGGGGCACGTCTTCGCGGCCGGCTTCAGCGTCCGGGAGGACGTGGCCGCGGTGGTCGAGCGGTTCCGGAGCGCCCTGCGACCGGTACGTTGATCGTCTCTCCTGACGTTATTTAGAGAAAGAACCCGATGAAGCGCAAAGGCACCGGCCCGGACGGCCTGGTGATCGTCGACAAGCCCGAGGGCATCACCTCGCACGGGGTCGTCGCCAAGCTGCGGTGGCTGGCCGGGACCAGGAAGGTCGGGCACGCCGGCACCCTGGACCCGATGGCCACCGGCGTGCTGGTGATCGGCGTCGAGCGGGCCACCCGGCTGCTCGGCCACCTGATGCTCACCGCCAAGACCTACGAGGCGACCATCCGGCTCGGCCAGACCACCATCACCGACGACCGCGAGGGCGAGGTCACCTCCTCGACCCCGGCCGACGCCGTCACCCGGGAGGCGATCGACGCCGGGATCGCGGCGCTCACCGGCGAGATCATGCAGGTGCCGTCCAAGGTCAGCGCGATCAAGATCGACGGCAAGCGCTCGTACGCGCGGGTGCGCGAGGGCGAGGACTTCGAGCTCGAGGCCCGGCCGACCACGATCCACTCCTTCACCGTGCACGAGCAGCGCGCGGCGCTCGCCGAGGACGGCACGCCGGTGACCGACCTGGACGTCACCGTCGAGTGCTCCTCCGGCACCTACATCCGGGCACTGGCCCGGGACCTGGGCGCCGGGCTGGGCGTCGGCGGGCACCTGACCGCGCTGCGGCGCACCAGGGTCGGGCCGTACGGGGTCGAGTCGGCGCGCACCCTGGAGCAGCTGGAGGCCGAGGTCACCGGCGAGCCCGCCAAGGGGCTGGAGGTGCTGCCGATCGCGGCGGCCGCGGCGGCCGCCTTCCCGCGCTGGGACCTGGACGAGGCCTCGGCGCAGAAGCTGTCCCACGGCGCCCGGCTGAAGGCGCCCGGGATGGGCGTGGACGGGCCGATCGCGGTGTTCGGGCCGGACGGGCGCTTCCTCGCACTGGTCGAGGAGAAGGGCGGGCAGGCGAAGCCGGTCGCGGTCTTCGTCGGCTGACGGCCCCGCCGCTGTTCGGAGCCCCCGTCGGGATTCATCCCGAAGGGGGCTTTCCCGTTTCCGGAGCACCTTCACCCGCACGAGGGAGCGCGCGGAGTGAACGCCCGTGGTGAGCGGCGCGGGCGCGGTCGGCTCGCCGCCCCGGCGGGCAGGTTCCCGACAGCGAGCGAGCGACGGCCGAGGGGGTACGACATGCCGGGGTTTCCGGAAGGCGGTCCAGGGCGGTACCTGCTGCGGATCCGGGACCTCAACGGGCGGCTGCACGGCTTGGGGTTCGTCGCCGACCCGCAGGGGGGCGTGCTGACGGCGCACGAGAGCGTGGCCGGACTGGACCGGATCGTCCTGCACACCCCCGGCGGGCAGACCAGGGTGCTCGGCCCGGACGCCGTGCTGCCGCTGCCCGAGCACGGGCTCGCGCTGCTGCGCACCGAGGCGGTCGGCGGGCTGCCGGTGCCGCCGCTGCCGCTGTGCGCCGTCGTGGCCGGCCACGAGGTGCTGCTGCCCGCGCTGGCGGGGGAGGACGAACGGGTCGTCGCCCTGCGCTGCGGGCTGCTCGCCGTCACCGGCGCCGCGTACGGCGGGCACCGGCTCGGCGGGGTGGTACTGCTGGACGTGCCGGTGGTCGGAGGGGTCGCGGTGCCGGCCGGCTCGCCGGTGCTGGACGCGCGCAGCGGGGCGGTGGTCGCGCTGGCCGCGCCCGCCGTGCGCGGGCCCCGGCACGGTGGGGCGCTGCCGGCCGTGGTGGTGGGGGCGGGCCCCTCGGGCGGGACGGGGGCCGCGGAGGCGCTGGCCGGGCTGTTGGCGAGCAACGCGGCGGCGGTGCCCGGCTACGGCCCGGCGCTCAACCTGGCCGGGGTGCTGCGGCTGACCGCCGCCCAGGTGACGGCCGTCGGCGCCGGACCGGGCCGGGTGGCCCACCTGGCCGCGGACCGGGTGGACCGGCCGGACGGCCTCGCCGGGGACGAGCCGGCCGCGACCGTCACGGTGCTGGTCGGCGCTCCCGGCAGCGGGCGCACCACCGAACTGGCCGCGCTGGCCGCCCGCCGCTGCGGCGGAGCCCGCCCGCTGCCCACCCTCTGGCTGCGCGGCGCCGACCTGCACGCCGGGGACCGGTCGCTCGCCGAGCCGGTGGAACGGGCGCTGGCAGCCGCGGCGGCCGGACTCGGCACCCCGGCGCCCGCTCCGGAGGCGGTGGCGGCACTGTGCGCGGCGGCCGGCCGGCCGCTGCTGGTGGTCCTGGACGGCCCCGAGGAGGCCCCGCTGCCGGTGGACGCGCGCTGGCTGCGCGGCGCCGGCGAGTGGCTGACCGGCTGCGGGGCCCGGCTGGTGACCGCCTGCGGGGAGGAGCTGTGGGAACGGCTCGCGGCCGAGACCTGGGGGAGCGGCACACCCGGCCCCCGGCGGACGGCGGAGCCGGACCCGGACGGCGACCTGAGCAGTGCCCCCACCGTACGGATGGACGGCCTCGGCCCGGGCGGGCCGAGCCTGGCCGGGCAGCGGCTCGGCCCGCTGCCCCCCGAGGCGGCCGAGCGGGTGCGCCGCCGGTACGGGCTGCCGCCGGGCCACCCGGCCGCCGCCGAGGACGCGCGGCACCCGCTGGCCGTCCGGCTGACCGGGGAGCTGTGGGCCCAGGGGCTGCACGACGGGCCGGTGCGCCGGGGCGAGCTGTTCGGCGCCTTCCTGGACCTGCGCTGCCTGCGGGTGGCCCAGCGGCTGGCCGAGGACGGCCGGCCGCGCCGCCCCGGCGCCCACCGCCGGGGCGCGGTGCGGCCCGGCGGGCCGGGGCACCGGCGGGTGCGCCGGCTCGCGGCGGCGGTGGCCGGGCGGGTGCACGAGGCGGCCCGGCGGATGCTCGGCGGCCAGTCGGGCGGCGGGCTGGACCGGGCCGTCTTCGAGGACCTGTTCCCGGTCGAGGGCGGCTGGGCCACGGCGGTGCTCGCCGAGGGCCTGTTCGTCCCGGCCGGGCCCGGATTCCGCTTCGCGCACGGGGAGTTCGCGGACTGGCTGCAGGGCCGGCACCTGGACCTGGACGCGGCGCTGCGGCTGCTGCTCGGCGAGGCCGAGGACACCCCGCCGTGGCCCGCCGACGAGGTGGAGGAGCCCGGTGGCCGGCCGGCGGGGGAGACGGCCGCCGGGGCGAACACCGTCCCCCGGCACCGGATCGGCCCGGTCGCCGCCGCGCTGCGCCGGGTGGCCGAGACCTGGGGCGCCGGTGCCCTGGACCCGTGGCTGCACCGGATCTGGCGCGCCCTGGACCTGCGCCCGCCGGGCAGCGAACCCGCCTGGTGGGCGGCCCGGCTGCTCGCCGCGGGCCTGGCCGCCAGCCCGGACCCGGCCGAACACCGGGCCCTGCTCGACCAGTTGGCGGCCCGGATCGCCGAACGGGCGGGCGCGGCGGGCGCGGCGGCGCTCCCGGCGGCCGGGCTCGGCCGCTTCGGCCCGGCCTTCTGGACCGGCCTCGGCCTGCCCGTCGAGGCGGAACTCGCCCTGCTGCGCCACCTGGTGATCGCCGACGGCCCCGGGCAGCGGTTCCTCGCCGTGGTCGCCGAACGGCTGCGCGCCGACCCGGTCGCGGTGTTCCCGCTGCTCTGCGCCTGGTTCGAGGACCCGCGCGGCCTGCCGGGCCGCCCCGGCGTCGCCGACCTCGCCCACGACCTGCTGCACGCCCACCGCCGGCTCGCCCTGGACGAGCTGGCCGACGCGCTGGCCGACGCGGCACACCCGCGGGCGGACGCGCTGCTCACCGTGCTCGCCGCCGAGGAGCCGTCCGCGCTCTGCCGGGCGGTGGACCGCTGGAGCCACGACCGGCGCCCCGAGCGGCACGTCGCGGCCGCCGTGCACGCCCTGCGGACCGCCCCGTACGCCTCCGGTGCCGGGGCCGAGCTGCTGCGGTACACCGCACTGACCCTGCTCGCCCGCGAGGGCGAGCTCGGCCTGCACGGGGCCGCGCTGGCGCTGCTGGTGGGCGATCCGGCGACCCGGGCCGAGTACCTGCCGGCCGCGCTCGCCCGGTTCCGGGCGGGCGGCGACGCCTTCCTCACCCCGCGGGTGCTCGCCCCGGCCCTGGAGAGCCACCCGGAGCCCGTTCTGGCCGCGCTCGCCGACCGGGCGGCGGGCCCCGGCGGGGCCCCCGCCGAGACGCTGCGGGTGCTCGCTGACGCCACCGCCCCGGCGGCCATCCGGCGGGGCGCCGAACTGGCCGCCTGGCTGCTGCGCGCGGACCCGGTGCCGGCCGGTCCGGTGGCCGTCGACTACCTCGGCCGTCGGCTGGGGCGCGCCGTCGCCGTCGGCCCGGCCGACCGGCTGGAGCTGCGGGTGCTGCTCGGCGTCGCACTGGCCGCCCGCAGTGCGGCGGTCCGGCGGCCGTTCGCCGAGGTGCTGTCCGTCCCGGTGGCCGACCCGGCTGCGGACGCGCTGCGCTGCGAGCTGCTGGACACCCTGCTCGCCACCGAGACCGACCCGACGGTGCTGGCCGCCGCCGTGGAGAGGCTCGCCGAGCACTGCGCGGCCGAGAACCCCGCCCGGGCCCGGGCGGTGCTGGCCCGGGCCACTCCGGGGCTGCCGGATGCGGACGAATTCCTGGTGCGCTGCGCCGGGCGGTCGGCGGCCTTCGCCCGGCTGCTCGCCCGGTGGCCGTCCGGTGCCGCTCCGACCGCCCCGGACGGCCCCCGGCTGGCCCGGATGCGGGCCCTGGCGGCGGCCGGACGGGATCCGCAGTACGCGGCCGCCGAGGCCGAGCGGGCCGTGCCCGGGCGGGCGTCGGGGCCCTCGATGGGCTCAACCCGTATTCCGGTGCCTGAGCCGGGGCAGGCGCATGGCACGCTATAGGGGTTCGGGTTTTGAGCGTTTGAGCGTACAGAAGGTACGCGTCGTACGGAACAAGGAGCGGTCAGGTGCAGCGCTGGCGTGGCCTGGAGGAGATCCCCGGTGACTGGGGACGCAGCGTCGTCACCATCGGCTCGTTCGACGGGGTGCACCGCGGGCATCAGCTGATCATCGGGCGGGCGGTCGAGCGGGCCCGCGAACTCGGTCTCCCCTCGGTCGTGGTGACCTTCGACCCGCACCCGCGCGAGGTCATCCGCCCGGGCAGCCACCCGCCGCTGCTCGCGCCGCACCCGCGCCGTGCCGAGCTGATCGCGGAGCTGGGCGTGGACGCGGTGCTGGTGCTTCCGTTCACCACCGAGTTCTCCCAGGAGTCCCCGGAGACCTTCGTCCGCCAGGTGCTGGTGGACGCGCTGCGCGCGCGGGTCGTCATCGAGGGCCCCAACTTCCGGTTCGGGCACCGGGCAGCCGGGGACGTCGCGCTGCTCGGCGAGCTGGGCCGGGCGGACGACTTCGAGGTCGAGGTGATCGACCTCCAGGTGTGCGGCACGGCCGGGGACGGCGAGCCGTTCTCCTCCAGCCTGACCCGCCGGCTGGTCCAGACCGGGGACATGGCCGGTGCCAACGAGGTGCTGGGCCGCCCGCACCGGGTCGAGGGCGTGGTGGTGCGCGGCGCGCAGCGCGGCCGTGAGCTGGGCTACCCGACCGCCAACGTCGAGACCGTGCCGCACAGCGCGATCCCGGCCGACGGCGTGTACGCGGGCTGGCTGACCGCGGACGGCGAGCGGATGCCGGCGGCGATCTCGGTCGGCACCAACCCGACCTTCGACGGCACCGCCCGCACCGTGGAGGCCTACGCCATCGACCGGGTCGGCCTGGACCTGTACGGGCTGCACGTGGCCGTGGACTTCCTGGCCTACCTGCGCGGGATGGAGAAGTTCGACTCCATCGACGCGCTGCTGGACCGGATGGCCGACGACGTCAAGCGGGCCCGCGAGCTGACCGACGGCGTCTGAGCGCCGCGACGACGGAAGGGCCCACCGACACAGGTCGGTGGGCCCTTCCGCTGTCTCACTGCTGGGGCGCCTGCGGCGGGTAGCCGTAGCCGGGCCCCGGCTGCTGCGGCCAGGGCGCCCCTGGCGCGGGCTGCTGCGGGTAGCCGTACCCGGGCGGGGGCGGCGGGGCCTGGCCGGGCTGCTGGGCCCACGGCGCCCCGGGGACGGGCTGGCCGGCCTGCTGCGGGTAGGGCTGTTGCTGCGGGTCGGCGTACGGCTGCGGCTGGCCGCCAGGCTGCGGGTAGCCGGCCTGCGCCTGCTGCTGCCAGCCGGCCTGCTGGGCGGCGGCCTGCTGGGCCCGGATGATGTCCTCGCCGACCAGGGTGGCCAGCTCGAAGTAGGCCTCCCGGACCTTGGGCCGCATCATGTCGAGGTTGACCTCGGCGCCGGCCGCCAGGCTCTCGTCGAACGGCACCACGATCACGCCCCGGCAGCGGGTCTGGAAGTGCGCGACGATGTCCTCGACCTTGATCATCTTGCTGGTCTCGCGCACCCCGGAGACCACCGTGATGCTGCGCTGCACCAGGTCCGCGTAGCCGTGCGCGGAGAGCCAGTCCAGGGTGGTCGAGGCACTGGAGGCGCCGTCCACGCTGGGGGTGGAGACGATGATCAGCTGGTCGGCCAGGTCCAGCACCCCGCGCATCGCGCTGTACAGCAGGCCGGTGCCGGAGTCGGTCAGGATGATCGGGTACTGGCGGCCCAGCACGTCGATCACCTGGCGGTAGTCCGAGTCGTTGAAGGTGGTCGAGACCGCCGGGTCGACGTCGTTCGCCAGGATCTCCAGGCCCGAGTTCAGGTCCTGCGAGGTGAACTGACGGATGTCCATGTAGCTGCGCAGGTGCGGGATGGCCGTCACCAGGTCGCGGATGGTCGCGCCGGTCTGGCGCTTGACCCGGCGGCCCAGGGTGCCGGCGTCCGGGTTGGCGTCGATCGCGATCACCTTGTCCTGGCGCTCGCTGGCCAGGGTCGCGCCGAGCGCGGTGGTGGTCGTGGTCTTGCCGACGCCGCCCTTGAGGCTGATCACGGCGATCCGGTAGCAGCTCAGCACCGGAGTGCGGATGACCTCCAGCTTGCGGGCCTTCTCGGCCGCCGCGGCCTTGCCGCCGAACTGGAACCGCGGCTGCTGGCGCTGCTGCTTGGGCTGGCTGCGCAGCAGCCGGTCCGAGGACAGCTCGACGGCGGCGGTGTAGCCGAGCGGCGCGCCGTGCGCGGTCTGCTGCGGGGCGGCGGCCTGCTGGAACGCGCTGGGCTGCGGGGCCTGCGGCTGCTGCTGCCACGGCTGTCCGGGCTGGCCCGGCTGCGGCTGTCCGGGCTGCGGCTGTCCGGGGTGCGGTTGGCCGGGCTGGGCCTGCGGGCCGGGCTGCGGCAGGCCCGGCTGCTGGTACGCGGTGGGCTGCGGCCAGCCGCCCTGGCGCGGGTCCACCGGGCCGGGCTGGGGCGCCGGGCCGGTCTGCTGCGGGGCGGCGGCCTGCTGGGCCTGTTGGGCCTGCTGGGCCGCCCACGCGGCCTGCGGGTCCCAGGCCGCCTGCGGGCCCTGCGCGTCCTGGGGGTGCTGCGGCGGGACCTGCTGGACCGGCGGCTGCGCGAAGTTCTGCGGCTGGACGGGCTGTCCCGGCTGCCCGGTCGTGGCGGGCGCCGGCGCCGGGTACGGCTGCGGTGCGGGCTGCTGCGCCGCGGCCTCGGGCGTCGGCCAGGCCGGGGCAGCGGCCTGCGGCTGCTCGGCGACCACCGGAGCCACCGGCGCGGCTGCCGGGAACGGGACGTGCTGCGCCTCGGCTTGCACCGGCGCGGCGGGCGCGGGCGCCTGGTCGGCCGCCGGGGCCGCGGCCTGGCCGGGCACGGGAGCCTGGGCCTGCTGCTGCGCCGGAGCGGGCTGCTGGGCCTGCGCCGGAGCGGCGGCGGGCCCCGGAGCGTCGGCCGCGGCCACCGCGGGCGTCGGCGCGCCGGGCGCCGCAGCCGGCGCTGGAGCAGCCGGCGCCGAAGCAGCCGGAGCCGCCGCGGGCTCGGTCTGCACGTACCAGGACGGGGGAGTGTAGTCAGGTGCGTCCGACCAGTCGTCGTCGTCCTCCGCCGCGTTGTCGCCGACGTAGACGCCGTCCCGATCGCTGCTCACTCTGGCTCCCTCGTGTTCGCCGCCGCTTGTTCAGCGGTGCCGTTGCCGCATCAAAGACTAGGCCGTGCGGCAACCCCCGTTGAAGGCGGCTTCGGTTCCCCGCCGGCCCGCCCGGCACGGCGAGCGGCTGCTCAGTCCATCCGGCGCGGCGCGCCGAGCACCTGCTGTTCGGCCTGCCCGGCCACGGCTCGTACGTACTGGCGCCGCATCCGGGTCGCCCACAGGGTCAGGTCGTCGCCGAGGGTGGGCAGCGCGGCCACGTCCTCCGGCGGCAGCGACAGCACCCGGCCGGTCAACTCCGCCTCCTGCGGAGAGATTCGCTGCACGCCGACCAGGTCGGCCGCGTTCAGCACCCGGGAGGCGTTCGGGCCCAGGTAGGGCAGCAGGGTCAGGGTGGTCTGCCAGGGCGCGGCGGAGAGCCGGCTGCGCGGCGGGCGGGCGCCGAGGTCGCGCACCACCAGCACCGGCGAGGCCACCGAGGCGCCCTGCGGGCCGAGCCGGCCGACCTGGTGGATCGTCACGCACGGCTGGCCGCCACCGGCCGCCTGGGCCATCGGGCCCCACAGCTGTCCACGGGCGGTCTCCACCGCGACCCGGGCGCCGATCGCGGCCGCCCGCAGCGCGATGACCTGCGCCGTCCACATGCCGCCGACGAGCACCAGGTCGTACGAGGTCGGGCGGAACAGGCCGAGCACTGCGGGCAGTCCCTGCGGGTCGACGCCGATCACCACGCCGTCGTCGCCGACCGGGAAGGCCAACGCCGCGAGGTCGGCCGACTCCAGCACGTGCTTCTCCCGGCGCGGGCCGCGCAGCCCGAAGCCGGGCAGGATCCGCGGCCGGGCCCGGCGCTGCTCGGCGCCGGGCTGCGGGCCGGCGGTGGGATAGGTCTGGTACGCCATCAGGAAGCCCCTCCGAGCGGCAGGGTGGCGAGCATGCCGGGGGCCTGCTCCAGGTCGAGCCGGACGAGGCCGAGCCCGGTGCTCTGGGCCCGGGTCTCCACCTGGCGGCCGATCTGGCCGACCTCGCTCTCGTTGCGGCCGGTCACCCGCAGGTGCCCGCTGACCGTCACCGAGCCGCCGGTGCCGTGCCCGGCGGTCAGGCTGAAGGTGCTGGCGAGGGCCGGGGAACCGGTGATCAGGTTGACCAGGTCCGGCGCGGCGATCCGGCCGGGGGCGCCGTCGGGGCGGCTCAGCTGCGGCCAGCGGGAGATCCAGTACGTGGTGTGCCAGCGGTCGTCGATCCGCCAGAACCGGTTGCCCTCCTGGGTACGGCGGGTGGTGCCGCCGCCGCCGCCGCCGGTGCCCTGCCGGCCGGCCACCGCGATCGGGTTGGCGCAGGTGGAGATGGCCAGCGCGGCGATCAGCTCGCGCTCGTCCAGCACGGTCGCGTTGAAGCCGGCGCTGTTGAGCCGGCCGGCCAGCTGGTCGGTGACCCGCTGCAGCGCCTTGCGTGCGCCTTCCTCGCCGCCGCCACGGGCCCGGACGGCGGTCGCCGCGCGCTCCGGGTCGAGCTTGAGCGCGATCCAGGTCAGCCGCAGCCCGGGCGTGGAGGTGCCGTCCGGCAGCTCGCGGTAGGCGCGGGCGGCCAGCGACTGCTCGGGCAGGTGCGGGGCCGGGGCGGGCTGGGTGTGCTGGACCAGCTGCACCGACTCCAGGGTGATGTCGTCCACCGTGAGCGCCGAGCAGATCACGTCCAGCGGCAGCGGCAGCGCGGTGCGCACCGGGCGCAGCGGCTGGTCCTTGGCCTGGACGAGCAGCACCGAGCTGAGGAAGGTCCCGTCGCCGACCATGCCGGTCTCCCGGCGGACCGGGCGGCCGCCGAACTCGGCCTCGGTGGCGTGGGTGCAGGTGCGCAGCCCCGGTTCGAGCTCCAGCGCCGGCGCCAGCGCCGGGTCGGTGCCGGCCGGCGGCAGCAGCGTCCTGGCCTGCTTGCGGCGGGACTTGAGGGCGGCGCGGACCCGCAGCAGCTCCGGGACGGTGCGGCCGCGCACCGGGACGAGCGCGAGCACGAGCAGTACCAGCGCGACCGCGCCGAAGCCGGCCGCGACCGTGCGGCTGATCGTCCAGCCGACCGCGACCAGGGCCGCCGCCACTTCGACCAGGACGAGCTGTTGGAGCTTCAACCGTCCGCCGAGCAGCCCCGGTCGGGGGTTGACGCGGACCTGGACGGCGCCGCCGCCCCCGGTGCCGTCCGGTTGCGGTCGGGCGGCCCCGGCCCCGGTCTCGGTCGTCGGTGCGCTGTGCTGCGCCCGGCCGGCCCGGCGCGACCTCCCACCGCCCGCGCTGCGGCGGCGTCCTGGAGCGGTCTGGCTTGGCATCCCCCGGTGGCCCTCTCTGATCCGTTGTCGCGGCCCGGCTGGCTGTGTCGCGGACCGTACCCGTACCGTACTCACCGTCTGCTGCCGCATCGTAGAGGGTTCGCGCCGGTTCGTGCCCGGCGGGTGACCACGGGGCAGGTCGGTCTGACAACGCCCGACGACGTCTGACTAGGGGGACGACGAGGTATGGCATCGCGCCGGGACGAGCTGAACGCGTACACCTTCGCCCGCAAGCGCACGGTGGGCGCCTTCCTGCTGCCCGCCGGCGGCGGCAGCGACGAGGACGCGCCGCGTCCGGTGAAGGCGGTGCTGCCGAGCGTGCTGGCCGGGGCGGTGATCGTGGCCGGGTTCGGGCTCTGGGGGGTCTTCAAGCCGGCCGCGCCGGTGAAGTGGGACGACGGCAAGAACATCATCCAGGGCAAGCAGTCGACGACCCGGTACGTGGTGCTCACCGACCCGGACAACAAGACCAAGCGGCTGCACCAGGTACTCAACATGTCCTCGGCGCGGCTGGTGCTGCCCGCGGGCGCCAAGGTCGTGGTGGTGGACGACGGGGTGCTCGACCGGTACCCCAACCACGGGCCGACGATCGGCATCCCGTACGCGCCGGACAAGTTGCCGAGCACGGACAACGCGAGCAGGGCGATGAAGTGGGCGGTGTGCGACCGCCCGGGCTCGGACGACAAGCAGGAGACCGTCAACCAGGCCGTGTTCGTGGCGGCCGGCGCGGACGCGGCGGCGCTGGCGGCCAAGGACCGGATGCTCGGCCCGGACCAGCTGATGCTGGTGCAGCAGGCCGACGAGCAGCAGGTGTCGGCCGCGCCGGCGTCGGGCCAGCCGGCCGCCGCGGGTACGGCGGTGTACCTGGTCGACGCGCAGGGCCGCAAGCACCTGATCGGCTCCCCGCAGTCGGACGACAAGGAGCGCAAGGCGCTGATCACCGCGGTGTTCGGGCCCAACGCGGTGCCGCAGCGGGTCAAGCGGGACTGGCTGGACACCCTGGTGAACGCCACTCCGATCACCTTCCCGCAGGTCGAGGGGGTCGCCGACAGCCAGGGCGCCAACTCCAAGGTGGTGCTGACCAACCAGGCCGACCGGCGGGTCGGCCGGCTGGTGCACTACCAGGACCGCCACTACGTGGTCGGCAAGGAGCAGCTCTACCTGGTCACCGCGTTCCAGGCGGAGCTGATCCGGCAGAACCCGGCCTACCAGATGCTCTACAAGTACGACCAGGACAAGAATCCGCGCAGCGACGAGATGAACCCGGCCGACAACTCCCAGTGGGGCGGCGAAAGCCGGCTGAAGGACACCGCGCCGGACTGGCCGCTGAAGACCGGTGCGCCGGTGAACAACTGGCAGGACCGCCAGGACCCTCGGATGGTCGTGTGCAGCACCTACGACGGCGGCGCCGAGGACGGCAGTGCGGCCAAGCGCAGTGTCTGGGCCGGGACTTCGTACCCCGCGCCGTACAACAACGGCGCCGGAGCCGCGTACGTGACGCCCGGTCACGGGCTGTTCTACCGCTCGCTGGACAACTCGGCCGCCGGCTCCGGATCCGACTTCCTGATCACCGAGACCGGGTTGCGCTACTCCGTCCCGTCCAACGGCGACGGCAGCCAGCTTCCCGCCGCCTCGCCTCAGCCCGGCCAGAGCGGCCCCCCGAAGCAGCCGACGCCGCAGCCCAGTGCCACGCCGACCCCCGGGGCGCCGTCCCAGGAGCCCGGTCAGCAACAGGAGGAACCCGGCGGCAACCAGGCCCGGTTGGGCTACCAGGGGGTCAAGCCGCTGCCGGTGCCGAAGGAGTGGTCGAACCTGGTTCCGGCCGGCCCACCGCTCACCGCGAAGAGCGCCGCCCAGCCGCAGAACGCCTGACCGGCCAAGCGCGGTAACCGAATTGGCCCCAGTGTCATGGTCTGGTAACTACTCAGTGCTCGGTGTTGGGTGAGCTGCGTGTGCCGACTACAGTGCTGTTGGACATCACACCGGTGATGCGACGGTCGGCCCTCACGGGCCCTCCGTACACGCAAATGTTGTCTCATGGGGGACGGTGGAGCATGGCTCAGGGTCAGTTCACGATGACTGCACAGGAGATGCTGGCTTTCGCCAAGCAGATCGAAGAGGCCATCGGCAAGATCGAGGCTGAGAAGAACAAGCTGATCGGCACGGTCTCCGGCATCACCAGCGGCTGGCAGGGCCAGGCCGCGACGGCCTACACGAGCCTGCAGAACCGGGTCAACGAGGACATCGCGGGCCTCAAGGAGTCGCTGAACGCGATCAAGCACGCGATCGAGCTGACCACCAAGCACTACGCGAGCACCGAAGAGGAGCAGAAGGCGATGTTCTCCTCGGCCCAGGGCTGATCACCGCACTCGCGCTGATCACCGCACCTGCGCCGACCGCCGTTCTGTCCCGACCCACCGCTCTGCGGGGCGCCCGCCACTGACCGCGTGGCGCTCCGCACCCTCGTCAAGGGAGACAACGTGTCCGACCACATTCTCGTCAACTTCCAGACGGTTCACCAGGCGGCCGAGGAGGTCAAGGCCTCGGCGAGCCGCATCGACCACCTGCTGAACGACCTCAAGGGCAACGTCACCCGCATCGCCTCCAGCTGGCAGGGTGCCGCCCAGCAGGGCTACCAGGCCCACCAGGCCAAGTGGGACGCCAAGGCCGCCGACCTCCAGCAGACCTGCGCGCAGATCGCGAGCTCGCTGGACAAGGCCGCGCAGAGCTACAAGACGACCGAGGACGCCAACGCCAAGCTCTGGGGCTGACGTTCGGGTTCCGTAGGGAACGACAGGGGGCGGGTACCCGGATTCCGGGGACCCGCCCCCGACGCGCGGCACGGGTGGACGACATGAGGGGTGGCAGGGTGTCCCGACACGGGTACCGGAAGGCGGCCGCGGCGCTCGCCGTGCTCGCGGTGCTGGGCGGCCCGCTCGCCGCCCCGGCGTACGCCGAGAGCGGGCCGGGGCTGGCCGCGGCCGGCGACTGTCCCAAGAACGCGCCCGACGTGCAGACCGTGCCGTGGTCGCTGCAGCGCCTGCTGCTGAACGAGCTGTGGCAGGGCGGGAAGACCACCGGGGCGGGCGTGACGGTCGCGGTCATCGACACCGGGGTGGACCAGAACAACCCGCAACTGAGCGGCAAGGTCGACGAGGGCCCCAACCTGCTGGTCAACCGGGAGATCAAGGAGCCGATCCAGGGAAAGTCCATCGAGGACCCGGTCGGTCACGGCACCAAGGTGGCCGGCATCATTGCCGCCCGCCCCAGGCCGACCACCGGCTTCGTCGGACTGGCCCCCGACGCCAGGATCCTGTCGATCCGGCAGAACGACAGCGACGGCAACGGTGACGTCTCCACCCTGGTCAGGGCGATCAGGGAAGCGGTCGACAAGGGCGCCAGGGTCATCAACATCTCCCAGGACGTGCGCGGCGCGGGCGACGCGCGCTTCGGCGGTTACCAGGACCTGAAGGCCGTCGTCGAGTACGCCGAGGCACACGACGTCGTGGTGGTCGCCTCCACCGGGAACGACGGCAAGGAGGGCGACACCTACCCCGGTGCCTTCCCGACCGTGCTGGCCGTCGGCGCCTCCGACCGCAACAACGAGCGTGCGCCGTTCTCCCAGTACGGCAGCTTCGTGAAGGTCGCCGCGCCCGGTGTCGACATGCTGTCCACCGTGCCCGGGAGCGGCCAGTGCGTGGACAACGGCACCAGCTTCGCCGCCCCGTACGTCTCCGGGCTCGCCGCGCTGCTGAGGGGTGCCCACCCGAACTGGAAGGCGGCCCAGGTACGGGCCTGGATCGAGCAGAGCGCGCAGCGCACCCAGCGCGACCCGGACAAGTTCGTCGGCTGGGGCGTGGTGGACCCGGTCAAGGCCGTCACCAAGGCCCCCGCCGAAGCGCCCTGGGCACCCGTCCCGGACGCCCCGGTGCAGCTCGCCGCCGCGCCGATCGTGCCGCGCCCGGTGGGCCTCGGCGAGACCCAGGCCGACCGCGACGGCCGCACCGCGACGTACGTCCTCGGCATCGGCGCGCTGCTGGTCGCCCTGCTGATCGGCGGCGGCGTGGTGCTGCGCGACCACCGGCGCAGGTCCGCCGACTGACGCCCGGCGGAAGCCGGCTCGCCGAAATTCCGCCGCGACTCCTGTAACACCGCCGCCCGCCCACCGCATCGATGAAGTGTCAGGGAGGGCGGACCGCAGGGGGCAGGGCGCATGAGGTGGATCGGGGCGGGCCGGGAGGCCAAGGACGCGGAGTTCCTGGAACTCGTCTCCGGCCGGACCGGCCACCTGTACCGCTCGGCCTGCCTGCTCACCAGCGGCGACACCCACTACGCCGAGGACCTCGTCCAGGAGGCCCTCAGCCGGATGTACGTGCTGTGGCGGCGCAGTGCCTTCACCGGCCGCGGTCGGATCGACAACCCGGCGGCCTACACCCACACCGTGATGGTGCGCACCTTCCTCGCCCAGCAGCGCCGCCGCTCCAGCGGCGAGCGCCCCAGCGACACCCTGCCGGAGCCGGAGGGGCAGGACGCCGACAGCACCCTGCGGCTGACCCTCCTCGACGCGCTCGGCCGGATGCCGCCCAAGGACCGCGCGGTCCTGGTGCTGCGCTACTGGGAGGACCGCAGCGTCGAGGAGACCGCCGAGGCCATGCGGGTCTCCTCCGGGGCCGTCCGTACCCGCACCACCCGGGCCCTGGCCCGGCTGCGCACCCTGCTCGGCGACTCGCTGACCGAGCTCGCCGGCCGCTGAGGCCGGCGCCCGCCCGCCCGTACGGCACCTCTCGCAAACCGCGACGCAAGGAGACGGTGAACACCCATGTCCGAACCGGACAAGTTCGAGGACGATCTTCTCTATGCCCTCACCCGTACGGGGGAAGGCTTCCGCACCGAGCAGGCCGACCTGGTCGCGGGCGGCTACCGCCGCGGCCGCAGCCGCTGGCGCCGCCGCTCGACCGCCGCCGTGGTGGGCGGCGCGGCCGCGCTGGCCCTGGTGGGCACCGGCACGGTGTACCTGGGCTCGCTGGGCGGCAAGGACGCGGGCACGGTGAGCGCGGCCTCCGCCCCGGCCGCCACCGCCGGCAGCGCCGCCGCCGCGGCCACCCCGACCACGGCGAAGTCCACCGCCCCGGCGGTGGTCTCCGGCGACGAGGTGCTGGCCACCTTCCAGGCGCTCCTGCCCAAGGGGGAGACCAGCGAGGCCAAGGGCCGCGGGACCGACGACGAGCGACTGGACGGCACCTTCGCCTCGGCGAGCGTGGTCTTCGACGACGGCCAGGGCAAGTCGCTGGTCCAGATCGGCATCCAGAAGCACCACCCCAAGCAGGCGCAGGTCCCCACCTGCCCGCCTGACTTCAAGCTCGCCCGGGTCGACTCCTGCTCCGCCACCACCCTGCCGGACGGCTCCAAGCTCCTGCTGGAGCAGGGGTACGAGTACTCGGACGGCCGGGCCGACACCAAGGAGTGGCACGCCACCCTGACCGGCCCGGACGGCCGGAGCATCTCCCTGAGCGAGTGGAACGCGCCCAAGGAGAAGGGCGCGCCGGACAGCCGCCCCAACCCGCCGCTCACCCTGGACCAGCTGAAGGGGATCGTCACCGACAGGTCCTGGGACCGGGTCGTCGCGGCGGTCCGGTACGACGGCATCGACGAGGACGCGGTCGACCCCGGCCTCTCGCTGCCCGACCGGGAGGCCGTGCTGGCGGGCCTGCTGCCCCCGGGGGTGACCGTGACCGGCCGCTCCGGCAGCGCGCTCGCGGCCACCTTCCAGCTGGCCCAGGGCCCGGCCGCCGGCTCGTTGATGCTGCGGGTGGAGAACTGGGCGCACGGCGGGAGCGTCCAGGGCGAGCGCGCCTTCAAGGACGCGAACACCCTCCCCGACGGGAGCAGGATCCTCGTCAACGGCGACCCGGACGGCAAGGAGAAGCCGCTGACGGTGAACGTCCTGCGTCCGGACGGCATGGAGGTGCTGGTGTACCAGATGCCGACCGGCAAGCCGCTGCTCACCGCGGACCAGCTGAAGACGATCGCCACCAGCCCGGCCTGGAAGGCGAAGAAGTAGGACGCGCACGCGGCGGTGCCCCGGGCTGGGGGAGGCCCGGGGCACCGCCGTGTGGGGGAGGGGTGGGGGTCAGTCCTGCTGGTCCTCGGGGAGGCTGATCACCCAGCGGGTGTCCTGCCGGGGGCGCAGGTAGAACAGCCAGTAGAGGGTGGCGGCGGCGGTGATGCCGCCGGTCCACAGCAGGGGCTCGGCGTCCAGCTTGGTCATCACGTAGACCAGGACGGCGATCAGGACGACCGGGACGACCGGCCACAGCGGCATCCGCCAGGCGGCGGCGTGCTTGTGGTGGGCGCGGCGGGAGAGCAGCGCGGCGATCGCGACCAGCAGGTACATCCCGGTGACGGCGACGCCGGTGATGTTGCTCAGCAGCTCGCCCTTGACGAAGCAGAGCGCGGCGCCGGGCAGGCCGACCGCCAGGGTGGCGATCCACGGCGAGCCGAACCGGCCGAGAGTGCCGAAGGCCTTGTTGACCGGCTCCGGCCAGGCCTTGTCGCGGGCGGAGGCGAACAGCACCCGGGAGTTCTGGATGACCATGACGATGCCGGCGTTGATGATGGCCAGCGCGACGCAGAGGCTGATGAAGGTGCCGACCGCGGAGTTGCTCCAGGCGGTGACCATGCCGGAGATGTCGCCGGAGGACAGGGTCTGGAGGTCGGGGGCGCCCATGGTGATGGCGACGACCGGGACCAGGATGATGGCCGAGGAGATGCCGAGCGTCCACAGCACGGTGCGCGAGACGTTGCGGCGGGGGTTCTCCAGCTCCTCGGACAGGTAGACCGCGGTGGAGAAGCCCTGGGTGATGAACAGGGCGATGCCGAGCGCTCCGACGATGGCGCCCACGCTCACCGTGGTGGTGGCGCCGCCGTCCCCGGTGACCACGCCGTGCAGCAGGCTGGGGGCGTCGCTGTTGGTGTGGGCGAAGCCGAGCACCGAGACCACGCCGGCCGCGATGACCTCCAGCACCAGGAAGATGCCGGTGATCCAGGCGTTGGCACGCAGGTCGAGCAGGCCGGCCAGGGTGGCGGCCAGCATCACGGCGGCGCCGGTCATGGCCTTGTCCAGGTGCAGGACGGGGGCGAGGTAGTCGGCGGTGCCGAGGGCGATGACCGAGGGGACGATCATCACCACGATCAGCGAGAGCACGAAGACCAGCCAGCCCATCAGCCGTCCGGCGAGGGTGCCGACCATCGCGTACTCGCCGCCGGCGCTGGGGATCAGCGTGCCGAGCTCGGAGTAGCAGAACGCGACCGCGACGCAGAGCACGGTGCCGATCGCGATGGCCAGTGCGGTGGCGCTGCCGATGCTGGAGAACAGCTCCGGCACGATCACGAACAGCGTCGACGCGGGCGTGACGCAGGACAGCGTGAGCAGTGTGCCGCCCACGACGCCGATCGAGCGCTTGAGCTGCTGGGGCGCGGCCGCCTCGGCCGCCGTGGCGGCTACGGTCTGTGGCGGGCGAAGCGTGTCGGTCATGTGGCTTCCGATCGGCTTTGTGCGGTGCTGGAGTGGGAGCGGTATCGCCTCCGCTGGCTGGTTGCTCGGTGTCTGGTTCCAGTCGCTCCCGGGGCGCAATGGAACCTTGGGCGTATTGATCGAGTCAACGTGGGAACTGCTTCGGAATCCGTTGCGGCGAACGGCATAGGCATGCGATCCCATGATCACGTTCGGTCATTGCGGGCTTTGTCCGACTTGTTACCTAAGCCACATGGCAATTGAATCGAAGGTGAACAAAGGGGAGGGGGTCGTGATTCAAAGGTGGCACTCCAGGTGGACGGCGACACGCCCAGGTGTCCCCGAAGCGTCCGGCAACTCCCCGGCCGGGTGCGGGAACCGCAGCCCCCGCTCCGAAAGAGCTAGGTAACGTTTCGGAACCTGGGACGCCGAAGGGGTCGGACTCCGCGAGTCCGACCCCTTCGATCACCGTCCGTGACGGTCGACGCGGCTACGCCACCGGCAGCCAGCCCGTCTGGACCATCTGCCCGCTGGTCACGCGGCGGGACACGTAGACCCCTCGGCCCGGCGGCAGCGCCTGCGGCTTGACCGTCCCCAGCAGCGCGCCCTCGTCCCGGTTCCCGGAGAGGATCACGCCCTGGCCGCCGAGCTCGCGCATCCGCTGCAGCACCGGCTCGTACAGCGAGCGGCCGGCGCCGCCCGCGCTGCGGGCCACGATCACCCGCAGGCCGATGTCGCGGGCGAACGGCAGGAACTCGGCCAGCGGGGCCAGCGGGTTGCCCGAGCTCGTCGAGACCAGCTCGTAGTCGTCGACGATCACGAACATGTCCTTGCCGCTGTACCAGCTGCGGTTGCGCAGCTGCTCGGCGGTCACGTCCGGGCCCGGCAGGCGGCGCGAGCAGGCGCCGCGCAGCATGTCCACGATGGCCGCCATGGCCGGCTGCGCGGCCGCGTACTCCACCAGGTACTCCGGCGGCACGGTGCCGAGCAGCGCGCGCCGGTAGTCACCGACCACGATGCCCGCCTGGTCCGGCGTGTAGCGCTCGGTGATCTGCTTGATCAGCATCCGCAGCACCGCCGACTTCCCGGACTCGGTGTCGCCGAAGACGATGAACAGCGGGTCGGTCTCGAAGTTGACGAAGACCGGCGCCAGCTCCGCCTCGTCCACGCCGAAGGCGACGCCGCGCTCCGGGTGCTCGAAGCCCTTCGGCAGCGAGTTGCCGTCCAGGACGGCCGGCAGCATTCGCACCTGCGGGGCGCGCGGGCCGGTCCAGGCCCCGTCCACGGCGCTGACCAGCCCGGCCACGCCGTCCTGGAGGTCGTCCACCGAGGAGGAGCCGTCCAGGCGCGGCAGTCCGGACAGGAAGTGCAGCCGCTCCGGGGTGATGCCGCGCCCGGCCAGCGACGGGACGTTCTGGGCCACCCGGCGGTCGACCTCGGACTCCATCGGGTCACCGAGCTTCAGCTCGGTCCGGTTCTGCAGCAGGTCCTTCAGCGCCGGGCGCACCTCGGCGTACCGGGCCGCCGTGATGACCAGGTGCACGCCGTAGCCGAGGCCGCGCTGGGCGATGTCGCCGATCACCGGCTCCAGGCCCTCGAACTCCTGCTTGAAGGTGTTCCAGCCGTCGATCACCAGGAAGACGTCGCCGAAGGCCTCGTCCGGCAGCCGGCCGGCCGCCCGGCGGGCCCGGTAGGTGGCGATGGTGTCGATCCCGGCGACCCGGAACAGCTCCTCGCGCCGGTTGAGCACCCCGTGCACCTCGGAGACCATCCGGCGCACCTTGTCCACGTCCAGGCGCCCGGCCACCCCGCCGACGTGCGGCAGCCCGGCCAGCGACTGGAAGCTGCCCGCACCGAAGTCGAGCAGGTAGAACTGCACCTCCAGCGGGGTGTGGGTGAGGCCGAACGAGGCCACCGTGGTGCGCACCACGGTCGACTTGCCGGAGCGCGGGCCGCCCACGATCAGACCGTGGCCGGCCGCCCCCGCGTAGTCGACCTCCAGGATGTCCGTCTTCTGCTCGCGCGGCTTGTCCACGATGCCGATCGGCACCCGCAGCCGGCCCGCCGGGTAGCCGGGCGTGGCCAGCCCGCGCTCCGGCGCGACCTGCAGCGGCGGCAGCAGGTGGTCCATGCTCGGCGCCTCGTCCAGCGGCGGCAGCCACACCTGGTGCGCGGCCGGGCCCTGGCCGGTCATCCGCTGGACGAATACGTCCAGCACGGTGTCCACCAGCGCGTCGTCCTGCTCCGGGACCTGCGGCGCGACCTCCTCCTCCTCCACCGGGTCCGGCAGGTCCACGAAGGCCGCGGTGAACTCCACCGTGCGCGCGTTGACCCGCCGTCCGCCGGTCGACCGCTGCTGTCCCGGTGCCCGGTACGGCCCCGAGACGTAGGCGGCCTTGAACCGGTCCATCACGT
Organism: Kitasatospora sp. NPDC101235; assembly: GCF_044767505.1. NCBI lineage: Bacteria > Bacillati > Actinomycetota > Actinomycetes > Kitasatosporales > Streptomycetaceae > Kitasatospora > Kitasatospora sp. NPDC101235. The sequence continues at coordinate 59,166 of NZ_JBIWNZ010000038.1, forward strand.
CCTCGCCGAACTTGAGGTAGCCGACGCCCGGCACCGGCGGCAGGTGGTAGGCGTCCGGCACGCCGATCGCCGCCCGGGACTCCGCGGCCGAGAAGGTGCGCAGACCGATCCGGTACGACAGGTAGGTGTCCAGGCCGCGCAGCTTGCCCTCCTCCAGGCGCTGCGAGGCCAGCAGCAGGTGCACGCCCAGCGACCGGCCGATCCGGCCGATCTGGATGAACATCTCGATGAAGTCGGGCTTGGCGGTGAGGAGTTCGGAGAACTCGTCGATGATCAGCACCAGCGAGGGCAGCGGGTCCAGCGCCGCGCCGGCCGCCCGGGCCCGCTCGTACTCGTGGATGTTGGCGTAGTTGCCCGCCGAGCGCAGCAGCTCCTGGCGGCGGTGGAGCTCGCCCTCGATCGCGTCGCGCATGCGGTCGACCAGGGTGAGCTCGCCCTCCAGGTTGGTGATCACGGCGGAGGTGTGCGGCATGTCCGCCATGCCGGAGAAGGTCGCACCACCCTTGAAGTCGGCGAGGACGAAGTTCAGGATCTCCGAGGAGTGGGTCATCGCCAGCGCCAGCACCAGCGTGCGCAGCAGCTCCGACTTGCCGGAACCGGTCGCGCCCACGCACAGGCCGTGCGGGCCCATGCCCTCCAGCGCGGCCTCCTTGATGTCCAGGTAGACGTGCTCGCCGTTGGCGCCGACGCCGATCGGCACCCGCATCCGCTCGTGCTGGGCGCGCGGGCGCCAGCTGCGGGCCACGTCGAAGGAGCCCGGGTCGCCCGAGTTCATCATGTCGGTGAAGTCGAGGTTGGACAGCAGCGGCTCGTCGTCCCCGCCGGCCGAGATCCGGTACGGCGCCAACTGCCGTGCCAGCGCCTCGGACTGCCACACCGAGAGCAGGTCCGGCTTGCCGGTGTACGTCGCGCCGGAGGCCGAGCGCAGCAGCAGCTCCTCGGCGCCGACCGTCACCATCAGGTGCCCGCTGGGCTCGTCGACCTCGCCCGGCACCACCTCGATGACCGTCACGCCCTGCACACCTTCCGGGCTCGCCAGCAACGAGTCGTGCGGCACCCCCGCGCCGTCCATGACGACCACCAGGTGCGGCTGGTCGGCCGGCGGCGCCACGTCCCGTACGAAGCGCTGGCGGCCGGCCAGTTCGTCCTGGAGCAGGTACTCCAGGTCGCCCAGGTCGGTCGCGAACAGCCGGCGCGAGCCCGCGCCGTCGGCCTCCTTGCGATGCTGGTTGTGCGGGAGCCACTTGGTCCACTCCCACTCCTCGGCCGCACCGGGCGCGGCCGCGACCGCCACCATCAGGTCGTCCGGTGAGTGCAGGGTGGTCAGCTGGGCGATCATCGCGCGCACGTTCCCGTACACCGAGTCCGGGTCCCCGCACACCGTGATGTGGTAGAAGGCCCGCAGCGAGACCGCCAACGGCAGGTCCTGGAGGGTGCCGTGCGCCTTCAGGAAGGAGTGCATCGCGGCCGCCGACAGCGGCTCCAGCTCGTCCATCGGCGCGGTCTGCGGCGCCACCAGCGGCGTGGACAGCTGCACCGGCCCGAGGCCCACCCGGATCTGCGCGAAGTCGCCGTCCCCGGTGCGCCGTTCCCACAGCCGCCGGCCGTCCTCGACGATCGACCAGAGCTGGTCCGGCGCCGGGTTCAGGAACAGCAGCGCGCCGCGCTGGCGCTCCGCCGTGCGGCGCACCTGGCGGCGGGTCTGCTGGAGGTACTTCAGGTAGTCGCGCCGCTCGTCCGCCATCGCGGTCGAACCGCCCTTGCGGGCCCGGACGATCTGCGCCAGCACCATACCGAGCGTCGAGGCGATCATCAGACCGCCCATGATCTTCATCGGGGCCGCAGCCCCCGGCGAGAAGAAGAACACCGCCGAGCCACCCATGCCCAACATCGGCAGGATGCTCATCAGCCAGTCCTCGCCGCCCTGCCGGGGCAGTTCGGGCGGGCTCACCAGCTCCACCGGCTCGTCCGGCACGGTGGGCGGGTACGCCCTGGCCGGTCGCTTGACCGTGATCACACCCATGTGTCATCCACCCCGCGGCGTCGATCGATCACTTCGGCATCAGCCCTCATGCGATTTGCGTACGGTCCGTACGGGAATCCGGTGGCTGAGGACGCCCCACCCAGCGCAGCCCCCGTACCTTTGCGCAGGCGCCGATCCTAACGGTCGCCCCCGCACCGCCCGCCAGGGCCCGGTACGCACCGGCACCGGACACGAACCGAACGGGTAGGGTAACGCCGCGCCAACTCGCGGCCCGGCCGGGCCGGTTCCACAGCAACACCGAGCGCCGCCGTGCCTCGGCACCGTCAACAAGGGGGAGCGCCAAGTGCGTCGAAGGATCGAGGTGGGGGCCCTCATGGGCGAGCGCAGCGAGGTGGACGCATGAGTGCCGCCGCGACCGGCTACTGCCGGGTGACCGTCGTTGCCCCGGACCGCCGGATCGACGTCGCCCTGCCCGAGGACGTCCCGCTCGCGGACGTCTACCCCGAGGTGCTGCGCCTGGCCAACCAGAGCCAGCCCGACGGCACCCCCACCGGCTTCCACCTGGTCCGCCGCGACGGCACGGTGCTCGACAGCGGGCTGCCGTTGGCCGCCCAGCAGGTCCGCGACGGCGACCTGCTGGCGCTGCGCCCCTTCGCCGAGTCGCTCCCGCCGGCCGTCTACGACGACGTCGCCGACGCGATCGCCAGCGCCGTCGAGGCCGACCGCCGGTTCTGGACCGCCGAGCTGATGCGCGGCTTCGGCCTGATCGGCGCCGGGGTGCTGCTCACCCTGCTCGGCTTCGCGCTCTGGTTCTCCGACCTGCGCCACGACATGCACGGCCTGCCCGGTGTCCTGGCCGGCGTCACCGCCGTCGTGCTCACCGCGCTCGCCGGGGTGCGCGCCCGGGTCTACCAGGACGCCCACGCGGCCGTCGCGCTCGGCCTCGGCGCGCTGCCGCACGCCATGATCGGCGGCAGCGGCCTCATCGCCGTCGCCCACCGGGGGGACGGCCCCGGCCGGCTCCAGTTCCTGGCCGGCTGCGCCGCCGTCCTGGTGGTCTCCGTGCTACTGGCCGGCCTGCTGCCGGAGAGGGACGCGGTGTTCGTCGCCGCCGCCCTGGTCTCCACCGCCGGCTCGCTCGCCACCTTCGCGGCCGTCCTGCTGCCGGAGACCCCGGCCGGGCACATCGCCGCCGTCACCGGCGTCGCCGCCGTGGCCGTGGTCGGCTTCCTGCCCAGCCTCTCCGCCCGCTTCGCCCGGCTGCCGGTCGGCTTCAGCGCCCCCGGCCAGACCCGCACCCGCAGCCGCGACTACGACGAGGAGGCCGAGCGCGCCGAGGCCGTCCAGTACGAGAAGATCGCGCACCAGGCCCGCCGCGGCCACGAGGTGCTGGTCGGCCTGGTCGGCGGCTGCGCCGCCGTGGTGGTCGGCGCCTGCGCCGTCCTCGGCTTCACCGACGAGACCTTCCCCGAACTGCTCGCGCTCGCCCTGGGCCTGACCACCATGCTGCGCGCCCGGCTGTTCCGCTACACCGCGCAGGTGCTCAGCCTCACCGTGGCCGGCCTGCTCGGCCTGAGCCTGCTGATCGTCGGGCTCTCCCTGCACACCCCGCAGTTCTTCCTGCGGGCGGCCGGTTCCACCACCGAGCTCGACCTGCGCACGATCTGGCTGACCGCCTCCATCGCCTTCGGTGCCGCGCTGCTCACCGCGATCGCCCTGGTGGTGCCGCGGCTCGGGGTCTCCCCGTTCTGGGGGCGCATCCTGGACCTGGTGGACAGCCTCACCCTGATCTCGCTCGTCCCGCTGGCGCTCGCCGTCCTGGACATCTACCGCCTGGTCCGCGGCGCCACCGGCTGACCGCCGGACGTCGCAGTGCCGCCCTCCCGTCACCCGCCGCGGCCCTTCCCGGGCCCGCCGGACGGCCGGGTGGGCGGCACTGGTACGCTTGGCCTCCGAGCGCAGCCGTGTGTCCGCCGCCCCGCCGTGGGCTGCAGAGTGCGGGCCGCGCTCGCGACACCGAGTTCTCGATGAGTCCTGTGTTGTCGACCAGGACCGCTCGGTAGACCCCGAAGGAGTTGCAGTGGCTCTCGCCTCTGACGTCAAGAAGCAGATCATCGCCGAGTTCGGCCAGAAGGAGGGCGACACCGGCTCCCCCGAGGTCCAGGTGGCCATGCTCTCCCGTCGCATCTCGGACCTGACCGAGCACCTCAAGTCCCACAAGCACGACCACCACTCCCGTCGTGGCCTGCTGATCCTGGTCGGCCAGCGCCGCCGCCTGCTCCAGTACCTGGCCAAGAAGGACATCGAGCGCTTCCGTACGCTCGTCGACCGCCTGGGCATCCGCCGCGGTGCCGCCGGCGGCGCCCGCTGAGAACGCCGCTCGGGGCGGCTCCCCACACCGGGGAGCCGCCCCTCGCGCGTATGCCGCGGCTCTTGAACCGCGGCGCCCGGAGATAACAACTCGCGCGCACCTCCCCAGGTGGCCGAGGATTGCACCGTAGGGTTGTGGGCATGCCGGGTGATGGCGCACCAGCGCGCCACCCGGGCAGAAGGACCCGAACCCCCCGCGGGACGAAGGCTTCAAACGGAAGCCGCCCGCATCCGAGAGAGCGTCCAGACGCGGACCGCCCTTCCCGGCCCGGCAGCCGTGAGGCGCCGGTCCTCGGTAGTGGCCGTCGGAACCCCCGCAGACCGAGCGGGGCACTCCGGAGGCTTCGATCGAAGACCGGCCCGACTGCCGCCCTCCCTGACGAGGGCCCGGGGCCCACCGCAGGCAGTGCGCGGGGACGCTCTCCCGGAGACGTACGAAAGAGGAGATCTTCCAGGTGGAAGAGAACGTGTTCTACGCCGAGGCCGTGATCGACAACGGTTCCTTCGGCACCCGTACCATCCGCTTCGAGACCGGCCGTCTGGCCCGTCAGGCCGCCGGCTCCGCCGTGGCCTACCTGGACGACGACACCATGGTGCTGTCGGCGACCAGCGCGTCCAAGCAGCCGAAGGAGCACTTCGACTTCTTCCCGCTGACCGTGGACGTCGAGGAGCGGATGTACGCCGCCGGCCGCATCCCCGGCTCGTTCTTCCGTCGCGAGGGCCGGCCCTCCGAGGACGCGATCCTCACCTGCCGCCTGATCGACCGCCCGCTGCGCCCGTCCTTCGTCAAGGGCCTGCGCAACGAGGTCCAGGTCGTCGTCACCGTGATGGCGCTCAACCCCGACCACCTGTACGACGTGGTCGCCATCAACGCCGCCTCCGCCTCCACCCAGCTGGCGGGCCTGCCGTTCTCCGGCCCGATCGGCGGCGTGCGCGTCGCGCTGATCAACGGCCAGTGGGTCGCCTTCCCGACCCACAGCGAGCTGGAGTCGGCCGTCTTCGACATGGTCGTCGCCGGTCGCGTCCTGCCGGACGGCGACGTCGCGATCATGATGGTCGAGGCCGAGGCCACCGACAAGACCATCAAGCTGGTCGAGGGCGGCGCCGACGCGCCGACCGAGGAGATCGTCGCCTCCGGCCTGGAGGCCGCGAAGCCGTTCATCAAGGTCCTGTGCGCCGCGCAGGCGAAGCTGGCCGCCCAGGCCGCCAAGCCGACCGGCGAGTTCCCGGTCTTCCTGGACTACCAGGACGACGTCCTCGCCGCGCTGTCCGCCGCCGTCAAGGACGAGCTCGCCCAGGCCCTGACCATCGCGGGCAAGCAGGAGCGCAACAACGAGCTGGACCGCGTCAAGGCGCTGGCCGCCGAGAAGCTGCTGCCCGAGTTCGAGGGTCGCGAGAAGGAGATCAGCGCCGCCTACAACGCGCTGACCAAGAAGATCGTCCGCGAGCGCGTCATCACGGACAAGGTCCGCATCGACGGCCGCGGCGTCACCGACATCCGCACCCTGGCCGCCGAGGTCGAGGCCATCCCGCGGGTGCACGGCTCGGCCCTGTTCGAGCGCGGCGAGACCCAGATCCTGGGCGTCACCACGCTGAACATGCTGCGCATGGAGCAGCAGCTGGACACGCTCTCCCCGGAGACGCGCCGCCGCTACATGCACAACTACAACTTCCCGCCGTACTCCGTCGGTGAGACCGGCCGCGTGGGTTCGCCCAAGCGCCGCGAGATCGGCCACGGCGCGCTGGCCGAGCGGGCCATCCTGCCGGTGCTGCCCTCCCGTGAGGACTTCCCGTACGCCATCCGCCAGGTCTCCGAGGCGCTCGGCTCCAACGGCTCCACCTCGATGGGCTCGGTCTGCGCCTCGACCATGTCGCTGCTGAACGCCGGTGTGCCGCTGAAGGCCGCCGTCGCCGGCATCGCCATGGGCCTGATCTCCCAGGAGATCGACGGCGAGACCCACTACGTCACGCTGACCGACATCCTCGGCGCCGAGGACGCGTACGGCGACATGGACTTCAAGGTCGCCGGTACCCGCAACTTCATCACCGCCCTCCAGCTGGACACCAAGCTGAACGGCATCCCGGCGTCGGTGCTCGCCGCCGCGCTGAAGCAGGCCAAGGACGCCCGCCTGCACATCCTCGACGTGATGAACGAGGCCATCGACTCGCCCGACGAGATGTCCCCGAACGCGCCGCGCATCATCACCATCAAGATCCCGGTGGACAAGATCGGTGAGGTCATCGGCCCCAAGGGCAAGATGATCAACCAGATCCAGGAGGACACCGGCGCCGAGATCACGATCGAGGACGACGGCACCATCTACATCGGTGCCGCCGACGGCCCGGCCGCCGAGGCCGCCCGCACCACGATCAACCAGATCGCCAACCCGACCATGCCGGAGGTCGGCGAGCGCTACCTGGGCACCGTGGTCAAGACCACGACGTTCGGCGCGTTCGTGTCGCTGATGCCGGGCAAGGACGGCCTGCTGCACATCTCGCAGATCCGCAAGCTGGCCGGCGGCAAGCGCGTGGAGAACGTCGAGGACGTCCTCGGCGTCGGCGCCAAGGTCCAGGTCGAGATCGCCGAGATCGACCCGCGCGGCAAGCTCTCCCTGATCCCGGTCATCGAGGGCGAGGAGGGCGGCGAGGCCGCTTCCGAGTGAAGCGCCGCTAGCTGACCCCGCGGCCCGTACGCCTCACACGGCGTGCGGGCCGCACCCAGTTGTCCACATGCTTACGTCCGTACGTGCCTTCCCACGTGCGTTTCCCCTGGAGGTACCCCCCGTGGCGCAGGCCCCGGCGGTAAAGCAGCGCCCCGGCACCACCCGGACCCTGCTCAAGGGCGTCGACGGCGCCGGCACGGTGCGCCGCACCGTGCTCCCCGGCGGCCTTCGGGTCGTCACCGAGACCCTGCCGACGGTGCGCTCCGCGACCTTCGGCATCTGGGTCGGCGTCGGCTCGCGGGACGAGACCCCGCAGCTCAACGGCGCCACCCACTACCTGGAGCACCTGCTCTTCAAGGGCACCGAGCGGCGCAGCGCGCTGGACATCTCGGCCGCCCTGGACGCGGTCGGCGGCGAGATGAACGCCTTCACCGCGAAGGAGAACACCTGCTACTACGCCCGGGTCCTGGACACCGACCTGCCGCTGGCCATCGACGTGGTCTGCGACATGCTCACCGGCTCGCTGATCCGCACCGAGGACGTGGAGGCCGAGCGCGGCGTCATCCTGGAGGAGATGGCGATGGCCGAGGACGACCCGGGCGACGTGGTGCACGACCTGTTCGCCAAGGTGATCTTCGGCAGCGGCCCGCTCGGCCGCCCGATCCTCGGCACCCAGGAGACCATCAGGACGCTCACCCGGGACCAGATCGCCGGCTTCTACCGCCGCCGCTACCGGCCCGAGCAGCTGGTCGTCGCCGCGGCCGGCAACCTCGACCACCGCAAGGTGGTCAAGCAGGTCGAGCAGGCCTTCGCGCCGGTGCTGGAGGCCTCCACCGCGGCCCCCGCCGAGGCCCGCCGCGGGGTCAGGGCACTGCGCACGGCCGGCAAGGTCGAGGTGCTCAACCGCTCCACGGAGCAGGCCCATCTGGTGCTGGGTGTGCCCGGAGTGCCGCGGCACGACGAGCGCCGCTGGGCGATGGGCGTGCTGAACGCGGCCCTCGGCGGCGGGATGAGCTCCCGGCTGTTCCAGGAGGTCCGCGAGAAGCGGGGCCTGGCGTACTCGGTCTACTCGTACTCCTCGTCCTACGCGGACAGCGGCCTGTTCGGCATCTACGCCGGCTGCCAGCCCAAGCGGGTCGAGGAGGTGCTGCGGATCTGCCGGGCCGAGCTGGCCAAGGTGGTCGAGGAGGGCATCACCGAGGAGGAGCTGCAGCGCGCGATCGGCCAGATCTCCGGCTCCACCGTGCTCGGCATGGAGGACACCGGCTCGCTGATGAACCGGATCGGCAAGGCCGAACTCAGCTACGGGCACCACCTGTCGGTGGACGAGATGCTGGAGCGGATCGCCGCGGTGACCCTGGAGGACGTCCACGAGGTGGCGCGTGATGTGCTGGGCGCGTACCGGCCGTCGCTCGCCCTGATCGGCCCGGTCAACGACAAGCGGGCCGCCAAGCTCGCCGATCTGCTGGTGTGAGAGGACATTCGCTATGACACTGCGTGTCGCCGTGATCGGCGCCAAGGGACGGATCGGCTCCGAGGCGGTCAAGGCGGTGGAGGCCGCACCGGACATGGAGCTGGTCGCCGCCCTCGGGCGCGGGTCGAAGCTGGAGGAGCTGACCGGGGCGGGCGCCCAGGTGGCCGTCGAGCTGACCCACCCCGACGCGGTGATGGGCAACCTCGACTACTGCGTGCGCAACGGCATCCACGTGGTCACCGGCACCACCGGCTGGACGGACGAGCGGCTCGCCACCGTCCGCAGCCGGCTGGCCGAGGCCCCCGAGCTCGGCCTGCTGATCGCGCCGAACTTCTCCATCGGCGCCATCCTCGGCATGAAGTTCTCCCAGATCGCCGCCCGGTACTTCGAGTCGGTCGAGGTGGTCGAGCTGCACCACGACCGCAAGGCCGACGCCCCCAGCGGCACCGCCACCCGCACCGCCCAGCTGATCGCGGCCGCCCGGGCCGAGGCCGGCCGGCCGCCGCAGCAGGACCCGACCACCCACAGCCTGCCCGGCGCGCGCGGTGCCGACGTGGACGGGGTGCCGGTGCACGCGGTGCGGCTGCGCGGCCTGCTCGCCCACCAGCAGGTGATGTTCGGCGACACCGGCGAGACGCTCACCATCCGGCACGACTCGCTGCACCACAGCAGCTTCATGCCGGGCATCCTGCTGGGCGTGCGCAAGGTCGTCGGGACCCCGGGGCTGACCTTCGGCCTCGAACACTTCCTGGACCTGTGACCGTGTTGATTTCCAGGAGTGCGTCATGACCTCCCGTACCGGCTTCTTCGTCCTGTCCGGCGTGCTGCTGCTGGTCGCCCTGGTCTGTGTGGGCGAGGGCGTCCAGCTGATCGCGACCGGCAAGCCGCTCGGCATCGGCATCGGGATCTGTGCCTTCGTGATCCCGGTGATCGGCGTCTGGTTCCTGCGCCAGACCGTCCGCTTCGGCCGGGACAGCGAGCGGCTGGCCCGTGAGCTGGAGGCCGAGGGCGGCCTTCCGGTGGACGAGCTGAAGCGCAGCAAGGGCGGGCGGATCGACCGGGCCTCGGCCGACGCGGTGTTCGCCCGCCGCCAGACCGAGGCACAGGCCGCGCCGGGCGACTGGCGGGTCTGGTTCCGCCTCGCCGTGGCCTACGCCGACGCCGGCGACACCCCGCGCGCCCGCAAGACCATGCAGCACGCCATCAAGCTGCACAGCACCGAACCCGCAAGGAGTAACGCGTGAGCGACGAACCGACGGCCCCCAGCTTCCGCAGCGACGTGACGGTGGAGCTGGTCCGCAGCGCCGCCGCCGACTCGGACGTCATCTGGGCTGCCCGGGTCTCGACCGCGGGCGAGCAGTCCCTTGAGGCCCTCCAGCAGGACCCGGAGAAGTCCAAGGGCCTGATCAACTTCCTGATGCGCGACCGGCACGGCACGCCCTTCGAGCACAACTCGATGACCTTCTTCATCAGCGCGCCGATCTTCGTGTTCCGGGAGTTCCACCGGCACCGCAGCGGCTGGTCGTACAACGAGGAGTCCGGCCGCTACCGCGAGCTCCAGCCGGTCTTCTACGTGCCGGGCGAGGAGCGCAAGCTGGTCCAGCAGGGCCGCCCCGGCAAGTACGAGTTCCACGAGGGCACGGCCGAGCAGCACAGGACCACCACGGAGGCGATGGAGGCCGCGTACCGCGAGTCCTACGCCCGCTACCAGGAGATGCTGGCCGCCGGGGTGGCCCGCGAGGTGGCCCGCGCGGTGCTGCCGGTGGGCCTGTTCTCCTCGATGTACGCGACCTGCAACTCGCGCTCGCTGATGCACTTCCTGTCGCTGCGCACCCGGCGGGAGAACTCGGCGGTGCCGTCCTTCCCGCAGCGCGAGATCGAGATGGTCGCCGAGCAGATGGAGGAGCAGTGGGCCCAGCTCATGCCGCTCACCCATGCGGCTTTCGAGAAGCACGGCCGAGTCGCCCCCTGACCTGGGACGACAGGCATATGGGCAGAGTGTCTGGCATGTCTGGATTGCGGCTTTTCTAGCCGCTCCCTACATTCGTGAACACGGATTCCGGTGCTGCCCGAACCCCCGAGCGGGCAGCACCGGAATCCCACGTCCGCGCCACCGACGCGCCACACCTGTCCGAACACCGGACCGGCATGGGGACCGCCCCACCGCCTACGAGTAGCTTTGGACGCATGGCTCCGATCTCCACCCCCCAGACGCCGTTCGGCCGGGTCCTGACCGCCATGGTCACCCCGTTCACCGCCGACGGCGGACTCGACCTCGACGGCGCCCAGCGCCTTGCCACGCACCTCGTGGACTCAGGCAACGACGGCCTCGTCGTCAACGGCACCACCGGTGAGTCCCCGACCACCACCGACGCCGAGAAGGCCCAGCTGGTCCGCGCCGTGGTCGAGGCGGTCGGGGACCGCGCCCACGTGGTGGCCGGCGTCGGCACCAACGACACCCACCACAGCGTCGAGCTGGCCCGGCAGGCGGAGGCGGCCGGAGCACACGGCCTGCTGGTCGTCACGCCGTACTACAGCAAGCCCCCGCAGGAGGGCCTGTACCGGCACAACGTCACCATCGCCGACGCGACCGGGCTGCCGGTCATGCTGTACGACATCCCGGGCCGCAGCGGGGTCGCGCTGAGCCACGAGACGCTGGTCCGCCTCGGCCGGCACCCGCGGATCGTCGCCAACAAGGACGCCAAGGGCGACCTGGGCGCCGCGGCCTGGGCGATCGCCCGCGCCGACCTCGCCTGGTACTCCGGCGACGACATCCTCAACCTGCCGCTGCTGTCCGTCGGAGCCGTCGGCGTGGTCAGCGTCGTCGGGCACGTGGCGGCCGGGGAGCTGCGGGCGATGATCGAGGCCTTCCTGGCGGGTGACGTGGTCAAGGCCACGAGCATCCACCAGCGCCTGCTGCCGGTGTTCAGCGGTATGTTCCGCACCCAGGGCGTGATCCTCACCAAGGCCGCCCTGGAGCTCCAGGGCCTGCCGGCGGGCCCGCTGCGGCTGCCGCTGGTCGGCGCGACGCCCGAGGAGGTCGCGCAATTGAAGCAGGATCTCGCCGCCGGCGGGGTACACCTCTAGCAGACACGGACGTGCGCGCCCCGGCTCGCCGGACCTCCCCGGGTCCGCCGCTGGACCGGACCGAAGGCGCGAGAGCACAGACCCAGTAGGAAAACGACACTGAGTACGCGCGCCATATGTCTCCAGGGGGAGGACCCCGGGCATATGGCGTGCGTCGTGAGGAGAGTCTTTTGAGCCACCCGCACCCCGAGCTCGGCGCACCCCCGGCTCTGAAGGAGGGCGCCCTCCGCATCACTCCGCTCGGCGGCCTCGGCGAGATCGGCCGCAACATGACGGTCCTCGAGTACGGGGACCGCATCCTGATCGTCGACTGCGGCGTCCTCTTCCCCGAGGACGAGCAGCCCGGCGTGGACCTGATCCTCCCGGACTTCAGCTACATCCGGGACCGCCTCGACAAGGTCGACGGCATCATCCTCACCCACGGGCACGAGGACCACATCGGCGCCGTCCCCTTCCTCCTGCGGGAGAACCCGGACATCCCGCTGATCGGCTCCAAGCTGACCCTGGCGCTGATCGAGGCCAAGCTCGCCGAGCACCGCATCCGGCCGTACGTGCTGGAGGTCAAGGAGGGCGAGCGCGAGCGCATCGGCCCCTTCGACTGCGAGTTCATCGCGGTCAACCACTCCATCCCGGACGCCCTGGCCGTGGCGGTCCGCACCCCCGCGGGCATGGTCGTGGCCACCGGCGACTTCAAGATGGACCAGCTGCCGCTGGACGGCCGCCTGACCGACCTGCCGACCTTCGCCAAGCTGGCGGAGGAGGGCATGGACCTGCTGCTGGTGGACTCCACCAACGCCGAGGTCCCCGGCTTCATCCCGCACGAGCGGGACATCTCGGCGGCGCTGCGGAACGTCTTCGCGAACGCCGAGAAGCGCATCATCGTGGCCTCCTTCGCGAGCCACGTGCACCGCATCCAGCAGGTGCTGGACGCCGCCCACGAGTACAAGCGCAAGGTCGCCTTCGTCGGCCGCTCGATGGTCCGCAACATGGGCATCGCCCGGGACCTCGGCTACCTGAAGGTCCCCGGCAACATGATCGTGGACGTCAAGCAGCTGGACGACCTGCCGGACAAGGAGGTCGTGCTGATCTGCACCGGTTCGCAGGGCGAGCCGATGGCGGCGCTGTCCCGGATGGCCAACCGCGACCACCAGATCCGCATCGTCGAGGGCGACACCGTCGTCCTGGCCTCCTCGCTCATCCCGGGCAACGAGAACGCCGTCTACCGGGTGATCAACGGCCTGACCCGCTGGGGTGCCAAGGTCGTACACAAGGGCAACGCCAAGGTGCACGTCTCCGGCCACGCCTCGGCCGGCGAGCTGCTCTACTTCTTCAACATCTGCAAGCCGCGCAACCTGATGCCGGTCCACGGCGAGTGGCGCCACCTGCGCGCGGCCGCCGAGCTGGGCATCGCCACCGGGGTGCCGCGCAACCGCGTGGTCATCGCCGAGGACGGTGTCTGCGTCGACCTGGAGGGCGGCGTCGCCCGGATCGCCGGCAAGGTGCAGGCCGGGTACGTCTACGTGGACGGCTCCTCGGTCGGCGACATCAGCGAGGCCTCGCTCAAGGACCGCAAGATCCTCGGCGAGGAGGGCTTCATCTCGGTCTTCGTCGCGGTCGACTCGACCAACGGCAAGATCGTGGGCGGCCCGACCATTCAGGCCCGCGGCTCCGGCATCGACGACAACGCGTTCGCCCCGGTGGTCGCCAAGCTCCAGGAAGCGCTGGACCGCTCGGCGAGCGACGGCGTGCTGGAGCCCCGTCAGGTGCAGCAGCTGGTCCGCCGGACCATCGGCAAGTGGGTCGCGGACAACTACCGCCGCCGGCCGATGATCCTGCCGGTCGTGGTCGAGGTCTGACGCTCGCTCAACACCGGCTGAGGCCGGTTTGACGTGGGGCAACCCGGTGCGTAATGTTCTCCGGGTTGCCCCACGGGACGGCCCCTCGGAAACGGGCTCGAATCTGAATTCGAGAACGACCGGGGAAAACGGACCGAAGAACTCTGATAGAGTCCGGGAGCGCCGAAAGGCAAAAGCGGATCGGATGAATGAAACTCCGGAAAACGGAGCGGAAAACATCTGATAAGCTGGAAACACGAAAGAATGAAGCCCGGAGGGTCCGCTGGAAGGCGGTCCGAAGGAAGCGTCCGTTCCTTGAGAACTCAACAGCGTGCCAAAAGTCAACGCCAGATATGTTGAC
>NZ_JBIWNZ010000039.1:0-47886 GCF_044767505.1 Kitasatospora sp. NPDC101235
CCCTCATCCTCCGCACCACCCCCCACCACAACCCCACCCCCACCATCAACCAAGCCCTCGCAAACCAAGACCTCCCCTTCACCGAAACCATCGGCACGCTGCCGTATCCCACGCTGATGAACATCGGCACGCTGCCGATCTTCGTCCTCCAGGACCACCAGCGACCCGAACTGCGCTTCCCGGACTGCGAGTCCAGGCTCATCCCCGAGCGACTCGCCCAGGACGTGCCCAGTCCGCTCTCGGTCGAGGTCGACCTGACCTTCGCCCAACCCAGCCTCAACGTGGCCGTGCGGACGGACGTCCTGCCGCTCTCCTTCACGCACCAGGTCGCCGAGCTCTACCTCGCCACCCTCAACGCCGGCCCCGAAGCCCTCTTCGGCGTGTGAGAAGCCGTTGTCGCAGCAGGACGGCGCACATGAAAACGGGGGTGGCCCGGACCATTCGGTCCGGGCCACCCCCCGTCGTACGGCACCGCTCACTCAGCCGGTTCGACCTCCAGCAGCCAGATCCAGGTCGACGGAGCACCGAACTGCTCGCGCCGCCGCACCCGCAGGCCTCCCGCCGCGAAGGCCGCCTCGTACGCGTCCCGGCTCAGCAGCGGCGTGTCCATGAACGCGTGCATCAGCTCGAATTCCAGCGAGAAGGCCGGCAGCGGGCCCTCGTGCCGCTCCCAGGACTGCGCGTTGGTGTCCGCGAGCAGGAAGTAGCGGGCGTCCGGGAAGGCCCGGCGCAGCGCGCGCACCATCCCGGCTGGCTCGTCGGAGGCGGCGAACAGATCGTGCAGCAGCAGGAAGCTGCCGACCAGGTCGATCCCCGGGAAGACCGGCCGCTCTTCGCCGAACAGCACGTCCCCGCAGACGATCTCCAGGTTGCCGGCCAGACCGGCCTCGACGACCCGCTTCTCGGCTATCGCGCAGGCCGCCTCGCTGATGTCGATGCCGACCCCGCGCCGCGGCTCGGGCCGGTTGCCGGCCAACCGGATGAGCCGGGTGCCGTCCCCGCAGCCCAGGTCGGCGACGTCGCCGTAGTCCAGCCCCTCCAGGATCCGCTGCTCAACCGGCAGCATCAGCTCGGAGCCGACCTCGCCGGCGCCCTTGGCGATCCGTCCCTCGTCGCGGCGGACGTCCCGCCCGTACACCGCCCGGCCGGTGGCCAGGTCGGCGAGCGAGGACATCATCGCCCCATAGCCGCCGACGCCCCACATCAGGAACCCGCGGTGGCGGATCAGTTCGCGCCCCGCCGTGGTCAGGAAGGCCATCTCGTCGCGCAGTTCGACGTAGCCGAGCAGCGCCATGGTGTTCAGCAGGGCGCGGGTGCGCGGAACGGTGGAATCGGCGACCACGGCCAGCTCGGCGACCGGGCGGGGCCCCTCGTCGAGCGCCGTCCACACCCCCAACTCGGCCAGGGCGAAGGCGGTCTGGGCGCCGATGTAGCCGTTGAACAGGCTCGGGAACTCCATCGGCGCGAAGGTCGGCGCCGCCTTCTCCCAGTGCGGGGCCAGGCCGGACCCGTTCCCGGCCCCGGTCGTTACCTCCAGGACGGCCGCCAGCGCGGCGCAGAAGCGGTCCACCTGGCCGGGGGTGCCGACGGTCACCCGCAGCCGCCCGGGCAGCCCGAAGACGGCCAGGTCGCGGACCAGGATCCCGTGCTCGTCCGCCAGCCGCGCGGCGACCGTGCCGGGGTCGTCTCCGACCTCGACCAGGACGAAGTTGGTGACCGAGGGGATGTAACGGATCCCGAGCGCGTCCAGCCCCCGGTAGAGCCGGCGCCGCGCCTCCTGGGTGCGGCTGCGCACCGAGGCGATGAAGTCCGGGTCGTCCAGGGCCGCGACGGCCGCCCGCTGGGCGAGCCGGTTGACGTCGAAGGGCAGCGCCTGCCGGGTCTGCCAGAGCCGGGCGATCAGGTCCTCCCGGCCGACCGCGTAGCCGACCCGCAGCGCCGCCAGGCCCCAGGCCTTGGAGAAGGTCCGCAGCACCACGACCGGCCGTCCCGCGCGCACCGCGTCCAGCGCGTGGCCCAGTTCCGGGTCCGCGAAGTCCAGGTAGGCCTCGTCGAAGACGGCGACGGCGCCGGCTGCCTCGGCCGCGGCGATGATCCGTTCGACCCCACCGCGGTCGAGCACCGTCCCCGTGGGGTTGAGCGGGTTGCAGACGAAGGCCGCGCCGGTGCGCTCGTCGATCGCCGCGGCAACGGCGGCGGCCGGCACGTGGTAGGCCTCCAGCGGCACCTCGGTGACCGGTGCGCCGGCGACCGCGGCGGAGGTTCGGTAGCCGGGGAAGCTGGTCGCGGTGACCACCGCGGCGCGGTCCGGTCCGAGGAAGGTCAGCGCGGTGAGCAGCACCAGCTCGTCGGTGCCGTTGCCGACCGCGACGTTGGCCGGCGCCAGCCCGACGTGCCGGGCGATCCTGGCCCGCAGCTCGGCGCACTCGCTCTCCGGGTAGACGGAGCAGCGCTCGTCCAGCTCGGCCCGGGCTGCCGCGACCGCCCCGGCCGGACCACCGTACGGGGTCTCGTTGAGGTGCAGGCGCAACAGGTCGGCGGACGCGGGCGCGTCGCTGTTGTACGACCGGATCGCCGGCCTGGGCGGCTGGGCGGTCATCGTTCCTCCTTCTCGCCCCGCTCGGGGCTGTGGACGAAGAGGCCGAAGCAGAAGCTGCCGGGTACGGCCTTGCGGGTGACGAAGCGGTGCCGCTTGCCGGCCGGCACGTACAGCGCGGCGGGGGCGGTCAGCAGGAACTCCTCGTCCTCGACCTCGACGGAGATCTCGGCGTCGCCCGGGTTGGGCGCGAACAGCAGGTAGATCTCCGGGACGCTGTGCACATGGGTCTCGGCGACCGGCTGGTCGACCAGGGAGCTGATCTCGGCGCCGGCCAGCTCGACTGGCAGGCCGCCGAACATCTCCCGGGCGAGAATGAACGGCACCGGCCGGTGGTGGCCCACCACCTCGCGCAGCAGCGGCAGTTGGTCCTGGATCTCGACACGCTGGGAAGCGGTCATCGGGTTGTCTCCGTTCGGTTCGCGGTCAGCGCGGGCTCCCACCAGTCGCGGTGGTCGCGGTACCACTCGACGGCCTCCTTGAGGCCCTGCTCGAAGTCGACCTGCGGCCGGTAGCCGAGCTCCTCGCGGATCCGGCTGTCGTCCACCGAGTAGCGCAGGTCGTGGGCCTTGCGATCGGGCACCTGCCGGATCCGCTCGGGGCCGGCCCCGCAGAGCTCCAGGAGGCGCTCGGTGAGTCGGCGATTGGTCAGCGCGATGCCGCCGCCGATGTTGTAGATCCGGCCCGCCCGCCCACCGCCCAACACCAGCTGGAGGGCCCGGCAGTGGTCCGAGACGTGCAGCCACTCCCGGACGTTGCCGCCGTCGCCGTAGAGCGGCACGGTCCCGCCGTCGATCAGGCTGGTCACGAACCGCGGGATGACCTTCTCGACGTACTGGTACGGCCCGTAGTTGTTGGCGCAGCGGGTGATGCTCAGGTCGAGCCCGTGGGTGCGCCAGTAGCTGCGGGCGACCAGGTCCGAGGAGGCCTTGGAGGCCGCGTAGGGCGAGTTGGGCAGCAGCGGCTGGTCCTCGTCCCAGGAGCCCTCGGCGATGGAGCCGTACACCTCGTCGGTGGAGACGTGCACGACCCGCGGGATCCGCGCCTCGACGCAGCGGTCCAGCAGGTTCTGGGTGCCCATCACATTGGTACGGAAGAACGGTTCGGCGCCGGCGACCGAGCGGTCCACGTGCGACTCGGCGGCGAAGTGGACCACCGCGTCGTGCCCGGGCAGCACCCCGGCGAGGAGGTCCCGGTCGCACACGTCCCCGGAGACCACGGTCAGCCGCGGCTTCCCGACCGGCAGGTTGGCGAGGTTGCCCGCATAGGTGAGCTTGTCCAGCGCCGTGACGTGCGCGCCCTCGTAGCCCGGGTACTCGTCGGCAAGCAGGGAGCGCACGTAGTGGGAGCCGATGAAGCCGGCCGCACCGGTGACCAGGATCCTCATGCTCCGACCTCCATCCGGGTGTGGTCGCCGACGACCAGACGGTTGACGCCCGGGTCGCTGGGCCGCTGCGTGATCTGCGCGGACCTGCCGATCAGGGACTCGCGGATCCCGGTGATGCCGTACACCTCGACCTCGTCGAGCGTGATGGAGTCCTCGATACCGGCCTGCCGCAGCACACAGCGCTCACCGAGGGCGGTGTACGGCCCGATCCGGCTGTCCTCGACCACCGTCCCGGCCCCGATCACCGCTGGGCCGACCACGTGCGAGCGGATCAGCCGCACCCCCGGCCCGATCAGCACCGGGCCACTGAGGGTGCTCTCCCCGTCCAGCACACCCGGATCCAACTCGCGCTGATTCCCGGCGAGTTCGTCGAGCATCACCCGGTTGGAGTCGAGGATGCCCTCGACCCGGCCGGTGTCCTTCCAGAAGCCGCCGTGCACGCTGGCCCGCACCTGCTGCCTGTCGTCGATCAGCCACTGGATCGCGTCGGTGATCTCCCACTCGTTCCGCCAGCTGAGCGGGATCTCCCGGACGGCCCGGTGGACCTCCGGGGTGAAGAAGTAGACCCCGACCATCGCCAGGTCGCTGCGCGGCTCCTTGGGCTTCTCCTCCACCCGCAGCACCACGCCCTCGGCGTCGACCTCGGCGACCCCCGACTCGCTCGGGTTGGACACCTTGGTCACCACCAGCTGGGCCGCCGGCCGGTGCGCCAGGAACGGCTCCATCAGCGCGCCGAGATCGGCGTCCAGCACGTTGTCCCCGAGGTACATCACGAAGTCGTCCTCGGCCAGGAACTCGCGGGCGATCAGCACGCAGTGGGCCAGCCCGAACGGGGCCTCCTGCTGGATGTAGGTGATCCGGACCCCGAGCTCCGAGCCGTCGCCCAGGGCGGCCTCGATCTCTTTCGCCCGCTCACCGACCACGATGCCGATGTCGGTGATTCCAGCCTCCCGGATCCGGTCGAGGCAGTGGACCAATACCGGTTTGCCGGCGATCGGGACGAGCTGCTTCGGCATGGAGTGGGTCAGCGGGCGCAGCCGTGTCCCCATCCCGCCCGACAGAACAAGCGCTTTCAATCTGTTCCCCTGCGTGGTCGGGAGCCGGTGCGATCACGGCTCGGCCCTGCGCGGTGTCTGTGTCCGTACCTGTGGTTGCAGGTTAGGCAGGGGCCGTCGGGGCTTCCGGGAGTCCTGGTGGAATCCGGCTGGAGAGGGCGCCGGGCCCCGGCGGAACACGCGAGGGCGGCACCGCCGCACCGGCGGGACCGCCCTCACGACCGAACCGGACGCCCGATCAACTCTCGCTCATCTACCGCTCACTGGGCTCTCAGCGGTTGATCAGATAGACGACGCCGACCACCACCAGAACGATGATGATGCCCGCGATCGCCCCCTTGGGCCCCTTGCCCTGGCCGCCCGGAACGAACGTCCCGCCTCCATCGCCACCAGCGTGCATGCCGTTCCCCTCTCGTGTCCCTCGGATGTCCGCGCGCCCGCCGGTCGGTCGGGCGTGCCACGCCGACTATCGCTTGACCAGGCCCTGGTCGTAGCCGGTGGTGTCGATCGAGTCCCAGTCAACCGTCACCGCGGGGGTCCGCTCGGCGGCGATCTCCTCCAGCACGGGGACCAGCTGGGCCGGGGTCGGCCGCTCGGCGAGCTCCGCCACCAGCTTCTCCGCGCCGCGCCGGTAGGAGTCGTCGCCGAGCAGCGCGTCCACGTGCTCCCGGATCCGCTCCACGGTGGCCTCCTTCCCGAGCATGTGGATCCCCGCGCCGGCCGCCGCCACCCGCTGCCCGTTGGCGTGCTGCTCCTCCTCGAACGGGATCGCCAGCTGCGGCACCCCCGCCACCACGGCACTCATCACCGAGCCGGCGCCGCCGTGGTGGACCACCGCGTCGCAGGTGGGCAGCAGCATGTTGATCGGGAACTGCTCCAGGATCCGGGCGTTGGCGGGCAGTTCCCCGACGTACTCCCGGTCCTTGGGGTTGATCGCGACGACCACCTCGGCATCGAGGTCGGCGAGCGCTTCCAGGACCTTGGGCACCAGGAACGCCTCCGGCCCGAAGCGGCTGAGCGTGTGCCCCCAGACCACGCAGATCCGCCGCTTCTCCGGCTTCTCGTACACCCACACCGGCGCCTCACCGGGCCCGTTGTACGGCACGTACCGCATCGGCAGCCGCTCGGCGGCGGTGGGCGGGGCGATGGCCTCCGGGCAGGGGTCGATGACGTGCGTGATCAGCTCACGACCCTTGCCCTTGACGCCCAGCGAGCGCAGGATGCCGTTGTTGTACTCCGGCACGATGTCCACCCGCGGGTCGGTCTCCGCCGTACCCACCGGGCCCCACAGGTGGAGCACCGACGGCAGCCCGTGGATCACCGCAGCGAACGGCCCCTCGGCGCTCATCATGTCGTGGACCACCAGGTCGGGCGCGAAGGTGCCGGTGTAGACGATCACCCGCTCCATCTTGCGCAGCCAGGCCTGGCCCCACTCGTTCTCGTACTTCCGCTTGTACGCGGGCCAGTCGAACTCGTCCGGGGAAGCCATCCGTTCACCGGTCACCGGGTGCAGCAGCGGCAGACCGTTGTCCCGCGCGACGCCCCGGATCACCCGCTGCTGGTGGAACAGCCGAGCCCAGAAGAGCGGGTTGTCGTGGTCGTCGAGGATCGGGGCGGGTACCAGGCCCGCGCCACGGACCCAGTCGGCCGAGGACGGGGTGCACATCACCCGCACCTCGTGCCCTGCCGCCTGCAGGGCCCACCCCAGCGGCACCATGGGGTAGAAGTGCCCGGCCCAGGGCGAGATCGTGAACAGAACCTTCATCGTAGCGGCCTCCAAGGCAGGGCTCAGCTGGCTCCGCCCACTCCAGCGCACCCGCGGGCAGAGTCCCTCGAACGCGGCTCAAGTCCTGTTGGAGCCGGGTGGACCAGCCGTTCTCCACCTGTCCTCCGCCGTCGCCGGAGACAACTCCTGTGACACATCCGCACCGAGGAAGGACACTCACCCGATGCGCTATGACGACTTGTACCTCGCCGGAACGGGCGTCTGGCTACCAGACCTGATGCCGGTCGGGAAAGCGGTCGCGGACGGCCTCCTCGACCCCCGCCGGGCCGAGGAGCGGGAGTTCGTCTCCGTCGCGGTGGCCGGGGAAGAGCACGCGCCGCCGTGGATGGCCGCCCAAGCCGCCCGGACCGCGCTCGACCGGGCCGGCACCGCCCCGGAGGATGTCGCCCTCCTGCTGCACTGCTCCAACTGGTGGCAGGGGCTGGACGTGTGGGCCGCCGCGAGCTACGTCGCCCAGGAGAGCGGGCTGCGCCAGGCCCCCGCCTTCGAGGTCATCCAGCGCTGCAACGCCGGGCTCGGCGCCCTGGAGCTGGCCGCGAGCCGGCTCACCGCCGCCACCGACTCCAGGACCGCCGCCGTGGTGACCACCGGCGACCGGATGAGCGCCCCGCGGATCGACCGCTGGAACACCCTCGGCATCTCCTTCTACGGCGACGCGGGCACCGCCGTGGTGGTCTCCCGCACTTCGGGCTTCGCCCGTCTGGTCGCCTCGTACACCGTGGCGGACAACTCCCTCGAAGCCCTGGGCCGCGGCACCGAGGAGTTGACCCCGCAGCCGCCCGCCCCGGGCCCCTGGGTGGACCTGGAGGACCGCGCCCGCTCCCGGGTGTCCCTCGACCTGCCGGACGCCGGCCGGCGTCTGGCCACCGCGCTGAACGACGCGTTGGACGGCATCCTGGCGGAGTCCGGCCTCACCATGTCCGACATCGCCAGGGTCGTGATCCCGCACACCCGTCAGGGCTCGGGCCGGCACGAGCTCCACGACCTCCTCGGCGTACCCGAGGAGAGCACCACCTGGGCGTTCGGCGCCGCTGTCGGCCACCTCACCAGCGGCGACCAGTTCGCCGGCCTCGACCACCTGCTCCGCACCCGCGCCGTCGCCCCCGGCGACCACGTCCTGATCTGGGGCGGCGGCGCCGGCTACACCTGCACCGCTTTCGTCATCGAGATCCTCGATCTCCCCGCCTGGACGGCCTGATCCCCCGCACGGAGGGCCGGGCCCCGACACGGCGGGGGCGGTAGCGGGCCCACCCGCGACCGCCCCCGCCGTCTCCGTCGCCTCGTGTCCGGGCACGAGGGCCCGGGCCCTACAGCAGCGCGTAGAGGGCCGAGGCGTCGTCGTGCGTCTTGCCGCGCGGCCAGCGCTCGCAGTCGGCGTCCGCCCGCTCCGCCGCCCGGACCCGGGCGATCAGCTCGCTCGGCCCCGAATCGGCGAGCAGCCGCAGCGCATCGGCCCAACTGCCCAGCCCGAAGCGCTCGGTGTAGCGCGAGGCGCCGTCGGTGAGGGCGGCCAGCGCGTGCAGCCGGTCCAGCCGGACGAAGCCGGTCTCGGCGTGCTCGGCCGCCCGCGGGCCGGCCGCGGCGATCCACGGGCCGTTGCCCCGGTTGCGGACGGCGCGCACGGCCAGCGCGTACTCCAGGTGCAGCGCGGCCCGCTCGGCCGAGCCGGGGACGGTCTCCCACACCTGGCGGCGCAGCTCCTCCCCGGCGGGGAAGCGCTGGTTGTCCCCGATCACCTTCGGCGGGCCGTCCTTGAACTCCAGCACCAGCAGCGAGTCGCCGAGCACCAGGTACTCCAGCGCCTCGCCGTGCCGCCGGGCCGCGACGACCATCGCGGCGGGCGTGTTGGGGTGGGCCAGGTCGCACCGGCCGCCGTGCAGCGCGGCCGTCTCCACGATGGCGTCGGCCAGGCACTCGGCGATCGAGCGGTCCGCCCGGTCGGTGAGCCGGGCGAGCAGGTGCACGCCCAGCCGCCGCACGTACCAGGCCGTCCCGTGCCGGCACCCGGACTCCAGGCCGGCCGGCGAGCTCACGCCGTCCAGCAGGACCAGCGCCTCCGGCGAGGCCGCCACGAAGTCCTCGCTCTCGCGGTCGGGCCGCCGTGCTTCCCCTGCGAGCTGTAGCTGCATCCCGACAGTGTGGCCGCCGCTCCCGGCCCGCGCCCAGACCCGTGCGCCGGTGCGGCGCGGGCCGGGGCGCGGCGCCCGGTGGCAGCCGGGGTGATTCGGCCATACCGTCGGACAGTGACCGGACGATTCGGCCAATCGGAGCGGGTCGGGTTTGGGATCACCTTCGGGTGTCCGGGCGGCCCGCGACTGACGAGGAGCGGAAGATGTTCTGGGAGTTCATCGTGTTGCTGGCCGCCTCGCTCGGCTTCCCGACCGCCGCACTGTTCTACCTGATCGGCGGGCCGCGCTTCCCCGACGAGAAGCGCGGCCCCGACCCCCGGGGCACCGGGACTTCCCGGGGCACCGGGACTTCCCGGGGCACCGGGGCTCCCCGGGCCTCCTAGGGCAGGTCCGACGGTTCGCGCGAGGGCCCGCGCCCTCTGCGAGAGCCGGGCTCGCCCACTCCCGCGCCCGGGAGTGGTACGACATCGTCGCCGAGGCCCTCGACGGCGCCCGGGCCACCGGCGGGCTGCGCCTGCTGCGCGCCGAGGCCACCGACCCGGCGGACCCGACGCTCGCCTAACCCTCCGCCACCACCTTTTCCAGGAAGGCGGCTTGGGCCAGCAGCCGCTCGTCACCGCCCGCCGCACCGACCACCTGGAGCCCCAGCGGCAGCCCCTCCGGGGTCCGCCCCGCCGGCAGGCTCAGCGCCGGCCGCCCGAGGAAGCTCCACGGCAGCGACATCACCGCGTCCCCGGTGCTGTGCAGGCCCTCCGGCGCCCCACCGGTCGCCGAGGGCGCCAGCCACAGGTCCACCCCGGCCGCCGCACCCGCCTCGGCCACCCACGCGCGCAGCCGCTCCCGGAACCCCAGGGCGGCCGCCCGGTCCTCGGCCGCGACGCCCTGGCCGGCCCGGATGGACGCCACCGTCTCCGGCCGGTAGAGCCCGCCGAAGCGGGCGAACCAGTCGGCGTGGCTGCGGGCCAGTTCGAAACGGTTGACCGCCTGCAACCGCCGGGCGATCTCGGCGAAGTCGGGGAACAGCTCGACCCGGCGCACCGTGAACCCGGCCCGCGCCAGCCGGGCCAGCTGCTCCTCGAAGGCGCGCAGCGCGGCCGGTTCGGCATGCTCCAGGTACGTCCCGTCCGGCACCCCGAGCACGGGCGCGGCCGCCCCGCCGTGCTCCGCCCGCCAGCCGTCGCAGAGCAGCGGGGCCGCCAGGGCCGCGCCCGCCAGGTCCGCGGTGAACGTCCCCAGGGTGTCGAAGCTCGGTGCGTTCGGGATCACCCCCGTGATCGGGATCCGCCCGTACGTCGGCCGGAAGCCCACCACCCCGCAGTACGCGGCCGGGCGGATCACCGAGCCGACCGTCTGGGTGCCGATCGCCAGCGGCACCAGCCCGGCCGCGACCGCCGCAGCCGAACCGCTGCTGGAGCCGCCCGGGGTGTGCCCCGGATGGTGCGGGTTGCGGGTCGGGCCCGGGGCGCTCGCGGCGAACTCGGCGGTCACGGTCTTGCCCGCGACCAGTGCCCCCGCCGCCCGCAGCCGGTCCACCACCACGGCCTGCGGCCCGGCCAGCACCCCGGGCGGCAGCGCCGAACCGCCGTGCGTGGGCAGCCCGTCCACGTGCACGATGTCCTTGACGCCCACCGCCACCCCGTACAGCGGCGGCCGCCCGCCCGGTTCCGGGTACCGCGCGGCCACCTCCCGCGCCTGCGACCGCAGCCGCTCGTGCCGCCCGGGCTCCGGCACGAACGCGTGGATCAGCGGGTCCACCCGCTCGACCAGCGCGCACAACCGGTCGACGTACTCGGACAGTTCCGGCACACCGGCGCGCAGCCCGGCGGCCTCATCGGTCAACGGCCGCGGCCGGACGAGGGGTTCCTCCATGCCGGTCACAGTAGACCGGCTCACGGGAGGTGTTCGGCCGCCAGGTACGGTGCCTCGCGCAGGAAGTACGCCCCGCAGGTGTGGCAGCACAGCTCCGGGGTCTTCCCCCAGTCCACCGCCTCCCGCACCTGCGATCCCGGATCGAGCTCCCGCCCGCACATCGCGACGTCCGCCTCGCCCCGGACCATGTGCCACAGCCGCACCCCCGCGGCCGCACCGCCGGCGCCGTACTCCGCTCGCATCTGGTGCATCATGCCCCCATCGTCCGGCCCCCTCCCACCCCCGGCAACCGGAGGCTCAGGGGCTCGGATCCCCCGACGAAACGCCGTGTTCCCGTCCGCCGGCCGCGGCTGTGGCCGGTACGCAGAAGGTCAGGACGCCGCGCGGAGCAGGGCGCCGTCCTGCCACTTGAGGATCTTGTCGAAGCTCACGATCGCCCCGCGCAGGGGGTGGTTGCGGAGCTGGACGTGGTCGGTGAGGGCGTGGATGAGGAAGAGGCCGCGGCCGGACTCGGCGGTGAGGTCGGGGAGGGTGTCCAGGTCGACCGGGCGCAGGGTGGGGGTACTGGGGCGGCAGGGCAGGACGTGGGTGTCGTACGGGTGGCCGTCGCGGCGGGGGCGGTGGGCGGCGAGGACGCGGGCCGGGACGGTGGCGCGGCCGCGGCGGGTGCGGCGGAGCGCACGGCCTGCCACCACCGGACGGGCCTGGGCGGCGGCCGACGGGCGGCGGACGGGCTCGGCGGGGGTGGGCAGGCCGGGGCCGGAGTCGGTGACCTCGATCCGCAGCCGGTCGCCGCAGATGGAGGCGGTGACCTGGAAGCCGTCGTCGGGCCGCCCGGTGGCGCCGTGCTCGACGGCGTTGGCGCAGGCTTCGGTGAGGGCGACGCCGAGGTCGTCCGCGACCTGCGGGTCGACGCCCGCCGTCGCCATCGCACCGAGCAGGATGCGCCGGGCCAGCGGGACGCTGGCCGGGTCGCGCTTGAGGTGCAGAGTCCACCAGATGTCCACGGGAGGTCCCTCCTGGCTGCGACTCCACATACAACTAGGTATCTCCGGGCGATTCCCGGGTGAACCGTGCCCGGGGGCCGCTACCGCCCGTTCGGCGGATGGACCGGGGGACGGGGTCTGTGCCGGGCGACGCGTACGCCCCCTCGCACGCCGCCGCCGAAAGGGGCATTCGTAGGGATTTCCCACCCTGCCCGTGTCCGCGGCGTACGCAATGAGAGGATGGCCCGGCCATGACTGCCCTCGCCGCCGCCCCGCTCCCGGGCGCCCCCGGACCGGCCCAGCCGGTGGGGTCCGCCGCCTGGGACCTGCGGCTTGCCCGGGCGGTCCCGTTCGCTCTGGTGTGCACCCTGATAGCGGCCGCCGGGCACGCCCTGGCGGGTGGCGGGAACGTGCCGCCGACCGCGCTGGCGGCGGGCTTCGCCGCGGTGCTGGCGTTCGCGGCGGTCTGCGGCGGGCGGGAGCGTTCGCTGGCGGCCATCGCCGGGGCGCTGGGTGCCGGGCAGCTCGGACTGCACTGCCTCTTCCACGGCTTCAACGGCTCCATGCCCGGCATGCACCACGGCGGCTCCGGTCCGCTGACCGTGCCGCAGGTGGCCGGCCGGCTGATCTGCAACGAGGCCCGCCCCGGCACGCTGATCGGCCTGTCCGGCGGCCCGTCCCCGGAGCAGCTGGTCTCCTCCGCGGGCCTGGACCCGCACGCGTTCGCCGCCGCGCCCTGGTGGCAGGCCGGCGTGTTCGGCATGACGCCGTCGATGCTGGCCGGGCACCTGGGCGCCGCGCTGGTCGCGGGCTGGTGGCTGCGGCGCGGCGAGGCGGCGCTGTGGCGACTGCTGCGGGTGGCCGCCGAGGCGGCCCGGGAGCACTGGGCGACGCCGCTGCGCACGGCGTTCGCGCTGGTGGCCGTGTTGCTGCGCGGCCTGTTCGGCGTGGCCGGCCCGGCCCGCCGGTTCGGCACCCGGGGCGGGGAGAGCCCGCTCCCGGCGGGTGCCGTGCTGCGGCACAGCGTGGTGCGGCGCGGCCCGCCGTGCGGGGCCCTCGCGTACTGACCGGCGATTCCTGGCGGCCCTGCGGCCGTACCGGGTGCCCGGTGTGCGCACCGTCCGGCCGTTCCCCCGACCACCGGGACGGCCCGAGGCTCTGCCCCCACGTCCCCGCGCGCGGCCCCCGCGGCACGGCTCACGTCCGTCGCCCGGTACCGGCTGCCGCCAGCTCCGATCGGAGACCCCGCATCATGCGTTCCCTTCCCGCCCGCCGTCTCGCCGCCGTCGCCCTCACCGCCGCCGCCTCCGTGGTGGCACTGGCCGGCCCCGCCTTCGCGCACGTCACCGTGAACCCGGGCGCGGCCGCCCAGGGCGGCTACACGGCCGTCGACTTCCGGGTGCCGAACGAGAGCGACACGGCGGGCACGGTGAAGCTGGAGGTCAACCTCCCGCTGGACCACCCGCTGGCCTCGGTCCGGACCCTGCCGCTGCCGGGCTGGACCGCCACGGTCGAGAAGGCCAAGCTCGACAAGCCGATCAAGGTGCACGGCAACGACGTCACCGAGGCCGTCTCCAAGATCACCTGGACCGCCGACGCCGGCACCAAGATCGCCCCCGGCCAGTTCCAGGAGTTCCGGGTCTCGCTCGGCCCGCTGCCGACCGACACCGACAACCTGGTCTTCAAGACCCTCCAGACCTACGACAACGGCGACGTCGCCCGCTGGATCGACGAGAGCAAGGACGGCCAGCCGGAGCCGGCCAAGCCCGCGCCCGTCCTGAAGCTCACCAAGGCCGCCGAGGGCGACGGCCACGGCGTCACCGCCTCCCCGGCCGCGGGCGCCCACAGTGACAGCTCCGACCACACCGCCGCCTCCGGCGACGCCAAGTCCAGCGACTCCACCGCCCGCACCCTGGGCGTGGTCGGCATCGTGGTCGGTGTGATCGGCACCGCCGTCGGCGTGCTCGGCCTGCGCCGCAAGAGCGGCGGCTCCGCCTCCTGATCCCCCGTGCCGACGGGCCGTGCCCACCTTCCGGGTGCGGCCCCGCCGGCGGTCCACCGCGCACGATCGGAACTCCCATGCTCACCCGCACCACCCGTCTGGCCGGCGCGGCCGCCCTCGCGCTGGCCGCCGCCCTGACCCTCTCCGCCTGCGGCTCCTCCGGCGGCGACTCCACCGCCGCCAAGGTCACCCGGCAGAAGGAGGACACCCCGTACCAGGGCACCAAGCTCGCCAAGAACTTCGAGAAGCCGGACCTCCAGCTGACCGACACCTCCGGCCGGCCCTTCGACCTGCGTCAGCAGACCAGCGGCAAGGCCACCCTGCTGTTCTTCGGCTACACCAGCTGCCCGGACGTCTGCCCGACCACCATGGGCGACATCGGCGTCGCGATGAAGGCGCTCTCCCCGGAGGACCGGCAGAAGATCAACGTCGTCTTCGTCTCCACCGACCCGCAGCGCGACACCCCCGAGGTGCTGCGCACCTGGCTGGACTCGATGGGCAGCGACTTCATAGGCCTCACCGGGGACCTGGCCAAGGTGAAGACCGCCGCCAAGTCGCTCGGCATCATGATCGAGGACCCGGTCGTCAACACGGACGGCACCGTCACCTCCACCCACGGCGCGCAGGTGCTGGCCTTCCTCCCTTCGGACGACAAGGCTCACGTGCTCTACATGAGCGGCACCGAGGAGAAGACCTACGAGCACGACCTGCCGCTGCTCGCCAAGGGGGTCGCGGCGTGACCTCGGTGCAGACCGGAACCCGCCGCTTCCGCCGCAGCGCCCTGCTCGGCGCCGTCGTCGCGACGGCCCTGGGCGGCGGCGCCATCCTGGCCGCCTGCGGGACGGGCGGCGGCACGGGCGGCCAGGACGGCACCCCCAGTGGCCCGGCCAGGCTCAGCGTCGCCGACTCCTACATCCCACTGCCCCCGGCCGGCGGCATGGCGGCCGGCTACCTGACCGTCCGCAACGACGGCGGGCAGGACCAGCTGCTCAAGGTGACCAGCCCGGCCGCCGAGTCGGTCACCATGCACCGCTCGACCGCGTCGACCATGGAGCAGGTGGACAGCCTGGACGTCCCCGCTCACGGCGCCCTGCAGCTCGCCCGCGGCGGCAACCACCTCATGATCATGGGATGGCAGAAGGCCCCCGTCCTCGGCGACGAGCTGGAGCTCGACCTCACCTTCGCCAAGTCCGGCACCATCTCCGTCAAGGTGCCGGTCAAGGAGCTCACCTACCGACCCGGCCAGAGTTAAGAGGACCACCACCATGCTGTCGGCCGGCCTGGAGAAGGCCACCCACCGCCGGATCGCCGGGGTGCTCGGAGTGCTCGGCGCCCTGCTCGCGCTGATGCTCGCGGGCGCCGGGCCGGCCTCCGCGCACGCCACCCTGGATTCCACCGACCCGCGGCAGAACTCGGTGCTCGCCACCGCCCCGCAGGCGGTGACGCTGACCTTCAGCGAGTCCGTCTCGCTCTCCGGCGACTCCGTCCGGGTGCTCGACCCGGCCGGCAAGGCCGCGGACACCGGCAACCCGGCGCACGCCGACGGCAAGGGCAACACCGCCCGGGTCGGGCTGCGGAGCGGACTCTCCAACGGCACGTACACGGTGGCCTGGCGGGCCGTCTCGGACGACTCGCACCCGGTCGGCGGGGCGTTCACCTTCTCGATCGGCGCGCCCTCGGACACCTCGGTGTCGGCCACCGCGCTCCAGGGCGCCGACGCCGACGGCGTGGTCGCGGCGCTGTACGGCACCGGCCGCGCCGTCGCGTACACGGCCTTCGCGCTGCTGGTCGGCGTCGCCGCCTTCGTGCTGGTCTGCTGGCCGGCCGGCACCGCCCGGCGCCGGGTGCAACGGCTGCTGATGACCGGCTGGACGGCGCTGCTGGTCTCCACCGTCGCGGTGCTGATGTTGCGCGGCCCGTACGAGCGCGGCTCGGGGGTCGGGCAGGCCTTCGACCTGTCGCTGGTGCGGGCCACGCTGGACGAGCGGATCGGCACCGCGCTGGCCGCCCGGCTGCTGCTGCTCGCGGCGGGCGGGGTGTTCCTGTCGCTGCTGGTCGGGCAGCTGGGCCAGCCGCCGCGGCCGGTCGTCCCGGAGCCGCTGGGCGGGGAGCAGAACGGCTCCGAGGAGGACGCCGAGGCCGCCGAGCTGCGCGCGCTGGAGCGGCGGGCCGCCGAACGGCCGCAGCACGAGGTCCGGCTCGGCCTCGGCGTGGCCGGGCTGGTGCTGGCGGTCGCCCTCTCGGCGACCTGGGTCGGCGCCGACCACGCCTCGGTGGGCATCCAGGTCTGGCTGGCGCTGCCGCTCGGCGTCCTGCACCTGATCGCCATGGCGCTCTGGCTCGGCGGGCTGGCCGCGCTGCTGGTCGCGCTGCGCGAGGGCGTCGGCGCCGAGGTGGTGGACCGCTTCTCGAAGATCGCCTTCGGCTCGGTGGCCGTGCTGGCTGCGACCGGGATCTACCAGTCCTGGCGGGGCCTGGGCAGCTGGGGCGCGCTGACCGGCACCGAGTACGGGCGGCTGCTGCTGGTGAAGAGCGGCTGCGTGGTCGCGATGCTCGGCGTCGCCTGGATCTCCCGCTCCTGGCTCGCCCGGCTGCGCTCGGCCCCGGCCGAGGCGGTGGAGGTCGCCCCGGCCGAACGGCCGGAGCCGGTCGCCGTGGCGGCGCACAGCGAGGACCCGGTCCGGCAGGCGCAGCTGGAGCGCCAGCTGGCAGCCCGGCAGAGCGCCGGTCGCGACCGCGGGCTGACCCCGACCCGGGCCGGGCTGCGCCGCTCGGTGCTGGTCGAGGCGCTGGTCGCGGTGGCGGTGCTGGTGGTCACCACGATGCTCACCAACTCCCCGCCCGGGCGGGTGGCGGGCGAGGTCAAGGCCGGGGCGGCCAACGCTCCGGCCGCCGGCGGGGCCGCGGCGGCTCCGCAGACCGAGCCGGGTCGCACCGTCGAGCTCAAGCTCCCGTACGACACCAAGGGCCGGACGCCGAACGCCAAGGGCACCGCGGTCGTCACCCTCAACCCGGCCCGGACCGGGCCGAACGAGGTGAAGCTGGCGCTGGACGGCGCGGACGGTCAGCCGGTGGACGTCCCGGAGGTGCAGCTCGCCTTCACCCTGCCGGACCGCGACCTCGGCCCGCTGCCGGTCGCGCTCACCCCGGAGGGCACCGGCCGCTGGAGCGGCACCGCGCAGCTGCCGCTGGCGGGCAACTGGGTGGTGTCGGTGCAGATCCGCTCCTCCGACATCGACCAGACCACCCCGACCCAGCAGTTCAAGATCGGATGAGCGGGGTGGCGGACGTGTCGATGGACCACGATTCGACGGGGCCTGCGGGCTTCACCCGGCGGGCGCTGCTCGGCACCGCCGGGGCCGGGCTGCTGGCCGGTGCCGGCGCGGGTGTCGCCGGGGCGGTCGCGGTGGACGGGCGGCCCGGCGGGACGGCGGCTGCGGCGGGCCCGTCCGGCCGGGCGCTGGGCGCGGCCCGGGTGCCGTTCCGCGGCGAGCACCAGGCCGGGATCACCGACCCGCAGCAGGCCAGGGTCCAGCTGGCCGCCTTCGACCTGGCCGAGGGCGTCGGCCGGGACGGGCTGCGCACCCTGCTGCAGCGCTGGACGAAGGCGGCCGACCGGCTGACCGCCGGGGAGCCGGCCGAGGAGTTCGACAACCAGGTCGCACTGGACGCCGGGCCCTGCTCGCTCACCGTCACGGTCGGCTTCGGCGGCGCGCTGTTCGACAGGGCCGGGCTGGCCGACCGCCGCCCGCCCGGGCTCGAACCGCTGCCCGCCTTCCCCGGCGACGCGCTCGACCCGGCCCGCGGCGACGGCGACCTGTTCGTCCAGATCGGCGCGGACGACGCCCTGGTCGCGGTGCACGCCCTGCGGGTGCTCCAGCGGCTGGCAACCGGTACGGCGGCGTTGCGCTGGCAGTCGGCCGGCTTCGCCCGCACCCCCGGCGCCGCCGCGCAGCCGGTGACCGGACGCAACCTGATGGGCCAGATCGACGGCACCAACAACCCCAGGCCGGACGAGGAGGGCTTCGCCGCCAAGGTGTTCTGCGCCACCGGCGGCGACCAGCCGGCCTGGCTGACCGGCGGCTCGTACCTGGTGTTCCGGCGGATCCGGATGCTGCTGGACCACTGGGAGGCGCTGCCGGTGGACCGGCAGGAGCGGGTGATCGGGCGGCGCAAGTCGGACGGCGCCCCGCTCGGCGCGCCCGCCGGGGCCGGTGAGCGGTCCCCGGTCGACCTCACCGCGCAGGGCCAGGACGGCACCCTGACGATCCCCGCCGACGCCCACATCCGGGTCGCCGCCCCGGCGGCCAACGGCGGGGCGGCGATGCTGCGGCGCGGTTTCTCGTACCACGACGGGCTGTTGCCGGACGGCTCGCCGGACGCCGGGCTGCTCTTCCTCGCCTTCCAGGCCGACCCGCGCAGGGGCTTCATCCCCGTGCAGCGCAAGCTCTCCCGGGGCGACGGCCTGTCCCGCTTCCTGCGGCACGAGGCCGGCGGCCTGTACGCGCTGCCGCCGAGTGCGCCGCCCGGCGGCTACCTCGGCCAGCAGTTGTTGGAGGGGTAGTTCCCCGGGGGTTCGAAGAAGGACCCCCGGGATTCACCGCCGCGGTCCCGGTCTCTGGAACGCTTTCCTGCCGGGGCCGCGGAATCGTTATGGTGACTGCTTCGGCTCACCCTGCCCGCGCAGCACCGAGATCCCACGGAGGCGTCATGTCGGCCACCCGCTACACCTACCTCGGACCGGCCGGCACGTTCACCGAGGCGGCCCTGCACACCCTGCCCGAAGCGGCGACCCGGGAGCTGGTGCCGCTGTCCTCGGTGGCGCTGGCGCTGGACGCGGTGCGCGGCGGGGAGGCGGCCGGGGCGTTCGTCCCGATCGAGAACTCGGTGGAGGGCGCGGTCACCGCGACCAACGACGAACTGGCCTCCGGCGCACCGCTGATGATCTACCGTGAGGTGCTGCTGCCGATCACCTTCGCGCTGCTGGTGCGGCCGGGCACCGAGCTGTCCGGGGTCAAGACGGTGACCAGCCACCCGGTGGCCCAGCCGCAGGTGCGGCGCTGGCTGGCGGCCAACCTGCCGGAGGCGAACTGGGAGTCGGCCGCCTCCAACGCGGACGGCGCCCGGCTGGTCGCCGAGGGCCGCTACGACGGCGCGTTCGCGGGCGAGTTCGCGGCGCCGATCTACGGGCTGGAGCCGCTGGTCAAGGACATCGCGGACGCGAAGAGCGCGGCCACCCGGTTCGTCCTGGTCGGCCGCCCGGGGCGGGTCTCCTCGCCGACCGGCGCGGACAAGACCTCGATGGTGGTCTGGCTGCCGGACGACCACCCGGGTGCGCTGCTGGAGCTGCTCCAGGAGTTCGCGGTGCGCGGGGTCAACCTGATGCGGATCGAGTCCCGCCCGACCGGCGAGGGCATGGGCAGCTACTGCTTCCTGATCGACTGCGAGGGCCACCTGTCCGAGCGCCGGGTCGGCGAGGCGATGATGGGGCTCAAGCGGATCTGCCCGCAGGTGCGGTACCTCGGCTCCTATCCGCGCGCCGACCGGCAGGAGTCCACCCACCGGCGGCCGGGGACCTCGGACGCGGATTTCACCTCGGCGGCGGACTGGCTCTCCCGCGCGCTCGACGGCCGCGGGGACATCTGAAGCCCGCGGGGCGCCCATAGCCCGCGGGGGCGTCCGTAGCCCGCGGGGCGCCCATAGCCCGCGGGCCGGCCGAAGCCCCCGGGGCATCCGGACTCCTCCGGACATCCTGGCCACATCTTTTGTCTTTCCGACCTTTTCCGACAGTTCCGGACCGGGCCGATCGGGCGGGGCGGGTGGCCCCACCCGTCATCCACAGGCGGCCCGGAGCCGGAGACCGCTGTCCACAGGGCTCCCCGCTGTCCACAGCCGGAAGTTATCCACAGGCCTGGGGGCGAGTCGACAAACCGGTATAGCCATTGCTCAGAACAGGTCGGACCATCGGTTTGCGTCGCAGAGATGACCAATCGGACCAGAGTCACCCGGTTGCCAGCAAATCACCCGTCCGAGTGCTTCAATTCCCTCACTCGGGAAGGTGGATTGAGGTTTGAAACCTCAATCCCCTGGTTCGTTCACGCGGAAGGCGATCCTCCCTTTTGATCCACAGGCCCGGGGCCGGGCCTGTGGATAACCCGGTGACGGAGAGTTCCCCACGCGGGTTATCCACAGGATCGGGCGAGTTATCCCCAGGGGAAAAGCCGTACCGGTGGAGGAACGGTCTCCCGGTACGCTTGGGCCTGTGATTGACCTTCGCCTGCTCCGTGAGGACCCTGACCGAGTGCGCGCCTCGCAGCGCGTCCGTGGCGAGGACGTCGACCTGGTCGACGCCCTCCTCTCCGCCGACGAGCGACGCCGGTCCTCGGGCAGCCGCTTCGACGAACTGCGCAACGAGCAGCGGGTGCTCGGCAAGCAGGTCGCCCAGGCCAAGGGCGACGAGAAGGCCGCCCTGCTCCAGCGCACCAAGGACCTGGCCGCCGAGGTCAAGGCCGCCGACGCCGAGCAGAGCGCGGCCAAGGAGGAGGCCGACCGCCTGCTCCGCTCGCTGGCGAACCTCATCGACCCGGCCGCCCCGGTCGGCGGCGAGGAGGACTTCGTCACCCTTGAGGAGATCGGCACCCCGCGCGACTTCGCCGCCGAGGGCTTCGAGCCCCGCGACCACGTCGAGCTGGGCCAGATCCTCGGCGCGATCGACACAGAGCGCGGCGCCAAGGTCGCCGGTGCCCGCTCCTACTACCTGACCGGCGTCGGCGCGCTGCTGGAGCTCGCCCTGGTCAACATGGCGATCGCCCAGGCCACCGCGGCCGGCTTCACCCCGATGATCACCCCGACCCTGGTCCGCCCGGCCGCCATGGACGGCACCGGCTTCCTCGGCCAGGCCGCCGAGAACGTGTACCACCTCGCCGAGGACGACCGGTACCTGGTCGGCACCAGCGAGGTCCCGCTCGCGGCGTACCACATGGACGAGATCCTCGACGCCGACAAGCTGCCGCTGCGCTACGCCGGCTACTCGTCCTGCTTCCGCCGCGAGGCCGGCACCTACGGCAAGGACACCCGCGGCATCATCCGCGTCCACCAGTTCGAGAAGGTGGAGATGTTCGTCTTCACCACCCCCGAGGACGCGGAGAACGAGCACCGCCGCCTGCTCCAGTGGGAGAAGGACTTCCTCAACGCGCTGGAGCTGCCGTACCGGGTGATCGACGTCGCCTCCGGCGACCTCGGCGCCTCGGCCGCGCGCAAGTTCGACATCGAGGCGTGGATCCCCACCCAGGGCAAGTACCGCGAGGTCACCTCGACCTCCAACACCACCGAGTACCAGGCCCGCCGACTGTCGATCCGGATGCGCGAGGAGGGCAAGACCCGCCCGCTCGCCACCCTGAACGGCACCCTGGTCGCCGTCCCTCGCACCATCGTGGCGATCCTGGAGAACCACCAGCAGGCCGACGGCTCGGTCGTCGTGCCCGAGGCGCTGCGGCCGTTCCTCGGCGGGCGGGCCGTCCTCGAACCGGTCAAGTAGACCCGGTCCGCACCCGCCCAGCACGACCTGCAACTCCCGGGAGACGTACGGCCCATGAGCACCATCAGCCCCAGCCCCGCCTCCCCCGACGGTGGCGACCTGCCCTACCGGCTGGTCGCCACCGACCTCGACGGCACCCTGCTCACCAGCGGGGAAACCGTCTCCGAGCGCACCCGCGCCGCCCTCGCCGCGGCCACCGGCGCGGGCGCGCTGCACATCATCGTCACCGGGCGCTCGGCCGTCTGGGCCCGCCCGATCTTCGACGAGATCGGCTACACGGGGATAGCGGTCTGCGGCCAGGGCGCCCAGGTGTACGACGCCGGCGCGCACAAGCTGCTCACCTCGCTCACCCTGGACCGGCGGCTCGCCGCGATCGCGATCGAGAAGATCGAGGCCCGGACCGGCCCGCTCGCCATCGCCGCCGGCCAGGACGGCCTCGACGGCCAGGTGCTGGCCGGCCCCGGCTACGAACTGCTGATCGGCTCCGACCTGCCGGTCGTCCGGGTCGAACGCAGCGAGCTGTTCGACGCTCCGCTCAGCAAGCTGTACATCCAGCACCACGCCCTCACCGACGACGCCCTCGCCGAGGCCGCCCGGCACGCCGCCGGCGACCTGGTCGGCGTGGTGATGGCCGGCGCCGGCGTGGTCGAGCTGCTCCCGCTCGGCCTGTCCAAGGCCACCGGCCTGGCCGTCGCCGCCCGCCGCCTCGGCGTCCGTGCCGCCGACACCATCGCCTTCGGCGACATGCCCAACGACGTCCCGATGTTCGGCTGGGCCGCCCACGGCGTCGCCATGGCCAACGCCCACGAGGAACTCCTCGCCGTCGCCGACGCCGTCACCACCAGCAACGACGAGGACGGCGTCGCCGCGGTCCTGGAGCGCCTCTACCCGCAGCGCTGACGCCTCCGGCAGGGCCGACCGCAGGCCCGCGGGCCCCGGCCTCCGCGCTGCGGCCTTTCGCCGCGCGCAGTTCCCCGAGCGGACCGGCCAGGAGGGCCGGTCGGGTGTTCATGGGCTGCTCAGGGGTGGGTTGTAGGATGACCGGACAAGCGGTTGTAGGATGACCGACGACCGATGATGGCGTGTGTGGTGGGAAGGGGTCCGGCATGAGCGGCGGTTTGCAGGCGGCCGGGCGGCGCTCCCTGGTGGACACCGCGATCGAGCAGTTGCGGGAGCAGCTGGCGGGTGGGGCGTGGCCGGTGGGGTCGCGGATTCCCACCGAGCACGAGCTGGCCGAGCAGCTGCACGTCGGGCGGAACACCGTCCGGGAGGCGATCCGGGTGCTGGTGCACGCCGGGATGCTGGTCTCCCGGCAGGGCGAGGGGACGTTCGTCCGCTCCACCAGCGACCCGGCGTCCGTGCTGCGCGGCGTCCAGCGCTCGGGCATCCGGGACGTCCTGGAGGTCCGTGCCGCGCTGGAGACCGAGGGCGCCCGACTGGCCGCGCTGCGGCACACCCCCGAGGACATCCGGCGGATGCGCGCCGCGCTGGCCCGTGAGGCCGAGGTGTTCGCGGCGCACCCCGAGCGGGCGAGCCGCGAGGCCACCGTCGAGCACGACCTGGAGTTCCACACCGCCGTCGTCGAGGCCGCGCACAACCCCGCGCTGGCCGAGGTGTACCGCTACTTCGGCGCCTCCGTACGCGAGGCGATGACCTCCGCCTTCGGCGACCACGACATGCCCGAGGCGGTCGTGGCCACCCACGAGGCGCTGGTCGACGCGATCGAGAGCGGTGACCCGGACCGGGCCGAGGTGGCGTGCCGTGCGCTGCTCTCCGGCCCGACCGCGGCCGTCGAGCAGCTGCTCGCGGCCATCGCGGCCCGGAAGTAGGACGGCGCGAGCCTCCCTTCCGCCGTCCGCATCCACGTACATTCACGAAAGAACAGCACATCCATGGCCGTCACCCGTGCCCAGCAGCCGGTTGTCACCACTCCTGCCCCGCTCCCCGTCCGAGCCCGGCTGGCCCATCCGCTCCTGCTGCTGACCGGCATCGTGCTGGTCGCGCTGAACATGCGCGCCTGCCTGGCGGCGGTCTCCCCGATGGTCGGCGAGATCCAGCGGACCTTCGGCCTGTCCGCCACCGCGAGCGGGCTGATCACCACCGTTCCGGTGCTGTTCCAGGGCGTCGGCGCCCCGCTCACCCCCCGGCTGACCCGCCGTTTCGGGGCCGAGCGGGTGGTGCTCGGCGCGGTGCTGGTGCTCGGCGCGGGCGTGCTGCTGCGGGTGCTGCCCTCGGTGACCGCCCTGTACGCGGGCTGCGTGGTGATCGGCGTGGCGATCGCGGTGCTGAACGTGTCGATGCCGGGCCTGGTCAAGCGCGAGTTCCCGGACCGCGCGGCCACCATGACCGGCGTCTACTCGACCACCATGCTGGTCGGCGCCACGCTCGCGGCCGGCACCTCCGTCCCGCTGGAGCACGCGCTCGGCGGCGGCTGGCGGGCCTCGCTGGGTGTCTGGTCGCTGCTCGCGCTGATCG
Source organism: Kitasatospora sp. NPDC101235 (assembly GCF_044767505.1). Classification (NCBI taxonomy): domain Bacteria; kingdom Bacillati; phylum Actinomycetota; class Actinomycetes; order Kitasatosporales; family Streptomycetaceae; genus Kitasatospora; species Kitasatospora sp. NPDC101235. The sequence goes on from NZ_JBIWNZ010000039.1 coordinate 23,823, forward strand.
CGGCGGTGGCCTGGCTGCCGCAGGTGCTGCGCTCCCGCCAGGAGCAGCACCGGGGAGCGGTGGCCGCGGCCGGCGCGCCGGCCAGGCCGGTCGAGGGCATCTGGAAGTCCCCGCTGGCCTGGCAGATCAGCCTCTTCATGGGCATCTCGTCGCTGCTGGTCTACACCCTGGTCGCGTGGATGCCGACCATCCTGGCCGACCACGGCATGGAGCGCGGCCAGGCCGGCCTGGTCTTCGCCTTCTCCAACCTGGTGCAGGTGGCGGGCGCCTTCCTGGTGCCGCTGATGGCCGGCCGGATGACCAGCCAGCGCGCGCTGGCGGTGACCATGGCCGCCCTGAACGGGCTGGGCATCGCCCTGCTGCTGGTCGCGCCGGTCTCCGCCGCGTGGGTGTCGGCGACCATCCTCGGTGTGGCCCAGGGCGGCTCGCTGGGTCTGGGCCTGGCGTTCATCGTGCTGCGCACCCGCACCGCGGCCGGCGCCGCCCAGCTGGGCGGGATGTCGCAGGCGATCGGCTACCTGGTCGCGGCGGCCGGCCCGGTGGGCGCGGGCGCGCTGCACCAGCTGACCGGCGGCTGGGAGACCACCCTGGTGCTGATGCTGGTGCTGGTCCTGGTGGTCGGCGCGGCCGGCTGGGGCGCGGGCCGCAACCGCACCCTCTGAGCCGCACTCCCGCGCGTCTGCGAGACCCGGGTGCACTGAGCCCCGGATGCCCTCACGGGTGTCCGGGGCTCAGTGCACCCGGGTCCGGTGCCCTACGGGGCTCCGTGCCGTACCGGGCTCACTCCTCGCTGGCGAGGGTCATCCCGGCCAGCTTCACCGAGGCGAACACCGTCGCCGCGACCGTGACCACCAGCAGCAGCGGCACGGCGGCCCCGAGCGAGACGTCCGAGCTGATCGCGTTCTGTCCGGCGACCGCCTCGGCCACCGAGCGGCCCCACTGCTGGACGCTCAGCGTCCGGGCGCCCTCGACGAAGTTGCCGACCGTCGACTCCCAGATCAGGGCGTACGCCAGCCCGGCGACCACCGCGTGCCGGGTGACCACGCCGAGCAGCAGGAACAGCGCGCTGTACGCGGCCCCGGCGACCAGCACCGCCACGGTGTAGCCGAGCGCCACGCCGTCCTGGGTGCCGACCAGCAGCAGCCCGGCCAGCAGCGTCGGGACGACCGAGAACAGCCAGGTGACGCCGATCGCGACGACCAGCTTGGTGGTGACGATCCGCCACCGGGGCAGCGGCTTGGCGAGCAGGTAGACGATCGAGCCGTCGTCGATCTCGTTGGCGATCACCCCGGTGCCGACCACCAGCCCGAGGATCGGGACCAGGGTGCCGAGGCCGAGGGCGCCGAGGATGTTGCCGGCCGTTTCGTGCGGGTCGGCGCTGGACACGCTCGCGATGGCCGAGATGACCAGCAGCAGGGCGGGGACCACCAGCAGCAGCAGGCCACGGCGGCGGCCCAGCAGCCCGCGCAGGGTCAGCCTGGCGACGGTGGGGTTCATGGTCGGTCGGCCCCTTCCTGGGCAACAACGGCCTGGGCAACAACGGTCCTGGCGGCGGCACTCACGCGGAGACCAGGTACGAGAAGACGCTCTCCAGCGATTCGTCCGCCGGGGAGACGGTGTACAGCCGGATGCCGGCCTCCCGGGCGACCCTGGGCAGCAGGGTGGTGAAGCCCTGGAAGTTCACCGCTTCGATCCGCAGCGCCCGCTCCCGCTCGTCCACCTCGATGCCGGTGGTGGAGCCGTCGGCGATCAGCGCGGCGGCGAGCCGGCGGTCGTCGCTGGAGCGGACCAGGTAGCGGTGCGGGCGGTCGGTCATCAGCCGGCGGATCTTGCGGAAGTCGCCCGAGGCGGCGTGCCGTCCGGCGACCACCACCTCGATGTGCCGGGCCAGCTGCTCGACCTCCTCCAGGATGTGGGAGGAGAACAGCACGGTCCGGCCGTCCTCGCCGAAGCGGCGCAGCAGGTCCATCAGCTGGAGCCGCTGGCGCGGGTCCATGCCGTTGAAGGGTTCGTCGAGCAGCAGCACGGACGGGTCGTGGACCAGCGCGGAGGCCATCTTGACCCGCTGCTTCATGCCCTTGGAGTAGGTGCCGGTGCGGCGGTCCTTGGCGTAGGCCATCTCCACCAGGTCCAGCGCACGGCGGGCGGCGGCGCCCGGCTGGGGCAGGCCGTGCAGTTCGGCGTTGGCGAGGACGAACTCCCAGCCGGTCAGGTAGTCGTACATCGACTCCCGCTCGGGCACCAGGCCGATCTGCTTGTACACCTGCTGGTTGCGCCAGATCGGCGCGCCGTCCAGGGTGACGGAGCCGCTGGAAGGGGCCAGGAAGCCGCTCATCATGTGGATGAGGGTGGACTTGCCCGCCCCGTTGGGACCGAGCAGGCCGGTGATGCCCGGGCCGATGGCCATGGTGATGTCGTTGACCGCGACCACGTTCCCGAACCAGCGGGAGACCTTGTCGATGCTGATGGTGGCCATGTCGCCCTCTCACACGTTCCGATAGCGGCGCAGCAGCAGCCGGTACGAGCCGGCCACCATGGTCACCGCGACGAGCGCGAACACCGCCGTTCCGAGGCCGCCCGGCGCGTGCCGGCGGTCGAGCCCCCCGCCGAGGCCGAACACCTCGTTGACCAGGGACTCCACCAGGTCGGTGGGCGAGATCAGCGACATCCACTGCGCGGCGTCGGAGCCGGTCGTGCTGGGGTTGCTGATCCCGACCGCGGCCGCTCCCAGCGCGGCGCTGACCGCCAGGTAGCCCATGATGGCGGCCACCCCGAAGCCCCGGCGCGGGGTGGCGGCCGCGATCACCACGGCCACCGAGGTCGGCACCAGGGCGTACAGCACGGCCGCGACCAGGCCGTACAGGAAGTGCCCGGTGTTGTGCGCGAAGTCCATCCCGCCGAGCAGCGCGCCGACGTACAGCACCAGCAACGGGGCCACCATCAGCAGCAGTTGGGCGCAGACCATGGCGCCGAACTTGGCCCTGACGTAGTCGGTGCGGGTGATCGGGCGGGAGAAGTAGAGCGGGACGGTCTGGTAGCGCAGGTCCCGGGAGAGCAGCACCGGCGCCTGGGAGGCGAGGAAGACCGAGACCACCAGGCTGAGCATGGAGAGGTAGCCCGCGTACTCGACCGGCAGCTCGTCGCGCTTCATCACGACCGAGAGCGCCACCATGATCAGCGCCGGCACGGTGATCACGCCCAGCACCAGCATCGGCAGCACCTTGGACTTGCCGGAGCGTCCGAGGCCGTACGCGGCGCGCAGGCTCTGGGTGAAGAGGGCGCGGGTGGCGTAGGAGCGGCCGAGCCGGGGGCCGGTGTAGCCGCGGTAGCCGATGTCGTGGATGACGCCGGTGTCGGCGGACCTGGTCTCAGGAGGCAGCGACATCGTTCGTCCCTCCCCTGCTGTCCTGCGGGGCCTGGGCGTCCCGCTCGTGGGCGTCGGTGAAGAGCTCGGCGACCCGGTGGCGGCGCTGCTCCAACCGGACCAGGCCGAGGCCGAGTTCGGCGACGGCGTCGCGGATGGTGTCGTACGTCGAGTCGTCGGCCAGCCGGACCAGCAGCTGGTGCGAGCCCTCCGGCTGGACGGACAGACCGGCCGCGGCGAGCCGCTCGCGGACCGCCGGGCCCGGCTCCAGGCCGTGGTCCTCCGGGTGGTCGCTGACCTCGACCGCGAGGACGGCCGTCGCCTCGGTGAAGGAGGCGGTGGAGGAGGAGCGCAGCAGCTTGCCGCCGTCGATCACGACCAGGTGGTCGCAGGTCCGCTCCAGCTCGCCGAGCAGGTGGGTGGTGACCAGCACCGAGATGCCGAAGTCGGTGTGCACCCGGCGGATCAGGCCCAGCATCTCGTCCCGGCCGGCCGGGTCGAGGCCGTTGGTCGGCTCGTCCAGCAGCACCAGCTTCGGGTCGTGCACCAGTGCCTGGGCGAGCTTGACCCGTTGCTTCATGCCGGTCGAGTAGCCGCCCATCGGGCGGTACCGCTCCTCGTAGAGGCCGACGTGCCGCAGGGTGTCCGCGGTGCGCTCACGGGCGGCGGTGGCGGGCAGTCCCGCCATCCGGGCCATGTGCACCACGAACTCGGTCGCGGAGACGTCCGGTGGCAGGCAGTCGTGCTCGGGCATGTAGCCGACCTGCGCGCGGATCTCGGAGCCCTGGGTGGCGACGTCCAGGCCGAGGACCTCGCCCCGGCCGGAGGTCGCCGGGGCGAGCCCGAGCAGGATCTTGATCAGGGTGGACTTGCCCGCGCCGTTGGCCCCGACCAGACCGACCACACCCGGCCGCACCTCGACGGTGAGCTGGTCGAGGGCGGTGACGCGGGGAAACCTCTTGGTGAGGCCGTCCGTCTTGATGACAGCTGTGGACACGGCACCAACGTAACGGTCTTGTGCGGCAAGGGCCATGAGCTCGAATGACGAGCCCGTCTGCTGCTGCGGTATGACGCCGGGCCCCCCTCCCCCCTAGGGGTCGGCAAGAGCGGAACCCACCTGTACCCTTTGTCGAACTCTTTGCGTACTTGCCGAATTCTTTGCCGACGGGGGTGCCGGAACAGCGTGCCGGCACGGGAGGGGATCGATCGACATGTCTGATCGGGCGACCGCGTTCGACCGGATGATGAATCCTTGGGCCTACGACGCGGACGGGAACCTGACCGCCCAGGCCCGCGCCCAGGAGGCGGCCCGCACACAGATCAACTCGGCCTCGGCGTCGGGCGGCGGAGGCGGCGGGGGCGGGGGCGGCTTCAGCGCCGACCCCAACGCGCTCACCACCGCGGGGAACAACTCCGACCAGATCCACGCGCGCCTCAACACCGACGGCCGGGGCGCCGACGAGGCCACCGCCAAGGTCTCCACCTCGCTCGCCAACTGGAGCACCGGCAAGGCCGCGGCGGGCGCCGCCGGCACCTGGGACCAGTGCGTCGCCGCCCTCGGCAGCACCATCGGGCAGACCACCCAGGCGCTGCGCGCCACCGCCACCAACTACCGCCAGAACGAGTCGGCCGTGCAGCACGACCTCGACGCCTGAGAGGACCGCAGCGATGGTCGACTTCCACGAACTCAGCACCGCCGACTTCGGCGTCCTGGACACCGCCGCCACCGCCTGGACCACCATGGCCCAGAAGCTCAAGTCGCTGGACGACGACTGGGACACCACGGTCATAGCCAAGGTCGACTCCGCGTGCTGGACCGGCCCTTCGGCCGACCAGGCCCGCCCCGGCCTCCAGCGCACCAACGAGCAGCTGACCGCCGCCGTCACCGAGGCCAACGCCTTCGCCTCGATCTTCACGGAGGCGTCGACCGAGTTCAAGGCGGCGAAGACCAAGCTCGACAAGGCGGTCGCGGACGCCCGGACGGCCGGACTGACCGTCACCGACAACGGCACCGTGAGCTGGCCCCCGGCCGACAACGCCACCCGGCACGACTACGAGGCCCTCCGGGAGTACCAGAAGGAGTGGGGCGACAAGGCGGGGGCCGCCCGCAAGGCGATCGACGCCGCCGTCGCGGAGGCCACCGCCGCCGACGAGCGGATCGCCTGGGCGCTGCGCTCCGACAGCATGACCGACGGGCAGAAGTCCTTCAACGGCAAGGCCATCGGCGGCGGCCCGGAGGCGGACGGCAGGCGCGCCGCCCAGCTCGCGGCCAGGGGCGGGGACATCACCGATCCCGAACTCACCGAGCTGAACTCGCTGTTGGCCGCGCACGCCGGCGACCCGAAGTTCTCCACCAAGTTCTACCAGGACCTCGGCCCGGACGGCCTGATCAAGTCCTGGAACAGCATGGTCGGCGACCCGGCGCACCCCCGCGACGACAAGGACCCGCGCTGGAAGACCTACGCGGACCTCCAGAAGAACCTCGGGCTCAGCCTCGCCACCGCCACCCGCACCACCAACGAGCCGCACCTGTCCGACGAGTGGGCCGCCGCGCTGCGCAAGGCCGGCTCGCAGCCGGTCTGGGACAAGCCGTACCGGGCCTCCGGCCTGGACTACGTGCCGTACGGCTACCAGGTGCTCTCCGGCATCCTGATGAACGGCAACTACGACGCCCACTTCATCAACCCGATCGCCGAACACGTCACCCAGCTCGACACCCAGGACAGGTACTGGCCGGCCCCGCCGCCCGGCTCCAAGATCCACGGCTTCAACCTGACCGGGGGCGACGAGGCGGGCTCCGGCTTCCGCCCCACCACCGCCGTCCTGGAGGCGCTCGCGCACAGCCCGGAGGCGGCCAACAAGTTCTTCACCGAGCAGCCGACCGCGTACAACCAGGACGGCACGGTGAACAAGGACGGCAAGCCCAAGCCCGCGGACTACTTCGGCTACTACGCCCACGACAAGGACTGGATACCGGACACCACCTCGCGGGACTCCAAGGTGTGGGACGCCAGCAAGCAGGCCGGACCGGCCGCCTTCGGCCGCGCCCTGGAGGCCGCCACCACCGGCCACCCGTACGACGAGCCGGGCCCCGTCCCGCCGGACCGGCACACCACCGAGCAGGCCGACCTGATGAAGCGGGTCGTGGACACCTTCGGCCGGCACAGCGACGACGGGGGGCTGGACGACATCAAGGGCGACGGCAAGCTCGCCGCCATGCGGGGCAGCCTCGGGCACATGACCGCCGAGTACATCGGGGACGTGCAGAACGCGCTCGCCATCACCCACGAGCTTCCGGTCAACGGCTCGCCGGCCAACCTCGGCAAGTCCGCCGTGGAGGGGCTGATGGACGCGCTCGGACGGGATCCGGAGTCCTACGGCGCCGTGGTCAACGCCAACCAGGCGTACACCACCGCCCTCATCCGCGGCCACATGGACGGCGGGCAGACCGACTTCGCCCGGCTCAACGTCGACATCAACAACGTCGCCCACGCCGGCGGGATCGTCAGCGGCACCCTCAACGAGGCCCGGGTCGACGAGGTGCACTACCAGCACGCCGAGTCCGACAAGGAGTTCAACGACGCGCTGGAGAAGAACGTCGGCTACGGCAAGGACGCCTTCAACGCCGTCATCGGCACCGTGACGGACAAGATCCCGCTCGGCGGCGAGATCGCGGGCCAGATCGTCGACTCGATCGCCGAGAGCGTGATCGAGGCCAACAAGCAGGACACCACGGCAGCCGGCGACCAGACGGCGCGCGACGACAACGCCGGTGGCCAGAACCAGGCGGTGGGCGGCGTCAAGCAGGCCATCAAGGACGCCGGCAGCACCTCCGGGATGAGCCGCGAGGACATCAACCGCCTCGCCGAGAGCGCCGGGGTCAACGTGATGAACGGGTACAGCAGCGGGGTCACCAACAACCACGTCAACCACGCGAAGGGCAGCGCATGACGGGGTACGGAGGACGCTGGGTGCTGCCCGCCGCGGCAGCCGCGGCCGTCGCGGCGGCCGGGACGGTCGGCTACCTGGACTGGCGCGGCCACCGGCCGGTCGAGACGGCTGGCCGGGAGGCCTACCTCTGCACGCTGCCCACCGGTGACGACACCCCGCTCGGACGGCTGCTGCCGCCGGGCGGGCAGGACGTGGAGGAGAGGTCGACGGGCCGGACCTCCGACCCGGTGTCCTGCGCGGTCCGCGTGGACGGGCGCGCCGCGATCACCACGTCCGCCGTCTTCCGGGACGGCGGGCCCGCCCTCTCCCCCGAGGCCGCCGGGCACCCGGGTGCCCGCAGCTTCGACGCGGGCAGCGTGGCCGCGTCCTGGCCCGGCGGCGCGGCCGTCTCCGACTACTGCCTGGGCGGGCCGGTCGGCCATGTCCAGCTGGTCGTCACCGCCGGTGAGGCGGTCCGGGCCGGCTCGGCCGACCGACAGCAGGCCGACCTGGAACGGATCGCCCGGGACAGCCTGAAGAAGAACATGAAGGACGTCTGCCGGTGAAGCGCTTCCGACTCGTGATCGCGGGCTCGACGGCCCTGCTGGGCGGTGGCCTGCTCGGCTGGCACGTGCACCTCGGCCACACCGAGTACCGGCCACCGGCCGTCGACCTGTCGCACGGGGAGTGCAGGGGCACCCTCGACGCCCCGGGGTTCTCCGCGATGATGGGGCACACGCCCCGGGTGTTCGTGACGACCGGGTTCCGCGCCTCGACGCAGGACAACACGCCCGGCATGGACTGCCGGGTCGAGGGCCAGGGCGGGCGGGTGCTCCAGGTCATGGCGAACAGCTCCACGTTCCCCGGCAGCGGCCTCGACGGGGAAGTCGCCTTCGGCTGCACCCTGAACGGCAAGGTCGAGCCCTACCGGGCCGCGCTCAGGTTCAGCCGCGACTTCCCCCGGGCGGACATCCCCGACCGGGCGCACGTGACCGAGCTCCTGACCGGCTTCGCCCAGCGGGCTGCAGGGGAACTGGGCTGCGCGCACGGCGCCGAGTCGGTCACCGAGGTGTGAACCGACCGGCGCCGCTCCTGGCGCCGGATCAGCTGTGGGCGCGCTCCCACAGCTCGGTGACCTTGCCGGAGGCGTCGATCGCCACCTTGTAGTCGCCGGCCGAGCACGGGTACGAGCCCTTGTCGCTGAGCGGCGTGGCGAGGCACTCGTTGACGTGCTTCACCAGGTCGGCCAGGTTGACGTCCTTCGGCGGGGCCAGCACCGAGCTCAGGTGCCCCTTGGCGGTGGGCGCGAACGGGGCGCTCTTGTCCGCGCCGACAGGCTCGAAGACGACGTCGTTCACGCCGCAGGCGTCCCTGGTCTCCTTGTAGACCAGGGTCGTCGCGCTGGTGCCCTTCGCCGGGTACACCCACTTCTGCCCGGCGGGCAGCGGCTCGTGGGTGCAGAAGCCCTCCGGCTCGCCGGCCGCGGACGGCTTGCCCGTCGCGGCAAGCTTGCCGGTCCCCGCGGGCCTACCGCTCGGCGCCGGGCTCCCGGTGGCCGCCGGGGCGCCGGTGGGTGCGGCGGAGGCGGCGCCGGTCGACCCGTTTCCCGCGCCCTGGTCCGAGGAGTTGTCCGGGCCGCAGGCGGCCAGGCCGAACGCCGCGGCGGCGACCAGGGCGGTGGCGAGCAGTCTCCTGGAACTGGAAGAAGGCATGACGAAGGAACCCCCGTGGTGACGCATGATCAGTTTCGTGGTGCGGCGGACAGACTAGCGCCCCGGCCCGACACCCTCGCCGACGGTGGGACTCAGCCCAGCTGGGCGAGGCCCTCGGTGGCGATCCTCTCGAAGACCGCGAGGTCGTTCTCGAAGACCGAGTCGGGGACCGGCCAGTGGATCACCAGCTCGGTGACGCCCAGCTCCCGGTAGGTGCCCGCCCAGTCGACGAAGGCGTCCACCGACTGCAACGGCTTCTCCGCGGTCGAGCCCTGGAGCAGCACCTTCTCCAGCGTCGCGACATCCCGCCCGACGGCCTCGCAGGCCGCCGTCAGCTTCTCGATCTGCCGCGCGATCACGCCGGGCGCCTCCGCCGGCGGCACGTCCGCCGGGCCCTTCGGGTCGCCGTACGTCACCCAGCCCTGCCCGTACTCGGCGGCCAGCTTCAGCCCGCGCGGGCCGGCCGCCGCCACGTAGAACGGCACCCGCGGGTTCTGCACGCAGCCGGGGACGTTCCGCGCCTCGACCGCCGAGTAGTACGTCCCCTCGCGGGTCGTGGCGTCGTTGCGCAACAGCTCGTCCAGCAGCGGCACGAACTCCCCCAACCGGTCCGCCCGCTCCCTCGGCGACCACGCCTCCTGCCCCAGCGCCGTCGCGTCGAACCCCGTCCCACCGGCCCCGATCCCCAGCGTGAACCGCCCGCCGGACACGTCGTCCAGCGTGATCAGCTCCTTCGCCAGCGTCACCGGGTGCCGGAAGTTCGGCGAGGACACCAGCGTCCCCAGCCGCAGCCGCTCGGTGGCGCACGCCGCCGCCGTCAGCGTCGGCAGCGAGCCGAACCACGGCTCGTCCTGGAACGACCGCCAGCTCAGGTGGTCATAGGTGTACGCGGCGTGGAAGCCGAGCTCCTCGGCCCGCCGCCAGATCTTCTGTCCCTCGCTCCACCGGTGGATGGGGAGGATCACCGTACTCAGACGCATACTGCCGACCCTACGCGTTCGCTCTGGCAGGTGAGGTTTCGAGCAGCCCGAGACCTGGACCTCACTGGGCGCAGGCAGCACGAGGTGAGGCCCCATCACCAGCCCGAGCTGCTCCGAGCCTCGGTCTGCCATAACGGCGAAAGTCGAGCGGGTCGGTGGTGTCCGCGTTGACCATGAAGGTCACGCTTCCAGCCCTGCCCACCGCGTCGGCAGCGCGCCCACGGATCGGGGATCAGCGCGGGCGCGCTTGGCACCCTGGTCAGCCCTGGCTGCTCGCGAAGGGGTCGACATTGAGGGCGCCGCAGACGTTGAGGGTGCCGTTGCCGACGCCGCCGGTCACGGCCACCTGCATCTGCTGGGTGGTGTTCGGCAGGATGATCGAGACCTTGGAGCCGGTCACCGCGCACACGTAACGGCCGGAGGAGGCGGCCTGGCCGTTCACGTCGCTGTAGAGCAGACCCGCGGTGGCCTGGGCTCCCGGGGCCAGCGTCACCGGGGTGATCGGGTCACCCTGGTGACGCACAGCGTCGATCGGGGAGGACTTGCCCTGGTCGTCGGCGAGCTGCACGCCGGGGAAGCCGGTGAGGGTGCAGCTGTGCCCGGAGGTGTTGACCGCGCGGATGGTCGCCATGGCGGGCTGCTGCTCGGAGGCGTGGTACGTGGGGCCGGTCACGCTGAGCTTCACGTCGGCGCTGGTGCAGTTCTTGGAGCCTGCGGCGGCGCCGGAGCCGCCGGACCCGCTGCCCGTCGTCGAACTCGCCGCGCCCGAGGTCGTGCCGGCGCTCGAACTCGCCGCGCCCGAGGTCGTGCCGGCGCTCGAACTCGCCGCGCCCGAGGTCGTGCCGGCGCTCGAACTCGCCGCGGCCGTCGTTCCAGACGCGACCGGGGCCGGCGCCGAGGATGCGGAGCCCGCCGCCGAGGACGAGCCGGTGCCGGACCCGTCGCAGGCGGTCAGCGCGAGGCTGGCGGTCAGCGTAACGGCAGCGGCGGCGATCAGGCGTGACGTGGTGCGCATGTGTGTATCCCCCCAAGGGCAGGGCTTCCCTGCCGGTCCATATCGCTCTTGTTCGTGAATCTTCCGCACCAGTTGTATCCCGCGAAGATCCACGGCTTCGTGCGCCGACTGTCACAGCCGTGCCACAGCGGCGAGGCGGCGGAGCATGCCCGCGGTGGGTGCCCAGTGGACACGGGAGGCGGCATGGTCGGGCCGGTGGTCGCGGTCGCGGGCGAGGCGCCGGTGGAACACGAGGGTGCCGTTGACCCGCTCGACCGCCGGGAGGAGGTCCTGCGTGCCCTGGCGGAGGAGGCCGAGACCGCGGTGGTACGCGGCGTGGAAGCCGAGCTCCTCGGCCCGCCGCCAGATCTTCTGTCCCTCGCTCCACCGGTGGATGGGGAGGATAACGCTACTCAAGCGCATGCAACGACGATACGCGCGCATTCGGCGCACCTCCGGACCGCTCGCGCAGCGGTGAGGGGAGGTCGGCTAGCGTGGCGCCATGGGCACGCTGAGCAGGCGGGAACTGACCGCGTTGGTCGAGGAGGCGACGGTCGACACCTACGACGAGCACGAGGAGGTGGCGGCTCTGTTCGTCGCCGTCGAGGAGAACCTGGCGGTGCCGTTCGACACCTCGGTGCTGGGCGTCGAGGTGACCGTGCGCGGCGTCGACCTCTCACGGGACGGAAGGATCGTCGCCCTGTGCACCCGCGGTGGGTACCGGCAGAGGATCGGGCTACTGGACCTTCCGTTGCCGGAACCGGCTCCGGACGGAGCGGAGTGGGTCGAGGCATATCGCCACTACTGGGCGCAGTGAGCGTCGGAACCTTCGAGAACGGGAGGACTCGCATGACTGTCGTTGTAGGGAGCGAGGACGAGGCGTCGTTGCGAGGCCTGATCGAGCGCTGTGCCGAACTGAAAGGCGAACTGGTCGAGTTCGCCCAGAGCACGCGGTTCGACCGGTGGCTGACCCCACTCCTACTGGAAGCAGCAGGCCCTGAGCGACGGCTGGACGAGGATGAGGCGATCCGGATCATCGATCACTTCATCCTGCGGTTCCGTCTGCCGGACGGTTCGACCGTGGTGGACCGGTTCGTCGCAGGGCGGCGGGACCTGACCGGGGCCGACCGGGCGATGCTGCTCGGCTGGCGTGACCCGGTCGAGGGCATCTTCGAGGTCCGGCGCAAGGACGGGGACGCCGTCGTCCTGCTGAACCTGGTCGACGACCTCGAATACCGCACGTACTCGAACGTCGGGCGGGAGGCCTTCCGCGGAGTGTCCAAGGGGGGATTCCTGCACACCTGCCTGGTGCCCGTCCACTCGGCCGACGGGGCATGGCTGATCTCCGGAATGATGTCGCACTACCCGAAGTCCAGTGCCACCGGGATCGCCCGGGCCGCGCTCCAGCTGGCCACCAGCCACCCCTCGTTGGTCTTCCGCAACCCCGCGAAGATCGAGCAGGGATGGCACTCGATGCGGGAGGACCGGGCCGCGTTCATCGAGTTCTGCGGCAGCGACGAACTGGTCCTTCCCCCTGCCGAAGCCGAGGAGCTGCTCGACTCCTACTACCGGCACCGGCAGCAGGCCGCCGTCGCCGGGCATCCTGACCGAGTCCGGGGCAGGCAGCTCCCGGGCCTGGACTTCCCGGCCTTCGAACTACCGCAAGGACTCGCGGCGTCGGACACGGTAGGCGTCATCTACGACGACGTCGACGGGCTCAACTTCTACCTGGACTACGGGATGCTGCGGGACCTCTTCGCCGACCCGGCCCTCCCGGGCCGCAAGCAGCACCAGGACCTACTGCGCGTGTACCTGCGCGAGGAGTCGATCGCGCCACTGCCGATCCGCCGGCTGGCCGCCGCCCACCCGGAGACCGTCGACGAGGTGTTCCGGAAGCTGCTGCGGAAGCCCGGATTCACCTGGACCGAACACGGCGACGAGCTGCTTCGCCGGCGCAAGCCCTGGTACTACGAGAGCGAGCCCCGCCCTGGCGTCTCCGTGATCGGCGAGCGCCTCGGCGAACTCGTCGCCGGCGGCCGGCGGCCGAAACTCACCAGAGCGCGGCGCGCGCCCCGCAGGCCCGGTCACTCGTAGCCGGCGCGCGAGGAACCGGAGCGAGCCGGCCCGGCCGCGGTACGGGCGGGGCTAAGGGTGCGGGCGGGTGCGTTGGGCGGGGAGGGACGGGGCGCAGGTGCGGCGGGCGAGCTCGGCGAGGGTGTGGAAGAGGACGTCGCCGAGCAGGACCGGGTCGCGCGAGGCGTCGGGCGCCTGCGGGTCACGGGTGTCGGGGCGGGCGGTCGGGGGCGGCTGGTCGCGGAGCTGGCGTGTGGGCATGGCTCTTCCTGCCGACGGGGTTGCCGTGGGCAGTCATGCCCGCCGTAGCCGACCGGACACCCCGGGTGCGGGGGGATCGGCCGGAAACGGCGCATGAAGGGCTTGATCACGGCACGGACGGCCCGTGGCCGCGTCCCCGCGGCGGTGACCCGGCCGCGCCGATGGGCGAAGATGGTCCGGTGACCGAACCCCGCACCGCGCCCCGCCTCATCGCCACCGACCTGGACGGCACCCTGCTCTGCTCCGGCGGCACCGTCACCGACCGCACCGCCGCGGCCCTGGCGGCGGCCGAGGCGGCCGGGGTGCAGGTGGTGTTCGTGACCGGGCGCCCGCCGCGCTGGATGCAGCAGGTGAGCCCGCACATCGGCGGTCACGGGGTGGCGATCTGTTCCAACGGCGGCGCGGTGGTGGACGTGCGGCGCGGCGAGCTGCTGGAGACCTTCCCGCTGCCGGTGGAGACCACCCTGGCGGTGGTCGACGCGCTGCGGGCCAAGCTGCCCGGCACCGCGTTCGCCTTCGAGCACCCGGGCGGCTGGGCCCGCGAGGCCGGGTACGCGGTGCCGATGTGGGGCGACGAGATCGAGCACGAAATCGGCCCGGCGGAGGAGCTGCTGGGGGCCGGCGGGCCGGTCCGGGGCCTGTTCAAGCTGCTGGCCAAGCACCCGGACCTCGACCCGGACAAGTTCCTCGCCGAGGCCCGGGAGGCGGCCGGGCACCTGGCCGAGATCACCCGCTCCGCGTCGATCCCGCTGCTGGAGATCAGCGCGCCCGGCGTCACCAAGGCCAGCACACTGGCCCGCTGGTGCGCCGGGCGCGGGATCGACCGGAGCGAGGTGGTGGCCTTCGGCGACATGCCGAACGACCTGGAGATGCTGGCCTGGGCCGGCACCGCGTACGCCGTCGCCAACGCGCACCCGCAGGTGCTGGCGGCGGTGGCGCTGCACACCGTGAGCAACGAGCAGGACGGCGTCGCGGCGGTGCTGGAGCGGCTCCTCGGCCTGTAGCGGGCCGGCCCGCCGGACCGGCCTAGCCGAAGCGGCCGTTGACGTAGTCCGAGGTCCGCTGGTCGCGCGGGCTGCCGAAGACCTGCTCGGTCGGCCCGGCCTCGACGATCCGCCCCGGGGTGTCGTGGGTGGCCAGGAAGAACGCGCAGGTCTGCGAGACGCGTTGGGCCTGCTGCATGTTGTGGGTGACGATCACGATGGTGAGCCGCCCGCGCAGTTCGGCGATGGTCTCCTCGACCCGCCGGGTGGAGGTCGGGTCGAGTGCGGAACACGGCTCGTCCATCAGCAGGATGTCCGGCGAGACGGCCAACGACCGTGCGATGCACAGGCGTTGCTGCTGTCCGCCGGAGAGCGCCCCGCCCGGGGTGTGCAGCCGGGTGGACACCTCGTCCCAGAGCCCGGCCCGGCGCAGGCTGGTCTCCACCAGGTGTTGGCGCTCCTCCCTGGACACCTTGATCCCGGCCAGCTTGAGCCCGCTGGAGACGTTGTCCTGGATGGACATCGCCGGGAACGGGTTGGGCCGCTGGAACACCATGCCGATCCGGCGCCGCACCTCGGCGGGCCGGCGGCCGGGCCGGTAGACGTCGTCCCCCTCCAGCAGCACCTCGCCGGAGAGGGCGGCGCCGCGCACCATCTCGTGCATCCGGTTGAGGATGCGCAGGTAGGTGGACTTGCCGCAGCCGGACGGGCCGATCAGCGCGGTGACCTCGCCGGCCGGCATCGCCAGCGAGACCCGTTCCAGCACCTTGCGGCTGCCGAACCAGGCGGAGACCTCCCGGGTCTCCAGCCCGGCGAGCGGCTCGCCGTCGGGCCGGCCGTCCGGGTACTGCCGGCCGGCGTACGGGGCGGGGGCGACCGGGGGCAGGGTGATGGTGTCGGCGACCGGGTCGGCCGGCGAGGGGTCGGCCAGTGGGGTGTCGGTCAGTGGTGCGTCGGTCATCGGAACGGTCCTCCGGGCGCGCGTCAGTAGAGGTTGGGCAGCAGGGCGGCGGCGTTCTCGTAGACCGCCCAGAGCAGCGCGCCGACCACCGGCGCGAGGCTCAGGTACGCGGCCGAGCGCCGCCAGTACCGGGCCAGCACCAGGGCGCCGGCCACCGCCCCGAGCAGGCCGAGCGACCACAGCTGGAGCGCGGCCAGCGCGCCCTTGTCCGCGGCCAGCGCCTTGTCGTACCGGACGGTCGCGGGCCGGCCGCCGGGGTTCTGCTCCGGGTCGCCCTCCAGCCGGGCGCCGATCAGCACGGTGGAGCCGGGGATCCAGTCGGAGTCCCCGGTGACCAGCACCAGCCGGTTGCGCGCCGGGTCGGCGATCGGGTGGTCGCCGTCGCCGTACACGTTGACGGTGTAGGTGAACTTGCCCTGGCCGGTGGTGGCTTCGATCTTGTCGCCGACCCGCAGTTTGGACAGCTCGGCGAACGGCGCGCCGAAGGTGGCGCCGCGGCCGAAGACCACGGCGACCCCGCGCTGTCCGGGCAGCGCGGTGTCCCGCCGGTGGCCGGGGCCGCGCATGAGGTCCCGGCCGGTGGTGCCCTCGACCACCACGGCCTGGTGCAGGCCGATCGCCGGGATGTCCAGCAGTGCCACCGGGTCGCCGTCGGCGGCCGCGCCGGTCGGGGCGACCGCCCGGGCCAGCTGGTCGCGGAAGGTCTTGTACGCGGTGGACTGGTAGTGCTTCTGCTGGACGTGCGAGAGCGTGAACAGGTACCCGACGAAGCCGAGCACCAGCGCGGCCGCCAGGCTGACCGCCCAGGCGCCCTGGAGGAACCGCCGCCGCCCGGGGGAGACCGCGGGCCGGGCCGGGGCGGTGGGCGCGGCGGGGGCGGCCGGCTGCGCCGGCGCGCTCCGGGTGACCGGCTTCTCCAGCACCGGGGCGGTCACGAGGTGCCGCCCGGGCGGTTGCGGCGGCGCAGCAGACGGCGGCCGAGCAGCGGCGGGACGAGCACCACGGCGAGCAGTTCCAGCGCGGTGAGGGAGGACAGCATCCAGTCCTCGGGCTTGCCGCTGACCTCGACCACGTTGGCCGCCACCTCGGTGGTGCCGCCGCGGCCGCGGGCGACCACCTGGCCGGTCTGCGGGTCGATCACGTCCCCGGTGCCGTCGCCGGCGCCGGGCGCGTTCGGGTCACCGCCGGCCGCGCCGCCGGCGGCGTTCGGGTCGCCGGCACCGCCGGCCGCGTTCGGGTCACCGGCGGCCGCACCGGCACCGCCCGCGCCGTTGCCCCCCGCCCCGTTGCCGGCCTTGCCGCCGCCGTTGCCCCCGGCGCCACCCGAGCCGCCGGAGCCGCCGTCGCCCGAACCGCTCTTCACCGCCTGGCCGCCCTGCACGGTGCAGGGCACCGGCGCGTCCTTCTTGTCGCACGGGCTCGGCATCGGCGCGTTCTTGAGGACGGTGAGCTCACCGGCCGAGTTGAAGGTCGGGTTGGCGCAGTTGGAGAGGGTGTCCGGGTTCACCGGGCTGGCGTTGCCCGGGATGCTCTTGGTCTGGAGCAGACCGCCCTTGACCAGGCCGCGCGGGATCGGCGAGTAGCCGAGGCCGTCCGCCTCGCCCTGGCCCTCGCAGAGCACGTAGGACAGGAAGCGGCTGAGCGCGGAACCCTTGTCGTTGTTGAACCGAGGCGGCACCGGCTGGGCGGCCCCGGCCCGCGGCACGATCACGTAGCTGTAGCTGGAGATCGGGTAGGAGCGCGGGTCGTCCATGGTGTAGACGCCGTCGAGGTTCTGCTGGAGGTAGTTCGGGTCGGTCACCGGGGTGTTGTCGTCGACGCCGCGGATCTTCGCCGCGGTGAGCGCCACCGCGACGTTCGAGGCGGTCGGCAGGGAGTAGTAGCCCGCCGAGTTGAGCACCTTCACGACCGGCCAGTTGCTGCGCTTGGCGAAGGCGTACTCGTCGTAGCCGATGGTGCCCTGGTTGTTCGGGTCCTTGATGTAGCCGGCGACGGTGTCGGAGCTGCTCTGCGCGGTCATCCGGCCGGAGGCCGGGAAGAACTCGGTGTAGTCGCCGCAGGTGGTGCCGTTGACCCCCTTGCAGTAGGCCTCCCACTGGCCCTGGTGGGTGTGCTGCATCCACCGGGTGAACTGCGCGGTGGCACCGGAGCCGTCCGAGCGGACCACCGGGGTGATCGGCAGGTTCGGCAGGGCCTTGCCGTAGTCGGCGGCGATCTTCGGGTCGTTCCAGTTGGTGATCTTGTTGGTGAAGATGTCCACGATCGTCTGCGGGGCGAGCCGCAGGTCGCGGACCTGCTTGCCGCCGATCACCAGGTTGTACATGAAGGTCGTCCCGCCGGCCGTGATCGGCACGTACGAGAAGCCGTAGACCGGGTTCTCCCGGGTGCCCTGACCGCCGCTGCGGCGCTCGCCGCTGAGGCCGGTGTCGTCCTGCGTGCGGAACGGCACGTCCGAGGCGGTGAAGTCGTCCTGCCCGAGGCTCCAGGCGTTGCGGCCGGCCGCCGAGCCGATCGGGTTGAAGTTGATCTGGATGCCCTGCGGGCCGACGTCCTGGCGCCACTGGTCGATGGCCGGACCGGCCCAGCTGGAGCCGTCCGCGTTCAGCGCGACCGAGGCCGCGTACGCCGGGACGGTCTGCCCCAGCAGCAGGGAGGCCGCGGCGAGCAGCAGGGACAGCAGCCCTGCCGCCAGTCGGGCCACGGAGCGCCTTGCGGCCTCCCGGGACATGTGAACTCCTCTGGTTCCGAGGGTGGTTGTACGGAACATCACTGCTTCTTCGGCTGGATGGCGAACGGACGGGCGGCGGCCGCCGCGGCGGTGGCCTCAAGACGGCGGGCGTCGCGGTCGAGGCGGCGCTTCTGGGCCCGCGTCAGCTGGCCGGGCTGCCGGCCGCCGAGCACGCGGGCGGTGACGAAGAGGATCAGCACCACGACCATCAGCGTCAGGCCGGCGGCGAAGCCGCGCGCGATCATTCCGTCGTAGGGCTGCTTGACGTAGTTCCAGATGTACAGCGGCAGTGACACCTGGTGCTCGGCGAACGGGTTGCCGTTGAACTGCGAGGTGAAGCCGGCGGTGAGCAGCACCGGCGAGGTCTCGCCGACGCCGCGTGCCATGCCGAGCACCACGGCCGTCATCAGGCCGGGCCGGGCGGTGGGCAGCACCACGTTCCACACCGTGCGCCACTGGCTGCCGCCGAGTGCGTACGAGGCCTCGCGCAGGGTGCCGGGCACCAGCCGGATGACCACCTCGGCGGCCCGGGTGACGATCGGCATCATCATCACGGTGAGCGCGAGCGAGGCCGCGAAGCCGCTCTTCTCGAAGCCGAAGGTGATGATCACGATGCCGAACACGAAGAGCCCGGCCACGATGGACGGCAGCGCCGTCATCGCCTCCACCAGCGTCCGCACCGGCCGGGCCATCCGGCCGCCGACCTCGGACATGAAGACCGCCGCGGCGATGCCCAGCGGGACGGCGAACAGCGTTGCCAGGCCCAGCTGTTCGAGCGAGCCGACGATCGCGCCGAGCGCACCGCCGGAGTCGATCGGGGAGAGCGGGCCGGTGCGCTCCATCGACTCGGTGAAGAAGTTCAGATGACGCGCGGCATCCATGCCCTTGCTCGTCACGAAGCCGATCTGGTCGGCGATCAGCGCGATGACCAGGATGCCGGCGCTCCACGCCACCACGGACACCAGGCGCTCGCGCACCATCAGGGGGCCCCACTGGAGCCGGCCCAGCGCGAAGTAGCCCGCCAGGAACAGCGCGTACCAGCAGAGCAGGAAGCCGGACGCGCCGCTGAACGGCAGCACGCGCTCGTACAGCAGCCAGTCCAGCCCGAGCGAGCCGGCCAGGGCGCCGGCCACGGTGAAGACGTCCTCGGAGGTGACGCCGCCGAGTCGGACCTTCTTCTCGGGGCGGGGTTCGGCTGTCGCGGCCGGTTCCGGACCGGCGGCGGGCCCGGACGCCGCGACCGGCGGCAGGTCGAGCGTGGTCATCGGGTGGTCCCTTCACGGTGGTTCGGACGGCGGTGGTTCGGACGGCGGTGGGTCTGACGGCGGTCGGTCGGACGGTCCGTCATGCTCAGTCCGCCGTCGAGGCGCCGGAACGGGACCGGTTGATCACGAAGCCGGCCGCCACGTTGACCACCAGGGTGAGCGCGAACAGCACCAGGCCGGCCGCCATCAGCGCGGAGAGCGAGAGCTTGTCCGACTCGCCGAACCGCAGCGCGATCAGCGCCGAGATCGAGTTGGCGCCGTTCTCCAGGACGTGCGTGATGGTCTTGAAGCTCGGCGAGATGATCAGCGCCACGGCGATGGTCTCGCCCATCGCCCGGCCGAAGCCCAGCATCACCGCGCCGATGACGCCGCCCTTGCCGAACGGCAGGACGACCGTGCGCACCATCCCCCAGCGGGTCGAGCCCAGCGCGTACGCGCCCTCCCGTTCCCCCTGCGGGGCCTGGGAGAAGACCTCCCGGCTGAGCGAGGTGATGATCGGGATGATCATCAGGGAGACCACCACGCCGGCGATGAAGGTCGAGGAGGTGTAGGAGGTCCCGATGTCGCCGGTGCGGACCTTGAGGAAGGGGATGTACTCCCCCAGGTGGTTGGCCAGCCAGCGGACGAAGCCGACGATCCGCGGCTGGAGGAAGAACAGGCCCCACAGGCCGTAGACGATGCTGGGGATCGCCGCCATCAGGTCGATCAGCGAGATCAGCGCGCCGCGCAGCCGCGGGGGCGCGTACTCGGAGATGAAGATCGCGGTGGACAGCGCCACCGGGACGGCGATGACCAGCGCGATGACGGCGATCAGCAGGCCGTTGGGCAGGACGGCGGCGATGCCGAAGTTGTGCGCGGCGGTCTGCCACTTCTGCTCGGTCAGGAAGGACCAGCCGACCGCCCGGAAGGCGTCCGTGCCGCGCAGGACCAGGAAGAAGGCGATCAGGCCCATGATCGCGAACACCGAGAGCCCGGCCACCCGCAGCACGCCGCGGAACACCCGGTCGGCCGGGGTGGCAGGGGCGGTGATGACGCGGGGGACGTCGGTGTCGGGTGCGCGGTCGGGTCGGCCCGGCGCCCCGGCGGGCGTTGCCGCGGGCTCGGCGGCGGCTGTCATGGCTGCATCTCCGTGCTCGGGTACGGAGGCCCGGGCGGAGCCCAGGCCCTGAGGGTGGCCCGGCGGGGCCGGAACGGCGGCCCCGCCGGGTCGTACGACGGCGTGCGCGTCACGGGCGGCGGCGCACCCGCGACCAGCCCTTGCGCAGCCCGTTCAGCGCCCGCTCACCGGCCGGCGTGCCGCCGAGGATCAGCGCCGCCGGACCGCCGACCAGCAGCACCAGGCCGCCGATCAGCGCCACCGGGAGCAGCAACCGGGCCGTGCCCGAGCGGTCCGCGGCGGGCGTCCCGGCCGCCACCGGGGCGACGGCCAGCGGGCTGCCGCTCGCGGACGGCGTGGCGGCGGGCTTCGCGCCGGGCGCGGCGGCTGCGACCGCCCCGGTACCGGTACCGCCGGTGCTGTCGGAACCGCCGGTCAGACCGCCGGAGGAGCCGCCGGTGAGGCCGGACCCGGACGAGGAGTCGCCGGTCGTGCCGTCACCCGTGGTGCCGGTGCCCTCGCCGGAACCGGAGGACGTGGTGCCCCCGTTGCCGTTCGTACCCTCGCCGCCCTCGGCCGGCGGGGTCGTCGGGGCGACCTGGTTGCCGGGCAGCTTGCCGTCCTGCGTCTCCACGTGTTTGGCGGCGTCCTGCGCCTGCTGGCGCTGGGCGCCGGTCAGCGCGAGGAAGCCCGCCGCCAGCTTGCCGGCCTCGAAGCCGTACACCTGGCCGCTGGTCGTCACCGTCCTCAGGAACTGGGAGACCGCCCCCGCCTTGGCCGGCGACAGGCCCTGGGTGGGCACCATCGCATACTGCACGGTGGTCAGCGGGTAGGCCCGCTGGTCCCGCGAGAACGCCGTGTCGGCCGCGCCGTACGGCAGCTGCTGCACGCCGGTGGCCGGGTCGGTCGGCATGTCCGTCACCGCGGCCTGGAAGCCGGTGGTGTCCGGCGAGACGAACTGCCCGGCCGGGTTGAGCAGTTGGGCCTCGGGCAGGGAGAAGGCCTTCGCCTGGCCGGAGTCCATGACGGTGAACAGCGTCCGCTCGCCCTTCTGCATGGCGGGGCAGGCGGCGTGGGTGCCGTCACCGGAGACCGTCGCGACGGTGCAGTTGGGCGTGTTCTGCAGGAGCTTGCGCGCCATGTCGCCCAGCCCCATCGTGTTCGGGTTCCACTCGTACTGCTTCCACCGGTCGAACGGGTCCTTGGTGGCCCCGACGATGCCCGAGGAGTCCTGCCGGATGAAGGACTCGACCGGGTACCCGGAGAAGGCGGGACGCAGGTAGTAGGTGTTCACGTGCATGCCCCACGGGTCCGCCTCGCCGTCCAGGAACCGCACGGCGTCCGGATCCGACGCGATCCACGAGGTCAGCTGGTACACCAGGTCCGTGGTACCGCCGACCACCGTCGGGCTGGAGTTGCCGGTGTTGCAGAAACCCGGCCAGGCCAGGCCGGAAGCCGGGGGCAGGGGGTTCAGCTTCTGGAACTCCGGGTCCGCGAAGACGCAGACCGGATTGCCCCGCACGGAGGCGATGTCAGCGCCGTCCGGGGCGTAGGACTGGGTGAGCATCTTGGCCAGCAGCCGGGCGTTGAGCCTCATGTCACGGATCTGCCGACCCGACTTCGGATCGTCCACCACGAAGACCACCGAGATGCCGCTCGTCGCCAGGGGCGCGTAGACGTACGGCCTCGGCGGTGCCTGCCGGTCCGGCCTGGCGGTCAGTGCGATGTCCTTCCGGCCGCCGAGGAAGTCCTCCCTGGCCTGCGGTTCACCACCGGCCGAGCTGTACTGCAGTGCGAGCGGCGCCTCGCCCAGGCAGAGGCCGGCCCGCCACTGCTGCACGGCCCGGTTCGCCATCTCCAGACCGGCCAGCGTCATGTCGGCGGTCCGCTCCTTGCACGCGGCCGGCGTGGGCGCGAACTCCAGCGGGATGGCGATGTGGTTGTCCCACGCGCACTGCTCGCTGGTCGCCATGTTGTTCCAGACGTTGAGCCTGGCGTTGACGTTGTCGCTCGCCGTGGGGGCGAAGTCGCTGTACACGTCGGAGTCGTGGTTGTTGCAGTCGACGTCGCCCGCCGGGTTCCAGGTCGCGATGCTGTCCCCGCCGTAGTTCGGCACGACCACGATCGAACACTTGTGGTCGGCGTCGCAGCCCAGCGTCGGGCTCTGCACCGACGTCCAGACCTCGATGTTCGCGACCCCCGAACCGTCCGTGCCGGTCGGGGCGATGACCATGTTGCTCACGGAGAAGTCCGGCGTGGTCAGACCCGCCTCCGGCTTCTTCTGGTTGAAGCCCTTCGCCGGGTCCGCGTTGTACAGCGTGCTCCCGTAGCAGTCCGTGATCCTGGGGTCGTCACCCCGGCACTGGTAGACCCGGACCGGGTAACTGGCGTTGGGGTCGAGTACGGGCGTCAGCGTCACCGGTGAGCCGTAGGGGTCCACGGTCGGGGTGAACCCGGTCCAGGACACCTGGACGACCTGGTTGGTCAGGTTCTTCGTCTGGGAGACGGTGATGCTGCCGTTGTCCCCCTTCGACTGGGTCGCCGGGATCCAGATCTTCGGGCCCTTCACCGTCTTGGCGGACCCGGTCGCCGCGGAGGCCGGTGCCACCGCGCCCAGGCCGATCGGCACCACGCCGAGCGCGACCACCACCGACCACACCGACGCGATCGCCGGCAGTCGGCGTCTCCACCCCCCCGGTCCTCTCCGGACGGGCAATCGGACTCTCATGACGGGCACCTCCGTGCGGATCCGCGCCGCCGGGTGCGCGGCGCGAGGGGGATCGGGCTGCGGGCGCGACCGGCGATTCCGGTACACGTCCATTCGGCCCGCCGCACATGGCCGGATCCGGTCGCCCACGTGTACGAGGGCACAACGCGGCGACTCCGTGGCGGAATTGGGCGATCCACACGGGGAGGCCCGCACCTGACGGCGCGGGCCTCTCGGGGTCGGACGGCGTCAGCCGTTGACCGTCAGGGAGAAGGAGCCCACGGACTGGCCGTCGGTGAAGAACTTGGTGTTCAGCTTGGTGTCCAGGTACTGGGCGCCCACGGCGTCCACCGTGAAGTCCGACGCGTTGAGCGTCTGGGTGGTTCCGGTCTTCGCGGTCTGCAGCACGCCGGCCGGCGCCAGCAGCTCGACCGGCGCGGTGCCGCCCTCCGGCACACCGGTGAGCCGCCAGCTGTCGGCACTGAACGCGAGCTGCTTGAAGCGCACGCTCTTGCCAGTGAAGTAGTCGATGAACAGCAGGCTGCCGCCCAGCTGCACCTCGCCGTAGTAGCCCACGAGGTTGACCGAACCGCCGGTCACCGGGAAGGAGACCTTGAGGCCGTCGGCCGAGCTGTAGGAGACACCCGCGTCCGGAAGCGGGAGGACCACCACACCGTTCTGCGCCGCGGAGGACACGAAGGCGGTGCTCACGGTCGCCACGGCGTTGCCGGTGGGCGCGGCCGGCGCGGTGTCGGCGGCGGCCGCACCACTCAGGCCGGTCACGGCGAGGGCGACCGCGACGCTGCCGGCCAGCAGCCGGGCGGAAGTACGGGACATGCTGAACTCCTTGGGAGAGGAATCGAGTTGGTGCTGGTGGAACACCGGTCGGACGACCGGCGGGCCCCGGCGCGGGGGCCCGGGGCCCCGGGGGGGGGGGGGGGGGTGAGCTGTTGGCGCAGGGGGCGCCGGGCCGGGGGGGCCCGGACCCGGATCTGGTGGTGGGGGGCGGT
>NZ_JBIWNZ010000039.1:47896-67349 GCF_044767505.1 Kitasatospora sp. NPDC101235
CGCGGCGCCCGCCCCGCTGCGGGGCGTAAGTTCGGCAACTGCACAACACTTGGGTTGATTTATCGTTTTGGGGGGGGGTAAACCCGGCTGGCCCCCCGGGCGCCCCGGGGCGCGCGCCCGGGGCCCGCCGGGTGGTGCGGGGTGGTTCAGCTCTGGACGAAGGAGCCGCAGGCCGGGGTGACCAGGAAGCCGTAGCTCTTGAGGTCGGCCTTGGCGGTCGCGTTGGTGCAGATCCAGCCGGTGGGGCCGAAGATCGCGCGCAGCGCGGTGCCGTGGGCGTCGGTGGCGGTCCACTCGGTGTCCCGGACGGCGTTGTAGACCACGCGGCCGAAGGGGGAGTTGGCGAAGGCGGCGTTGATGACGCCGTTCGCCACCGGGGCGACCGGGTTGGCGCCGAGGACGACGCTGCGCAGGGTCAGGTTGCCCGGGGCGTCGGTCACGGTGCCGTGACCGCCGACCGTCTGGCCGAGGTACTTGGCGACGGAGTAGGGGAAGATCACGTTCGGGTCGCCCAGGCGGCCGTCGGTGCCCTCGTTCTCCTCCGGACCGTCCTGCACGCAGGTGCCCAGGGTCGGGTTGCCGATCGCGCTCAGGAAGAACGCGCGGGTGCCGGAGTTGGCCTGCGGCAGGAAGGGCAGGATGTTGGTGGCCGGCTTGGTCGGGTCGATCTGGTTCCAGGTACGGGCGGCCGGGTCGCACTGGTAGATGGCCTTGAGCTGCGCCGCGGACAGCGCCGCCGGGGCGTTGCCGTTCAGCTGGGCGGACCAGGTCACCGCGTCCTTGGCGAGCGCGACGAAGTCGAGGCCGTGGGCGTCGGTGGCCGCCGGGCCGCGCGAGGAGCGGGCGAAGTCGACCGTGGCGGAGGTGTTGACCGCCAGGGCCTTGACGCCGGCGCCGGAGCCGTTCGGGCGGTCGATCGAGGTGGCGCCGGTCTTGGTGGTGATCGGCGAGGTGCCGGTCGCGTCCCAGCTGTACAGACGGGGGGCGTTCGGGTCGGTCAGCGAGGCGTTGTAGTCGACCGACAGCTGGTTCAGGATCGACTGCGTGGTGTCGGAGCCGACACCCACGATGTCGATGGCGCGCGGGGTGACACCGGCGGCCGGGTCGGCCACGGCGGTGCCGCCGGCGACGGTGGCGACGGAGGTCGCCAGCGCGGCGACGGTGAGCAGCTTGGCAGCGGTCTTACGCATGTTCCTCTTCCTCCGGGGGAGAGACGTACATCGCGTGGACCCGTACTCCGGTGGGGAGTTCGGGGCCGGAGGCCGCGTCCGCTGCGGCCTCGCCGGCAGTGCCGATCCTGTCCGGCGGGGAGGTTGTGCCGGAAGAGAGGTCGAGTCCGGCCGGGGAATGTCGACTCATCGGTTCAGCGAGGTTTAGGTACTGGTCAGCGTGCACGTGACAGGGGCACTACCGGGCCTCCGAGCCCGGTCGACGTTCTTCTCCAGGAGGCTGCTCGGGGTGTTGCCGGAAACCTCTCCTTCACCGGGACTGCACGAACGGAGATCCGGCGGAGGCGCCGCGTCCGGACATGACGACACGACGGCCCGTCACCGACTGACCGTCATCGATTCGGTTCCCCGCAGCGGTCGGCGGCCGCGGTTGCCTACAGCGGCCGGCGGCCGTCCCGCCCGGACCGCCGCCACTCCTGCCCCACCCACTGCAGTCCGGCCAGGAACCCCTCGACCCCCGCCTGGCACTGGTCCCGCCGCAGGTACCCCCGCGCGCTGCGGGCGACCGGAACGGCGTCGGCCGCCCCCGGCCGGGTGCTGCGCACCGGCAGGTAGGCGGCCCAGACCCACTGCCGCCCTTCGGACTGCCCGACCGAACACCGCAGCGCGGCCCGTTCGATCAGCAACTCCCGGACCGACTCGGCAAGTTCGTCCTCACTCCGGTAGGTCCGCACACCGACCCCGAGCGGCCGCCCGTTGGCGGCCCGCAGCGCCCAGCCGAGGCAGCGGTCGGCCGCCGGCACGATCAGCAGCCGCGGACCGCGCCGCTCAGCGGCCATCGCCGCGTCTCAACGGCACTGCGGGCTCCGGGAGTTCGCGCGTCGGCTGCTTGGAGAGCAGCACCACGAACCGGCGGAAGGCGTTCTGGCAGGTCGCGTACCGCTCGTACGCGCGGCTGGAGCGCACCTCGGGGAGACCGCGCGAGCCCGGGACGACCCAGATCCAGCCGATGCCCTCCCGCACGTGGGTGATCCGCGCGGTGAGCTCGGCCGCCACGGCACGCAGGCCGTCGAAGCCCCGCTCGGCCTCGCCGGCCGTCTCGAACGCGGCCTGGGTGATCGCGACCACCCGTCCGTTGGGCGCCTTCAGTTGCCAGCGGTAGCGCCCGTCCGCCGCCCGTTCGGCGCGGAACCCCCCTCGACTTGCCCCTGCTGCGGTGTGACCGCGGCCGGCAGCGTTCACTGCCCCCTCCGTCCGGTTGCCCTCCGGATTCCCCTCCGAGCGGAGCAAAGCTATGTGTGCACACGGAGGTCCGGAAAGCCCAGAACGTTCACAACTTGCGCTGTTGGTCGGGAAGTTCTCTCTCGTTTAACTTTCACGCTTCCCTGATCGGGGACCGATCGAAAACCGATCCGGAACCAACCTGGAATCGACCGGGAACGCTCAGAGCCGGGCCGTCCAGCGCACCATCGTCCCCTTCCGGTACGGCCCGCTCTCGTGCCAGGCGTCGCCGCCGAGCGCCTCGGCGCGCCGGGTGAGGTTGAGCAGGCCGCTGCGCCGGCCGCCCTCCGGGATGCCCACCCCGTCGTCGGTCACGGTGAGCAGCACGCCGGGCCGCCCACCCTGGTCCAGCGACTCCGGGTCGCCGCCCACCGGGCGGCCGTCCTCGCCCAGGTGGGTGGTCGCGTCGATCTCCACGCCGACCCGGGAGGCGCGCGCGTGCCGGGCCGTGTTGGAGAGCATCTCGCGCAGGGCGGCCAGCAGTTGACGGCCGGTCTTCTCGCCGACCATGCTCTCCACCGGCCCGACGAAGCTCACCGAGGGCTTGAAGCCGAGCGCGGCCGCGGCCTGGCTGGCCTCCCGCAGCACCCGGGTGCGCAGGGTGTCCGGCGCGTCGCCGTGGTTGTCGTGCTGGAGGGCGTAGATGGTGGTGCGGACCTCCTGGATGGTGGCGTCCAGCTCGTCCACCGCCTTGCCGATGCCGGTCCTCACCTCGGGGACGATCGCCCGCCGGGCGGCGCTCTCCAGCATCATCCCGGTGGCGAACAGCCGCTGGATCACCAGGTCGTGGAGGTCCCGGGCGATCCGGTCGCGGTCCTGGAAGACGGCCAGGCGCTGCTGGTCGCGCTGGCCCTCGGCGAGCCGCAGGGCGAGCGCGGCCTGCGAGGCGAAGGTCTGGGCGAGCTGCTTCTCGCTGTCGGTGAACGGCAGCGCTCCGCGCGGGCGCCAGACGCAGAGCCCGCCGAGCACCCGCCCGGCGGCGACCATCGGCACGGCCATGGACGGGCCGAAACGGCGGGCGAGCCGCATCACCACGGTCGGGTCGCTGGACATGTCGTCCAGGTAGACGCTCTCCCCCGCGAGCAGTCGGGCCGCGAAGCTCTCCCTGGGCAACAGCTCGCCGCGGACGAACTCGGCCAGCTCGCCGGAGGCGTGCGCGACCCGCATCTGACCGTCGCCCTCGCCCTCCGGGCCGGTCGGCAGCAGGATCATGCCGATCGCGGCGTCCGCCAACTCCCGTACCTGTTCGGCCGCGACGGTCAGCGCGGCCTCGGCCTGCTCGGCGGAGAGCAGGGCGGTGGCGACGGCGGCGG
This sequence comes from Kitasatospora sp. NPDC101235, assembly GCF_044767505.1. NCBI lineage: Bacteria > Bacillati > Actinomycetota > Actinomycetes > Kitasatosporales > Streptomycetaceae > Kitasatospora > Kitasatospora sp. NPDC101235. The sequence goes on from NZ_JBIWNZ010000039.1 coordinate 51,660, forward strand.
CACCGGCGATCCAGCGTTCGCGGCGCCGGCCCTCCTCGTACAGCCGCGAGTTCTCGATGGCCACGCCGGCCGCCGCGGCGAGCGCGTGCACCACCTGTTCGTCCTCGGGGGTGAAGGCGCCGCCGCCCTTCTTCTCGGTGAGGTAGAGGTTGCCGAACACCTCCGCGCGGATCCGGATCGGCACGCCCAGGAAGGTCCTCATCTGCGGGTGGTCCGGCGGGAACCCGGAGGAGCGCGGGTCGGCGCCGAGGTCGGTCAGCCGCAGCGGTTCGGGGCGGTCGATGAGCGCGCCGAGGATGCCCCGGCCGGCGGGCAGTTCGCCGATCGCGGCGGCGGTCTCGTCGTCGACCCCGACGTGGATGAAGTCGGCCAGGCCGGTGCCGCCGGGGGCGATCACGCCGAGCGCCGCGTACCGGGCGTCGACCAGTTCGGCCGCGCCCACGGCGATCCGGTGCAGGGTGGCGTGCAGGTCCAGCCCGGCCCCGATCGAGACCACCGCCTCCAGCAGCCGCTGCATCCGGTCGGTGACCGCGGCGGCCGACTGCAGGCGCTCGGCGACCTCGGTGACCAGGGTGTCCAGCCCGAGCGAGGCGATCTCGGGCACCCGATGGGGTGTCGGCTCGGGCGTGGCCTCGGGGAGGTCCGGCGTGGGGTCCATGGAGAAAGCCTACGTTTGTACGCTTTTCAGCCGAAGGCTGGCGCGACCGGCGGCGCGTGATCAGCGGCCCACCGGCTCCAGCAGCCCGTCCGCCTCCCGCTCCCGCTGCCACATCGCGTGCAGCCGCCCGTCCGGGTCGGCCACCAGCTCCGACCAGCGGCCCCGCTCGGCCACCCGTCCGCCGTCCAGCACCAGCACCTCGTCCACCGTGGCGTCGTCCAGCCCGGCCAGCCGGTGGGTGATCAGCACGGTGGTGCGGCCCTCGGTGGCGGCCAGCAGGTCGGCCGTCAGGGCGTCGGCGGTGGGCAGGTCGAGGTGCTCGGCGGGCTCGTCCAGGACCAGCACGGGGAAGTCCGCGAGCAGCGCCCGGGCGAGCGCGAGGCGCTGGCGCTGGCCGCCGGAGAGCCGGGCGCCGTGCTCGCCGACCATGGTGTCCAGGCCGTCCGGCAGGCTCTCGGTCCACTCCAGCAGCCGGGCGGCGGCCAGCGCGGCGCGCAGCTCGTCCTCCTGCGCTCCCGGCCGGGCCAGCCGCAGGTTCTCCCGCAGCGAGCTGTCGAAGACGTGGGCGTCCTGGGCGCAGAGCCCGATCACCCGGCGGACGGACTCGCCCGCCAGCGCGCGGCTGTCCACGGCCTGCGGACGGCCGTCGGCGAACGTCACCGTCCCGGCGCTCGGCTCCAGGAAGCGCAGCAGCGCCTGGGCGAGGGTGGTCTTGCCGGAGCCGGACGGACCGACCACGGCGATCCGGCGGCCGGCGGCGAGGTCGAGGTCCACGCCGGCGAGCGCGTCCACCGTCTGCCCGGGGTGCCGCACGGTCAGCCCGCGCACCGCGACGGGCAGCGGCTGCTCGGGCAGCGCCAGCGGTTCGGCAGGCTCGGTGACGGGCTCCGGGGCGTTCAGCACCTCGTCCAGCCGGGCCTGTGCGGCGCGGCTGCGCTGGCGGGCCTGGACGGCGAGCGGCATCCCGGTGACGGCCTCGAAGGCGGCCAGCGGGGTCAGCACCACCACGGCCAGGCAGACCGGCGCCAGTGCCCCGTCCCGCACCCCCTGGACGCCGACGGCGGCCGCGGCGGCCACGGTCAGGCCGGTGAGCAGCGCGATCAGCCCGGTGCCGAGCGCCGTGGTGGCGGCCGAGCGGGCGGCCAGCCGGGTCAGCGCGGCGTCGGCGGTGCGGACGGCGGCCAGCCGGCCGGGCAGCGCGCCGGCCACGGTGAGCTCGGCGGTGCCGGTGAAGGAGTCCACCACGGCGGTGGCCAGGCGCCCGCGCGCCGGGGCCTGGCGCCGCTCGGCACCGGCCGACCAGCGGACGGCCAGGGCGGGCACCAGCACGCCGGCGAGCAGCAGCCCGAGGCCGAGCACCAGCCCGGCGGCGGGCAGGAAGACGGCCATCGCCACCGTCGAGGCCAGGGCGACCAGGCCGGCCACCGCGGCCGGCAGCCGCCAGCGCAGGTAGTGGTCCTGGATCGCGTCCACGTCGGCGACCAGCCGGGAGAGCAGGTCGCCGCGCCGGAAGGCGGGCAGTCCGGCCGGGGCGAGCGCGCTCAGCCGCCGGTAGACGGCGGCCCGCAGGGTGCCGAGGGTGCGCAGCACCGCGTCGTGCGAGACCAGCCGCTCCGCGTAGCGGAAGACGCTGCGGCCGATGCCGAAGGCCCGCACCGAGGTGACGGCCATCATCAGGTAGAGCACCGGCGGCATCTCGGAGGCCCGGGAGATCAGGTAGCCGGAGGTGGCCATCAGGGCGACGGCGCAGCCGAGGGCGAGCGCGCCGAGCAGGATCGAGAGCGCCAGCCGGGGGGTGGTGCCGGCCTCGGGCCCGGGCTCCTCGGCCACGGCCGGGGCGGGGGTGGGGCGGCCGCTGTGGGCGAGCGGGGCGACCGGCTCGGCGGGCACGGACGGGGTCCCCGCCAGCCGTACCCGCTGGTCCGCGACGGCCAGCAGGGCCGGCCGGTGCGCGACCACCAGCACGGTGCGTGCCGGGTCCGCGGCGAGCGTCCGGACGGCGTCCACCACGGCCGCCTCGGAGGCGCCGTCCAGGTTGGCGGTCGGCTCGTCCAGCAGCACCAGCGGCCGGTCGTCGGCGAGCAGCACCCGGGCGAGGGCGAGGCGCTGGCGCTGCCCGGCGGAGAGCCCGGCGCCGTCCTCCCCCAGGACGGCCGTCAGGTCGGTCACGAAGTCGAGCGCGTGCGCGGCCCGCAGCGCCGTCCACAGCTGCTCGTCGGTGGCCTCCGGCCGGTAGAGCCGCAGGTTCTCGGCGACCGTCCCGGCGAACAGGTGCGGGTGCTGCGGCACCCAGGCGATCTGTCGCCTCCAGCTCTCCGGGTCCAGCTCGGCCAGGTCGTGGGTGCGGCCGTCGGCGGCGGTGATCCGGACGGTGCCGGACTCCGGGGCGGTGAGGCCGAGCAGCACCGCCAGCAGGGTGGACTTGCCGGCGCCGCTCGGGCCGGTGAGCGCCGTGCTGGAGCCCGGGCGCAGGGTCAGCCCGGCGCCGTCCAGCGCGGGCTCGGTGCGCCCGGGGTGCCGGACGACCAGGCCCTCGGCGGCGATCACGGCGCCCGCGAGTTCCGGCGCCGGGGTGGTGCCGGCGGCGGGCAGCGGGGTCTCCAGCACCCGGAACAGCTCGTCGGCGGCGGTCAGCCCCTCGACGCTGGAGTGGTAGAGCGCGCCGACCTGGCGGATCGGGAAGTACACCTCGGGGGCGAGCACCAGGATCAGCAGGCCGGTCTCCAGGCCGAGCGTGCCGTCCACCAGCCGGAACCCGACGGTGACGGCGACCAGCGCGACGGACAGGGTGGAGAGCAGTTCCAGGGTGAAGGAGGAGACGAAGGCGATCCGCAGGGTGCGCAGGGTGGCCCGGCGGTAGTCGGCGGTGATCCGGGCGATGGTGGCGGCCTGGGTGCGGGCCCGGTTGAACACCTTGAGGGTGGGCAGCCCGGCGACCACGTCGAGGAAGTGGTGGGAGAGCCGGGCGAGGGTGTTCCACTGCCGGTCCATCCGGGACTGGGTGGCCATCCCGATCAGCACCATGAACAGCGGGATCAGCGGCAGCGTCCCGGCGATGATCGCGGCCGAGGTGAAGTCGGCGCCGACGATCCGCAGCAGCACGATCACCGGGACGACCACGGCCAGCGCCAACTGCGGCAGGTAGCGGGCGAAGTAGTCGTCCAGCGCGTCGATGCCGCGGGTGGCGAGGGTGGTGAGTTCGCCGGTGCGCCGGCCCGCCAGGTAGGACGGGCCGAGCGCGGTGGCGTGGTCGAGCAGCCGGCGCCGCAGGGTGGACTTCACCCGGGCGACGGACCGGTGCGCGGTGAGTTCGGTGAGCCAGCCGACCAGCCCGCGCCCGACCGCCGTCAGGGCGAGCAGCAGCAGCGGCGTGGTCAGCTCGCCGAGCGTCGCCCCGCGCTGGAAGGCGCGGACGACGATCTCGGCGATCAGACTCGCCTGGGCGACCACCAGGGCCGCGCCGACCGCGCCGAGCAGCACGGATCCGGCGAGGAAGGCCCTGGTGGTGCGGGCGTACCCGAGGAGTCGGGGGTCGACCGGCTTCACGGCGTCAGACCTGCTCGAGCTCGGCGGCCGGGGCGTGGCCGGGGATGTGCTGGACCCCGATCCGCTTGCGGAACACCCAGTAGGTCCAGCCCTGGTAGAGCAGCACCAGCGGGGTGAACACGGCCGCCACGATGGTCATCAGCCGGAGCGTGTACGAGGCGGAGGACGCGTTGCTGACGGTCAGGCTCCAGGCGGCGTTCAGGGTGGACGGCATGACGTTCGGGAAGAGCGACAGGAAGAGCATCGCGACCGCGGCCACGATGGTCGCCCCGGAGAGGACGAACGCCCAGCCCTCGCGGCCGACCTGGTTGGCCGCGAGGGCGCCGAGCAGGGCCAGCACGGCGATGACCAGCGCGACCAGGCTGCGGCCGTTGCCGCTGTCGGCCTGGGTCCAGATCAGGAAGACCAGCGCCAGCACGGCGGTCGCCAGCCCGGCCTGCAGGGCGGCCTTGCGGGCCCGCTCGCGGATCTCCCCGACCGTCTTGAGCGCCGCGAACACCGCACCGTGGAAGGTGAACAGGGTGAGCGTCACCAGGCCGCCGAGCAGCGCGTACGGGTTGAGCAGGTCCCAGAAGGTGCCGACGTAGTTCTTGTGCGCGTCGATGTCGACGCCGCGCACGATGTTGGCGAAGGCCACGCCCCACAGGAAGGCCGGGAGCAGCGAGGTCCAGAAGATGGCCTCCTCCCAGTTGCGCTGCCAGCGGACGCCGTCGCGCTTGGCCCGGTACTCGAAGGCCACGCCGCGGATGATCAGGCAGACCAGGATGATCAGCAGCGGGATGTAGAAGCCGCTGAAGAGCGTCGCGTACCAGTCCGGGAAGGCGGCGAAGGTGGCGCCGCCGGCGGTCAGCAGCCAGACCTCGTTGCCGTCCCAGACCGGGCCGATGGTGTTGATCAGCACCCGGCGCTCGGCGGTGTTGCGGGCGAGCGGCTTGGAGAGGATGCCGATCCCGAAGTCGAAGCCCTCCAGGAAGAAGTAGCCGATCCACAGGACCGCGATCAGCACGAACCAGACGTCGTGGAGTTGCATGTCAGATCCTCAGTTCCCCAGTGGTCCTGGTGGCTCAGTACGCGAAGGCGAGCGGCTTGTCGGCGTCCTCGTCCGAGGACGGTCCGCGCAGGGACGGGTCCTTGGCCGGGGGCTGCTCGGTCACCACCGGGCCGGCCTTCGCGTACTTGACCAGCAGCCGGACCTCGACGACGGCGAGGACGGCGTAGAGCAGGGTGAAGGTGACCAGGGCACCGATCTGGGTGCCGACGCTGACGTTGGGGGAGACGGCGCTGGCCGTGGTCATCAGGCCGAAGACGGCCCAGGGCTGGCGGCCCATCTCGGTGAAGATCCAGCCGAAGCTGTTGGCGATCAGCGGGAAGCCCATGGTCAGGATGCCGATCCGCCAGCTCCACTTGGTGAGCACCGGGCCCAGCTCGCGCTTCGGCGTGAGCATCAGCCGGGGCACCTCGGTGGCGCCGGTGCGGAACTCGGGGCGCAGGAAGAGCTTCCTGCGGGTGGTCCAGAGGCCGATCAGGCCGGCCACGAAGGAGGTCATCCCGAAGCCGATCATGAAGCGGAAGCCCCAGTAGGTGACGAAGACGCTCGGGATGTAGTCCTTGGGGTCTCCGCCGTGCTGGGCGGCCTCGGCGGCGGCGGTGTCGTTGATGCCGGGGACGGTGGAGCTGAAGTCGCTGTGGGCGAGGAAGGACAGCACCCCGGGGACCTCCAGGGCGACCGAGTTGTGGCCCTTGCTGACGTCGCCGACCGCGAAGATCGAGAACGGCGCCGGCGACTGGGTGTCCCACAGTGCCTCGGCGGCGGCCATCTTCATCGGCTGCTGCTCGAACATGACCTTGCCGAGGGTGTCGCCGCTGAGCGCGGTGCCGGCGCCGAAGACCACCGCGAGCACCAGGCCGAGCCGCAGCGAGGTGCGCATCACGGCGGTCTTCTTGGGGTCGGCGGTCTCGGGCTTGCGCTTGGCCTTCCAGAGGTGGAAGGAGGAGATGCCGACCATGAACGCGGCGCCGGTGAGGAAGGCGGCGGTCAGGGTGTGGAAGACGACGGTGAGGGTGGTGTTCTGGAACAGCACCTTGGCGATGTCGGTGAGCTGCGCCTTCCCGGTGACCGGGTCGATCGTGTAGCCGACCGGGTGCTGCATCCAGCTGTTGGCCGCCAGGATGAAGTAGGCGGAGAGCACGGTGCCCAGCGCGACCATCCACATGCAGGCGGCGTGCAGCTTCTTCGGCAGCTTGTCCCAGCCGAAGATCCACAGGCCGATGAAGGTGGACTCGAAGAAGAAGGCGATCAGCGCCTCCATCGCGAGCGGGGCGCCGAAGACGTCACCGACGAAGCGTGAGTAGTCGGACCAGTTCATGCCGAACTGGAACTCCTGGACGATGCCGGTGACGACGCCCATCGCGATGTTGATGAGGAAGAGCTTTCCCCAGAACTTGGTCGCGTGGAAGTACTTCTCCTTGTTCGTCCGCACCCAGGCGGTCTCCAGCCCGGCCACGATGGCGGCCAGGCTGATCGTGAGCGGAACGAAGAGGAAGTGGTAGACGGTCGTGATGCCGAATTGCCATCGGGCGATGGTCTCGTGAGCGATTGCCAGTTCCACGTCGCTCTCTCTCCCAACCTGCCCGCAGGATGACGGGCATCTTCCGGACAAACTTCTCTAAAGCCGTAGACCGTTGCTCAACCACGCAAGCTTGTCCGCTTGTGAACGTGAACACGTTCACAAGAAGCAGTATCCATCATCCTTACGAAGGAATCGCAGGCGGGGTGGGGTTGACACGGCACGGCAGCGCGTGACGCTGCACACAGTCTGCGGAGCCGCCGGGCGCCGGGACAACGAACGAGTGGGCGGACCGGATGCGGATCTTGGCCGAAGCGGTGCTTGACAGGTGCCCCGGCCGCTTGACCGGGGCACCGGAAACCGTCAGGCCCGACTGTCAGGCGCGGCCGTCAGGCCCGGCCGAGGAGCTCGGTGCCCGGGGTGGAGTCGGCGCGGGCCGTGAAGAACTCGCCGAAGCCCGCGAGGAACTCCTCCCGGGTGATCCGGCCGTCCCCGTCGGCGTCCAACTGGCGGAAACCGTGCGACAGCTCGGCGGGGTGCACGCGCGGCCCGCCGAACACCGCGCGGTACTCGTCGAACTCCAGGAAGCCGCTGCCGTCGGTGTCGGCCGCGGTGAACACCGCCCGCAGCGCGGGCAGCAGCCCCCGCTCCAGGTAGGCCTCGTCCCGGTCGCAGCCGGCCAGGGTCGCCGCCACGAACTCCTCCCGGCTGACCCTCCCGTCCCCGTCGGCGTCCATCACCGCGCGCAGCTGCTCCCACCAGCTGTCGAAGGCCTCGTACACCCGGGCCTCGCCGGCCTCGTCCAGCTCCAGCTGCCAGCACACGTTGTGCGCCATCGCCCGCAGGTCGTGCACGGTGACGAAGCCGTCGCCGGTCTGGTCCAGCACCTCACGGAAGAAGCGGTCCAGCCGGGGCCCGCGCGCGTCCCGGCCCTGGCGGGGGAGGCGTGGCGGACGGTGCTCCTCCGGGGAGCGGTAGCGCAGCCGGTCCGGGAGCCGCGGGACGAGGGCGCCCGCGCCCCGGTGCAGCACGGCGGACAGCAGCGCGGCCCGGCGGGTGCGGACCAGCCCGAACCGCTCCCGTACGGCGGGCGGCAGGTCCGCCACCGTCAGGTCGCGGATCACCCGGGCGACCAGCACCCGGGCGATCCGCCATCCGGCGTCCCCGAGGAACCAGAGCCGGCGCGGCCGGGGCGCCTCGCGCAGCAGATCGCCCAGCAGGTAGCGCGCCGCCTCGGTGAACTCCAGCCTCTCGCGGGCGTACCGGGCGAAGTACGCGGGCAACTCGGCTGCCGTAGCGGGGAGTTCCTCCTCGGGGAGGTCGAAGGCGGCGATCGCCTCCTTGAACTCCGCGTACACCAGCTCCAGTTGCCCGGCGTCGTAGCCGTCCCCGCCGAGGCGCCGCATGGTCACGACGCACTCGAACAGCGTCAGCAGCACCCACACCCTGGTCGCCGCGTCCCGCGCGTCGTACGGCTGCCCGTCCGCCGTCGTCCCGCGGATCCGCTTGTGCGACCGGTTCAGCCGTGCGACCTCCCGCCGCAGCGTCTCCGCGTCCTGGTAGAACAGCCGCCGCCCGCTCCCCAGCGTGTGCTCGACCCGCCGCCACGGATGCGCCCGGTACGTCGAGTGCTCCGCCATCCCGGCCCCCACCACCGGGTCCGCCGCCTGGAGCACCAGCAGCCGCCAGGCCACCAGGGCGATCCGCCACTCGGACAGGTCCCGCTTGAACGAAACACCCTGGTCAGACACAGCGCTCCCCAGTGATGTCGGGGCCGATCACGAAGCCCTTGACGGGGCCCTCGGGGATCACGGCCTCCTTGCCGTAGGGGACCCGGGTCGACGAGGCGTACTCGCTGCGCTTGGGATCGGGCTCCGTGAGGACGGTCACGGCACCACCGTCGTCGTGGTCGTCGATGATCACGTACACCGGGATACCGGCGGCCGCGTAGGCGCGACGCTTGATGACGTGGTCTCGCTTGCGGGCCTCGGAACCGGGCGAGACGGTCTCGACGACCAGCGGCACACCGGAGGCCAACAACCCCACGCCTTCGGGATGTTCGATCTCGTCGGTGTCGTCGGGTGCCACGAAGACGTCCGGAATGAACACCTTGAGATCGGCAACGATGTTGCCATCCTGTGCCGGCCCGTAGCCGCTGCCACTCAGGTAGTCGTGCAGGGCCCGCCCCAGCCGCCTGTTGACAGTGAAGTGGCGAGTTCCGCCGGTGGGTGACAACGTGATCGTCCCCTCGATGATCTCCGCTCGGAAGCCCTCGGGCACGTCCATGGACTTCCACGCCTGCCACAACAACTGGTCCAGGTTCACGGCGACGGTCCTCTCGGCGATGGCCTTCTCGGCGACGGCCCTCTCGGCAACGAGCGCGCTCATGGGAACACCCCATTTCCCGTCCAGTGTGATCAGCCCGCGCGAGTCCGCACAAGCAACGGCTGGACAGTCGCACACGACCGAGGGGCCAATCAGGTGAATGGCGGTTGGTTCACTCGATCGGGGAGTTCGGGGCCTGGAAACGCCGGAACCGCAGGACGGGCCGGGGCCTGTCCTGCGGTTCCGGGGTGGTCGCGCCCTCCTCCCGAGTGGGCGCGAACGGGGGTGGGTCAGGAGGTGGAGCGGGTGGCCGGCTTGCGGCGGGAGACGTAGAGGGCGGCGGCACCGAGGCTGATGGCGAGGCCGGAGCCCAGGGCGAGGTACGGGGTGGCCGGGTTGGAGCCGGTCTCGGCGAGTTCGGTGGCCGAGCCGGTGGTGGCCTGGGTGGTGGTCGCGCTGGTCGACTTGGTCGTGGTGGTGGTCCTGGTCGCGGTGGTCGACTTGTTCGTGGTGGTGTCCGAGACCGGGGTGACGGCTGCGGGCTGCTCCGCCGGCTCCTCGACGGGCTGCTCGACCGGCTTCTCGGCGGCCGCCCTGGCGTCGGCGAGGGCCTTGTCCGCGGCGGCCTTGGCGGCGGCCGCGGCCTTGGTGGCCTGATCCGCCGTGTGGATCCGGCGGAACGCCTCGACCCGGGCGTCGTCCAGGGCGTTCCCCGCGGCCGTCACGTCGGCCTTGGCCTTCTCGTGCGCGGCGATGGCGGCGTTGGCGGCGTCGACCGCCTTGAGCATCCGCTCCCTGGCCTTGGGCAGGTCCTCCTCCGTGGCGGAGCCGTACGCCCGGGAGGCCTCCGCGGCCTCCCTGTTGGCGGCGTCCTTGGCGGCGGCGGCCTTCGCCGCGGCGGCCTTGGCCTCCTGGTACTTGCCCAGGTAGGGCTGCGGGTTGTCGAGGAAGGCGGAGGCCTCGGCCCGCACCTTGGCCTCGTTGGCGACGGCCGCCGTGTAGGCCTTGGCGGCGTCGGCGGCGGCCCGCTCCAGTTCGGCGATCGAGCCGTTGCCGCTCCGGGTCTGGGCCGCCGGAGCCGACTCCGCGAAGGCGGGAGCGGCGGAAAGCACGGCGGGCGAGACGACGGCGGCGACGAGGGCGGCCGAAACCAGCGAACGGCGGAGTTTCACGATGACCCCTTTCGGGCCTAAAGGAAAGCAAAAGCCTCGGCCGGGAGGGATTCCGACGGCCGGGCAGCGACGATCATAGACAGACGCTTTCTTAACGCTCCATGCCGGATTCCGGCAATGATCGAGCGCCGCGTCTTCCTGGTTCGCCGGAGAATTGACGAGTCGACAAATTCGATGGGACCCGCGCCCCGAATGCCCGGATTCCGGGCATTCGGCCGGGACCGACAGGAATTCCGGTCAGCGCTGGCGGGGCAGTTCGACCCGGAAGGCGGCGCCCTCGCCCGGGGCGGTGTGCAGGGTGAGGGTGCCGCCGTGGGCGCGGGTGAGGGCGGTCGCGATGGCGAGGCCGAGGCCGGCGCCGCCGCCGTTGTCGCGGCTGCGGGAGGGGTCGACCCGGAAGAAGCGGTCGAAGACCCGCTGGGCCTGCTCCTCGGTGAGGCCCGGGCCGGAGTCGGCGACCTCCAGCAGGCAGATGCCGCCGGGGCCCGCGCCCACCCCGATCCGGACCGGGGTGCCGGGCGGGGTGTGCTTGACCGCGTTGCCGACCAGGTTGGTGACCACCTGCCGCAGCCGCGCCTCGTCACCGATGACGGGCGCGGCACCGGGCGCGCCGGTGCCGGACGGGCCGGTGAGCGCGACCGGGCGGCTGGGGTCGAGGGCGGTGAGGTCGTGCAGCGCGTCGGCGGCGAGGGTGCGCAGGTCCATCGGGGCGAGGTCGAGCGGGCGCTCCTCGTCCAGCCGGGCGAGCACCAGCAGGTCCTCGACCAGGGCGCCCATCCGGTCGGCCTCGCTCTCGATCCGGGTCATGGTCCGCTTGACGTCGGCGTCGGTGGGCAGCGCGCCCATCCGGTACAGCTCGGCGAAGCCGCGGATGCCGGCCAGCGGGGTGCGCAGCTCGTGCGAGGCGTCGGCGACGAAGCGCCGCATCCGGGCCTCGGACTCGGCGCGGGCCGCGAAGGCCGCCTCGATCTGGGTGAGCATCCCGTTGAGCGCGATCGACAGCCGGCCGACCTCGGTGCCCGGGGAGAGCTCCGGCATCCGGTGCGACAGCTCGCCGGCCGCGATCCGCTCGGCGCCCTCCTCGATCCGGCGCAGCGGCCGCAGTCCGGCCCGTACCGCGAAGAAGCCGAGCGCGGCGATCAGCACCAGGACGCCGCCGCCGATGGCCAGGAAGGAGGTGTTCAGCTTGCCGAGGGTGGCGTCGATGTCCTCGCGGGAGACCGCCACCATGACGTGGGTCGGGGTGATCGTCGGCGAGGCGTACGCGCTGGGGTTGGGGGCCTGCCCGCGGGGGGTCTGGAGCGGCAGCACCAGTACCCGCCACCTGTGGTGGCCGCGCTGGTCGGGCAGGTCGAAGGGGACGTCGGGGGCGGTCCGGGTCGGGTCCAGTCCGGCCAGCTGGGGCGCCGGATCGCTGTCCGAGACGGGCTGGCGCATCACCGCCTGGACCTTGCCGTCCGAGGAGAGGTACTGCACCAGGTACTGGCTGGGCAGGCTGACCCGCCGGCCGGCGACGGCGGGCCGGCCGGCGGCCGGCGCGGTCAGCTGGCCCGGGGGCTTGCGGGAGAGCGGCGGCCCGTACCGCTGGAGCTGCTCGTCGAGCTGCTCCACCAGCTGGGTCCGTACGGTGCCGAGCACGAAGGTGTCGCTGATCGCGAGCCCGGTGGTGACCAGGGCCAGCGCGAGCACCAGCAGCCGGGCGCGCAGCGACAGCCGGGAGGAGAAGCGGGCGAACACGAGCGGGTCCGGTCAGCCCTGCGGGGGGCGGCGCATGACGTAGCCGATGCCGCGCACGGTGTGGATCAGCTTGGGGCCGTGCGCCGGGCCGGAGTCGAGCTTGCGGCGCAGGTAGGAGATGTACGACTCGACGATGGAGAGGTCCCCGCCGAAGTCGTAGGCCCAGACGTGGTCGAGGATCTGCGACTTGGAGACCACCCGGCCGACGTTGGCCATCAGGTAGTGCAGCAGCTTGAACTCGGTCGGGGAGAGCGAGACCGTGGCCCCGCCCCGGGTGACCTCGTGGGCGACCGGGTCGAGGCTGAGGTCGGCGACGACCAGCCGGCCGTCCTCGGCCGGTCCGCCGGCCCGGCGCAGGATGGCGCGGATCCGGGCGATCAGCTCCTCCAGGCTGAACGGCTTGGTGACGTAGTCGTCCGCACCGGCGGCCAGGCCCTGCACCTTGTCGCCGACGCCGTCCTTGGCGGTGAGGAAGAGCACCGGCAGGTGGTCGCCGGGGTGCCCGTGGGCCGGGCCGGCTATCTGTCCGCGGCTGGTGCGCTCGCGCAGCTTCTCGACGACGGTGAAACCGTCGAGGTCGGGGAGCATCACGTCGAGGACGACCAGGTCCGGGCGCTCGGCGGCGACCAGTTCGAGCGCCTCGGTGCCGCTGGCGGCGGAGGCGACGCGGAAGCCGGAGAAGCGCAGCGAGGCGGAGAGCAGCTCGCGGATGTTGGGTTCGTCGTCCACGACGAGCAGGAACGCTTCGCCCTGGCCCCCGGCCACCGTGGAGCCGCCTGGTGTGGTGACAGTGCCTTGCACGGGGCTTTCGCCTCCCGGTCGGACGATGACGTTCAGCATGAGGCTAGCCCCCGGAGGCTATGCGGCATGGATGAATGTTGGATTAACACCTTATCGGTCGGTTTTTGGGCGATCGGCGCACAGGGGTGGGTTCGGTGGTGTGCGCACGGGCGTGGACACGACGGATGGGGCGCGCACCCGGCGTGACGCGCCTCACTTCCGCGCGTCGCCCCCACTCGGCCGGCCCTCCGTCCAGGGCCGGAGCTTCTCCGGGTTGCGCACCGCCCAGATGTGGGTGATCAGGCCCTCGGCGATCCGGAACGCGAACACGGTGACGGTCACGCCGTCCTGCCGGGCGACCAGACCGGGAAGACCGTTGACGCTGCACTCCAGCAGCGTGATGCCGGGCGCGAAACGGTCGGAGTCCAGGTAGGCGGCGGCGATCCGCTCGCGCCCGGTCAGCGGGTGCAGCAGCGCGCCGACCAGACCGCCGCCGTCGGCGATCACGGTGGCCTCGGGGTCCAGGACGCCCATCAGCGACCTGAGGTCCTTCGCCTCCCAGGCCCGCCTGAACTCCCGGACGACGCCGGCCTGCGCGCTCGTCGGCGTCGCCGGGGCCTGCGCGGCCCGGATCCGGCGGCGGGCGGAGGTGGCCAGCTGACGGCAGGCGGCCGGGGTGCGGCCGACGATCGCGGCCACTTCGGCGAAGGGGTAGCGGAAGACGTCGTGGAGGACGAAGGCGACGCGTTCGGCCGGCGTCATGGCCTCCAGGACCACCAGGAAGGCCATGCTCACCGACTCGTCCAGGGTGATCCGGTCGGCCGGGTCCGCCGCCAGGTCGGCCGCGGCGTCCGTCCACTCCCGGCTCGCGGGCAGCGGCTCGGGGATCCACTCGCCCACGTAGCGCTCCCGCCGCACCCGGGCCGAGCCGAGCAGGTTGAGGCAGATCCGGCTGGCCACCGTGGTCAGCCAGCCGCCGGGCGAGACGATCGCCTCCCGCTCCCGCCGGGGCAGCGCGTACCAGCGGGCGTAGGTCTCCTGCACCACGTCCTCGGCGTCGGCCAGCGAACCGAGCATCCGGTACGCCAGGTTGATCAGCCGGCGCCGCTCGCTCATGATCGCGCCCAGGCCCGGCTCGGCCGTGGTGTCGCCCTCTGCTTCCCGCACCGTGTCCCCACCCCTTCGACTCGACGGTTCTCCTCTCCTCCCAAGACAGGCCGGCGGCCCGGAATGTGACACCCTCCCCGTCACCTCACATTCCGAGCGGCTGCGCGGTCGTACTCGTCGCACTGGTCACACGGAACGGAGAACCCGATGAACGACTTCCAGGCGATCGCCGACCGCGTCGAGATCGCGGCCCTGCAGGCCGAGTTCACCGACGCGGCGATGATGCGCGACCGCACCCGCCTCGCCGAGCTGTTCACCCCGGACGGCGTGCTGCGGATGCCCGACGTCCCGGTCGAACTGATCGGCCTGGAGCAGATCCGCGCCGGCGGCGAGAAGCTCCAGGAACAGTGGGACTTCTTCGTCCAGAACACCCACCCGGGCGCGATCCGGATCGACGGCGACACCGCGACCGGCCGTGCGCACATGCACGAGGTCGTCCGCCTCAAGAACGGCATACAGGGGCTCAACTACGCCATCTACCACGACCGTTACCGGCGCACGGCGGACGGCTGGCGGTTCACCGAGCGGGTCTACGAGATCCGCTACCTGGACACCACCCCGCTGACCGGCGCGGCGCCGCACGCCACCGGCCCGGCCTCGCACACGGCCTCGGACCCGACGGCCGTCGACCGCCTGGAGCGGGTGGCCGCCGCACTGACGGCGAACGGCTTCACCGTCGAGATCCTGGACGACGCCGCCGCCGCCCGCACCCGGGTCGCGGAGCTGGTCCCGGCCGGCGCCACCGTCTTCACCGGGGCCAGCGAGACCCTCCGGCTCTCCGGCATCGAGGAGGACGTCAACACCGGCGACCGCTACCGGGCCGTGAAACCCCTCGCACTGGCCATGGACCGGGCCACCGAGGCCGACGGCATCCGCACGATGACCGCCACCCCGGACGTGGCGCTCGGCAGCGTCGCCGCCGTCACCGAGACCGGCTCCCTGGTCGTCGCCTCGGCCACGGGCAGCCAGCTGCCCGCCTACGTCGGCGGCGCCGGCCGGGCGATCTGGGTCGTCGGGGCCCAGAAGGTCGTCCCGGACCTCCCCGCCGCCCTGCGGCGCCTGGAGCACCACGTCCTCCCGCTGGAATCCGACCGCGCCCGGGCCGCGTACGGCCAACCGAGCGCCGTGAACCAGCTCCTCGTGCTCAACGCCCCGGCCCGGCTCACCCCGGGGACCGTCCTGCTGCTGCGCGAGGCCGTCGGCTTCTGAGGCCGCGGAATCCCTCCGCTTTTCCTCCTGCTATGATTTACGGCGAGGCGAAGGCAATGTTTTCGAGCAATTGCCCGGCCCGATCATTTCGGTGGTCATAGCGAGAGGGAAACGCCCGGCTCCATTCCGAACCCGGAAGCTAAGCCTTTCAGCGCCGATGGTACTGCAGGGGGGACCCTGTGGGAGAGTAGGACGCCGCCGAATTCTTCTTACGGCCCCTGCCGTGTCCGACAGAGACACGGCAGGGGCTTTTTCGTTTCTCCCGACGATTCGGTTTCCCTCGGCTCCCCCGGTTTCCGCGCCGCGGGGCATCCTCCGGCGCGTCCGCTATGTGAGACACCGAGTCCCGGTAAAGCCGCTTTGCGGCCATCTGGGAGGATGGCGACCACCGAAACGGACTTGCGTCTCGCTAACTGAGACTGCAATATCATGGTATGGACAACACTAGCGGCGTCGGCGTTCTCGACAAGGCCGCTCTGGTGCTCAGCGCACTGGAGTCGGGCCCCGCCACGCTGGCGGGGCTGGTCGC
>NZ_JBIWNZ010000040.1:0-67238 GCF_044767505.1 Kitasatospora sp. NPDC101235
CTTTCGGATCCAGGTGAGTCATTCGGCCCAGGAACCTCCCTCCGAGTTCCTCCCGGCTGAACCGGGGATACAAACAGAGCGCCTCGTGGCGCACATGGTGCGCTCGACGACCCAACGGTAGGCACCCAGGTTGGAGCCGTGGGGTACTCCGCGGCGGGCGATCATCGGCTTGATGCCCTGCTTCCACACCAGGCGCCGGTACTTGTCGTGGTCATAGCCCCGGTCGGCGAGCAGGACGTCCGGTCTGCGCTGTGGCCGACCGACCAGGCCGGCCACGGCGGGTACCTTCGCGAGCAGGGGCAGCAGCTGTGTGACGTCGTTGCGGTTGCCGCCGGTCAGCGACACTGCGAGCGGGATCCCCTGGCCGTCGACAAGGACGTGGTGCTTGCTGCCCGGTCGCGCGCGGTCCACCGGGCTCGGTCCGCTTTCGGGCCACGCCGAGCGGCCCGGACACGGGTGGAGTCGATCACCGCCCCGGACCAGTCGAGCTGCCGGGCGGAGCGGAGCTTTTTCAGCAGGACCAGATGGAGCCGGTCCCACACGCCGGCCTCATTCCAGGCGGCCAGGCGCCGCCAGCAGGTCATGCCCGAGCCGAAGCCGAGCTCCTGCGGCAGGTACTCCCATTGGATGCCGGTGTGCAGCACGAACAGGATCCCGCACAGCGCCTGCCGGTCCGGCACCCGAGGACGCCCCGGCTTGAGCTTCGGCGGCTCCGGTGGCAGCAACGGCTCGATCAGTCCCCACAGTTCGTCCGACACGATCCACGGACGAGACACCCTCTTCCCCACGCGCCGACCAACGAGCACCAGGACCCGAAGTCACGCCCGCAACAGCTTGGACCTTTTAGGGCGCCGCAGTCGGCGGGTAGAGAAGGTCGCTGTGCACTGCGGGGGCTGACTCCCGCTTGCCGCGGCGGGTGCGCTGCCCGCACCCGCCTGCGGATGGATGACGGGCGGGGGACCCGGAGCTGGTCAACGAGAGGGGACAAAGCGGCGGATCACGTCAGCTTGGCGGTCCGCGAGCCAGAAACCGCCGCTCGGGATGGCGGCGATGGCGCTCAGGTCCTGCGCGCCCGGTACGGGCCACAGGGTGAGGTTCCCCGTTGGCGTGAGGCGCCCGACCCTGGTGTCCGTCGTGAACCAGAGCGCGTCTTCGGGGCCTGAGATGAGATGGGACGGATTGGCCTGTGGGACGGGGAAGTCCGAGACGTCGCCGTTGACCGTGATACGCCCGATGCCGCCTTTGTGAGTGAACCAGAGCGCCCCGTCAGGACCGGCAGTGATGTTCTGCGGGGACGTCCGCGACGGCAGCGGCCAACTCGTGTACGTGCCATCGGCAGCGACGCGTCCGATGCCGTCGGGCTCGGGCTGTGTGCCGATCTGGGTGAACCACACGGCGTGATCCGGTCCTGTGGCGATGCCGCGGTCCGGGAAGGTGAACTTCCCATGGGGCAGGACGACGACGGTGGACATCCTTGCAGAATCCGCACGGCCGATGGCGGGCGCCTGCCCGCTGGACGTGGTGTACCAGATCGCCCCGTCAGGCCCTACGCAGAGCCCCTGCGGGTAGCCCGATCGGCCGCTCATGACTTCTCCGGACGGGTCGAGGAATCCGATCCGAGAGGAGGAGATGAACCAGATCGTTCCGTCGGGACCCTGCACGATGTCATTTGGGTAGTCCGACTGTTCGGGGACCTTGTACTGGGTGACGTTCCCCGTCGGGTCGACCTTCGCGATGCCGCCGACTTGCCGCTCAGAGACCCAGAGCGAGCCGTCGTTGGCGAGGATCATGGCGTTGGCCGAGGCGTTGCCGGGCAGCAGGGTGACATCGCCGGTGGGACCGGGGCTCGAGGAGGCGGTGAATGCGGTGGGACCGGGGCGGACGGTGGTAGGTTCGACCGCTTCTTGACAGCCTGCAGCCACGGGCAGCGCCGTCGTTAGGGCGAGAACGGCGGCGGCACAACGGCGGCGGGCGCGCGACGTTCCCAGGTTGTGACGAGTGCCTGAGTGTGTGCTGATGGTTGTCACCGGTCCTTCGTCCCGCCGCTCCCGGAGCGCGGTGTCATGGTGTGCACTGCAGGTTCGACGGGGCGTCGGTGCCGAGGTACTGCCTCCAGAGGCTGGGAGTGAGGTCTCTGCCAGCGGCTTCGCAGGCGCCTCGGATCCAGTCGTTCGGGTCGAGCTGCCAGCTGACCAGACGGCCCAGATCGCGATCGATGGCATCGTTCGTATGCAGGAGCTCAGTTGCCGTGACCAGACGGCTGTCATCGGCCGAGAAGGACAAGCCGGTGGATTTGGGTTTGATGCCAGCGGGGAGCGGCAATGTGCCGAGGAGGTCGCCGGACGGGCGGTCGATCAGTCGGACAGCGTTCTCGTTGGCCGGCTTCTCAGCGATGAACTTACCGCCGACGACGGGTCCGACGGCCGTTCCGGGCGTGCCTTTGGCAGTGCCGAGACGACGGCTTCCGTCCGCCGTCCAGATCTCCAGGTCGCCACCCTCTCGTTGGACGAACAGCTGATCCCCCACGTAGGCAAGGCCCGTGGCGCCTGCCGCGTCGATCACCCGATAGCCCCCTGTGGAGACGTCGAAGACCCTGAGCTCGGTCTCGTGTGCGAGGCGGTAGAGGATCACGGCCGCATGTGTGGCCCGGCTGTCCAAATCCGCTTCCCCTTGGTGAAGCGCCCGGGTGCCATCGCGGGTCGGGGCCATGTCGCGTGGGCCGGTGATCTGGCGCAGCACCGTCCCGGTAGCCGGGTCCCTGACGCGGATCGTGCCGGAGCCGTCCAGCTGGGCCACCTCGCGGTCGCCCGGCAGGAACCGGAGCACGGCCGGACTGTCTGGGAGCCCGAGCGGGTTCGGCAGGGGCGGCCAGTTACCGGTGACCCGGAACCCGTTGTGCGGGTCGAGGATCCGGGCGCTGCCGTCCGACGCCGCCGCGATGACCTGCGACCCGTCGCTCCGCCACACCACCGCGCTGTACGTGTGGCGGTCGTCCAGCAGGGGTTGATCCGTCGACTTGCGAATGGTTCCTGGAAGGTCGAGGTTCCGTGCGTCGAGAACCAGTCCGCTGCCGTCCAGGACCGCCGCGGAGCGGCCGTCCGGAGCCGCGGCGACGCGCGGTGCCGCGCACGCGTTGCAGGAGAACGGGATTCTGGCCTCCGTGTCCGTGGCGATCCGGGAGTACTGGGCAAGATCCCACAGGCTCAACCTGTCGCCAGAAGCGGAGAGTAGCCTGCTGCCGCTCGTGCCGAGAAACGTGAGGGCGTGAGGAGAGACCACTCCTGCGCCGGGAAGTGCAACAGGCTGGGACGGTTTCTCGTCCGACGCGTTGGTCCGAGACACGTACACGGTGGTACCGACGGCGGCGGCGGCCCAGGAGCCGCCGCTGCTGAGCGCCAAGGCCGCAGGGCGGCCTTCCTGTGTCGTGGCCGCTCGGGGGGGCTTGTCGATGTCTGGCGAGCCGATGGCGGGCCAGATCGGCAAAGGGGAGGCGGTGTTGCTGTAGGTGAAGTGGCTGCCGTCGGGGGCGAGTGCAGAAGCAGAGTTGTGGGTGCCGAAACCCATCCCGCTCCCGGCTGTCCGGGTCGGGCCCGGTAGGGCGAGCTCTTGCCAACTACCGTAGCCGCCGCCGTCGAAGAGCACGAGTCGCGTCTCGCTGGGGAAGGCCAGGGCGTTCGGCGAGATGGACATGTCCTGAAGGTCGAGGCGGCCGGTGCTTCCTGCAGCCCTGTCCAGGACCCACATCGCGGGCGGGACGCCCCAGGAGCGGGTCGTCGTCGCCACGGCGACGAAGCGGCCGGAGGGGGAGATCCCCACGGCTGTCGGCTGTTGTCCGGCCGTAACAAGTGGAGCCGGGACCGGTTCCCCTGCCTCCCAGACGCTGACGGTGTCGTGGTCGATCGCGGCGACGACGCCACCGTCGGAGCTGGAGGCCACCATAGTGACGGTTCCGGGGAGCCGGCCCAGCGGCCGGCCCCGGCTGGCTGTCGTACCGGTGAGTGCCCACTGTTCCACGTCACCGCCCTGGGACCCGGCCAGGACCACACGCCCGTCCGCGGAACTGGACAGCGCAGAGATCGGCCCACTGGCCTGCACGCTGCTCACCAGGTGCGGGCTGGCGGTGACCGCTCGAAAGAGTGCCTGGCGGGTCAACGGGTCGGCATGCTGACGGTACGCCTGCACGGCGAACAGCCCGGCGAGCCCGGCATCGCTGGAGACCAGGCTCTGCGACACCTCGGCGAGACGATGAGCTGCCGCAAGCCGACTCCTGGCCTCGGCGCCCTGCTGCTGCGCCACCAGACCGGAAACCGCCGCCGCGGCAACTAGGGACAGGGCCGTGATCAGCCGGCCGGTGCGGAACCTCCGGGCGTACCGGTCGGCCTGCCTCAGCGTCCTGGCGAACCGCACATCGCCGGGTTCGGAGGCGTTGGCGACGTCCAGCCGGTTCGGCTCGGGCGCAACAAGGCGCAGCCCCTTACGCCGCGCGGCCAGAAGTTTCGCTTCCATGCTGCTGACCTTGAGCAGCAGCTCACCGCCGTCAAGCGCGCCCGTGATCGCGGTCCGCGGACGCAGCCCGTAGACGACGCTGCGGGCCCAGGCCCGGCTGGGCCGCCTCGACCGCGGGTGGCTTAGCAGCTCACGCAGGCACAGTGCGAAGGCCGCACCGAGTGAGGGACCCTCGATCTGCCGCGGAGGAAGAGGATCGTCGGACACCACGATGCGCCACAGCACGCAACGGTCCTCGCGCCCGGGTCCCGCCACGCTCCACGCGTGGCCTACCGAAGCGGCGAACTGACCGTTCGGACTGCGCGTTCCCGCCATCGCCCGAGGATCGGGGTACAACCCGGCCGGCCCCGCAGGGAATTCACGCAGCTCCAGGACACCGGTGACACCCTGCTCCGGGACTCCCCGGCCGGAACTTCCTGCGGACTGCGCGAACACCACCGGCATGCTGACGACCGGTCGCCTGCGAGCCTTCACACCCGCCATCAGCAGTGCGGCCACAACGAGTTGGTTCTCGGCCCCGTCCGGCCCTGATTTCTCACCAGAGACATGCGAGCGCAGACGCGCGATGCGCTCGACGACGGCCCCCAGCCGACGCGCGACAGCCAGCGGAAGGCCGGTGACCCCTTGACCGGAGGGATGGGCGGGCCCGAGAGCCGCGGCCTCGCAGAGTAGTCCGCTGCGCCTCCACAAAGCCGCCAGTCGGGCCAGGGCTTCGTCGTGATTCTCCGTCTTGTCGTCCGGTGCGCTCAGGACTCGGCTCAGCAGATACACATGGCCGGCCGGCGTCACCTGATCAGCCGGCCGGTCTGTCGCGGTTGCGTCGATCCACGAGGCGAGTTCTTCGCTGTGTTCGCCGAACAGCCATGGAGGGTCGGTGCGAACCGCCTCGCTGCAGCACCTCCACCACAGCTGTCGCTCGCCGAGCAGTTCTTTCAATGCGCCTTGCGGGCTTGTCGCGCCCTTCAGTACGGCCTCAAGCGTGGCCCGCTCCGGGAAGGAGTCGGAGAGCCCGCCCGTCCGGCGACGCTGACCCGGTCGTGTCGCGCCCGCCAGGTCCCCTGCGGGCTCCGGGTCACGAACCGCGGTCACCGCAGCTCCGTGTCGATGACACCGCGCAGGCCGCCCTCGACCAGGTCCCGTACCTGTCGCCAGGCGTCACGGGTTGCCTGGTTGAGTGCCGCGCGAACCGAGCCGGACAGGATCTCAGCATCCCAGCCGGCTCCCGGGCCCACTGGCAGGGCAGCAGTGGCCGCCCACGTCGTACCGACGCGAAAGCCCGGGAGCCGGACGTACGAGGCCGTCGGTCCGACCCGGCCCCGGACCACCGGTACAAGCAGAATCTGCTCACAGCCGTCCGGCCTGCTGTAGCGGATCGTGGACACCAGCGGCCGGTCCGTGTCGACGTCACGCAGGACCAACTCCAGGCTGTACTCAGGCTCGGCACTCCCGAGGTCACGTACCAGGAACACGGTTCCTCCGTCGGGTGAGGAGGTCTCGAGGACCACGACGTCGCCGCCCGCAGCGGTCAGCGCGCCGGCCGGGGACAGCATGGGCAGTTCGAACCACCCGGCAGCAGGACGTGTGCCCTGCTGCCGGGTCCGGGACTGGCTGTTCCCAGTGGGCTGTGGTGGGAGGACTGCGCCGACGTGGGGCACCTCGTGCGGGGCGAGCCGTGCGGGCAGACGGTAACCGAGAATCGACGCTCGTACACGCTGCCACAGGGTGTAACCTTCGCGTCCGCGTTCCACAGCCAGAGGGAGTTGTTGCTGCAGTCGTCCGCCAGTGAACGACCTCCAGAAGCGCCCGAGGACCGCACCCGTGTTCACGAGGACGCCTCCTCACGCACTGCGGAAGGACCCGGGGGTTCTGGCTGCGCCGGGGGCGTGCTCAGGTCTCGGCCTCTCGGGCTACCGAGGACAGCGCTGTCAGCGGTGGTGGAGCGGCCCAGTTGGGCAAGCAGGGCGGGCGCGGACGCACCCACGGTCACGGCCGCGTACACACCGGTGACCTCACTGTGGAGCAGCCACCCCGCCATGCCGCCCAGCACCACACGGAACAGGGCCGCAAGCGAATCCGCCAGCGGGTCGACGAACGCGCCGATCGGAGGCAGTTCACCTGCCACGATCCGTGCTGCGTGCCGTGCCTGCTGCCAGGCACGCAGGCGTCCAAAGGTGACGATCGCCTCAGCGATCAGGCCACCGCCCGCTCCGCACATCATGGCCTCGGACCACGTCAGCATCGTCCCACTGTCCCTTGCTGTACCCGTTCCGCACCGCACGGGTCGCGGCCCTCCATGATGCTCACATCAAACCCGGGTTGTCTGCGTAACAGATGAACAGGCGGAAGATCGGGTCGCGAACTCGAGAGTTCTCCCGGTTCAGCGTGGCTCACGACAGTTGGAATCACGCCTGCGTGGGCGGTAACCCAGTCGTTGATCCGTTTCGGGCGCAGGTCCAGCAGTCGGCAGCGGCCGAAGGCTGGGATGAGATTTCGCTCGACACAGTCCTCGTAACCGGCGTAGGTGGTCGCTGGGCTTGATTCGCTTCGGCGGACACCCCTGATCAGGGGCTTCGGCCCCGGTAAGGATGATGTCCATCATGGAGAGCATGGGGAAGAAGAACCCACGCCCTCGCCGCTCGTTCACGCCCGAGTTCAAGGCCGAGATCGTCGAACCGTGTCGCCGTGGTGACCGCTCGGTCGGTCAGGTCGCCAAGGATTTCGACCTGACCGAGACCGCGGTGCGCGACTGGGTGAAGCAGGCCGAGGTCGATGCCGGCGAGCGCGACGGCCTGACCAGCGACGAGCGCGAGGCTGGCGAGGCTGCGGCGGGAGAGCCGCCGCCTGCGCGAGGACGTGGACATCCTCCGCCGGGCCACGGCTTTCTTCGTGACGGAGACCCGGTGACGGTGCACCCGTTCATCGAGGCGGAGAAGCAGGCAGGCCACAACGTCAAGCGGGCGTGTGAACTGCTCCAGGTCTCCCGAGCCGCCTTCTACGCCCGCCGTACCGCCGCACCCGGTCCGCGCGCCGTGCGTGACGCGGAGCTGACCGAGAAGATCACCAAGGTCCATGAGACCTCCCGCGGCACCTACGGGGCTCCGCGCGTGCACGCTGTCCTGCACGCGACGGCGCCCGGTGCGGCCGGCGAAGGGCCGCGCGCCTGATGCGCCAGGCCGGCCTCGAGGGCCGGCACCGAAGACGGCGCCAGCGCACCACGGTCCCCGACCCTCGCGCCGCCCTACGACCGGACCTGGTCCTGCGCGACTTCACACCCGACCCGGCGGCTCTC
Organism: Kitasatospora sp. NPDC101235; assembly: GCF_044767505.1. Taxonomy (NCBI): domain Bacteria; kingdom Bacillati; phylum Actinomycetota; class Actinomycetes; order Kitasatosporales; family Streptomycetaceae; genus Kitasatospora; species Kitasatospora sp. NPDC101235. Next base: position 7,796 of record NZ_JBIWNZ010000040.1, read on the forward strand.
GATGCGCGCTGGTGCGGCGACATCACCTACATTCCGACCGACGAGGGCCGGCTCTACCTGGCCACCGTCATCGACATTCTCCCGCCGCGTCGTCGGCTGGGCCACAGCCGACCACCTGCGGACCGAGCTGGTGGCCGACGCTCTGCGGGCCGCCTGCCGAACCCGCCGCCCGACCGGGCCGGTGGTCTTTCACTCGGATCGCGGCTGCCAGTACACCAGTCGTGAATTCGCCGATCTTGCAGCCGAGTTCGGAGTTCGGCTGTCGGTCGGCAGGACCGGCCAGTGCTGGGACAACGCACTCGCCGAGTCGTTCTTCGCCACCCTCAAACGGGAGCTGCTCGGCGACCGCCCCTGGCCCAGCCGGGCCGCAGCCCGGACTGCGATCTTTGAATGGATCGAAACCTGGTACACCATACGCAGGCTGCACAGCAGCCTCGGCTACCGCAGTCCCGCCGAATACGAGACCGTCCTGGCGGCCTGACCACCACACCAACGGTGTCCGTCAAAGCGGAGCAAGCTCCCGGCGCCTGCACCTGCGCACGCCACGGCGGTGGGAAGGGCAGCTGCGGCGTAACCTCACGGCGCGGGCGATCGCCGGGTCGAGCACGATCGAGGGCTACGCGGCGAGCGTGTCGGATGTCGAGGACATCATGGTGGGCGAGGCGCCGATCGAGGCGAGCGACACCGTTGCGGTCGAGATCGAGGGCTATCGGCAGGCGATGACGTATATCCAGCGCCTGGCCGAGGCCGGCGAGGACTTCGCCTACAGCAAGGGCCTGCTGAACGCGTTGCACTTCATGATGCAGGGGCACCACCTGGTGAAGCGGCCCGGTTGGTGGCGCAGCGGGCCGGTGTACGTGACCTCGGCCGAGGACCCCATCATCGCGGCCTACACCGCTCCCGATGCCGAGCAGGTGCTGGCACTGACCGGCGAGCTGGTGAACTGGCTGAACGAAGGCGACCTGGACGCACCAGGGCTCGTGCGGGCCTCGATGGCGCACCTGAACCTGGTGGCGATCCACCCGTGGTCGGACGGCAATGGGCGGATGTCACGTGCCCTGCATACCCTGGTCCTGGCCCGTGAGGGGATCATGGCGCCGGAGTTCTCCAGCATCGATGAATGGCTTGGCCGGGCCCGCAACACCTACCGCTACGACGACGTCCTCGCCGATGTCGGCGGCCCCGTCTGGACACCGGAGCGGGACACCCTGCTCTGGGTCCGGTTCTGCCTGCGCGCCCACCACCAGCAGGCCCAGAGCGTCGAGCGCCAGGTGAACACCACCCGCGAGGTCTGGACCGCCCTCGACGAAGCCATCGAGCGGCGCGGCTGGCCCGACCGCATGCTCTACGCCCTCTACCCTGCGGCCATGGGCAACCGCCTGCGCCGCGCCACCTATCAGGCCGACGCCGAGCTCAGCGAGCAGCAGGCTCAACGCGACATCCGCGAACTCGTCCGCGCCGGCTGGCTCGCCGCGAAAGGCGAGGCCCAGGGTCGCTACTACACCGCCGGCCCGGACCTCCCAGAAGAGATCGCGCGAGGGGTCCGCGAGCCCAGGCCGCTGCGCGACCCCTAAACGTGGCCGAGCACAACCCGGCTGGCAAACCAACCCGATCCTCGGTGATCCGCATCAGCAGATCCTCGGGGGTGTAGTCGGCCATCGTCTGGAACACCAGCGCACGGTCCTCGTCCCCGATCAACTTCCCCGGGCCTGAATGGGACTTCACCAGTGCTTCCAAGGGCTTCGTGCCCCAGCCTGGCCTTGCGTCGCGAACAAATCAGCGTACAACCCTACCAGATTGCTTCGACTTGAGTGAGAGAGCTCTGGTCCTGCTCGACGAGCTTCTCCTGAGCGCTGGTTACAGTCCACTAAAGCACAAGTAAATTCAGAACCGTATACCCGGCGGCCCTTGGCCAAAATTGTACCTGTCCAGGTCTTCGCGTTTTTGTCCGTTCTGATGATCGACATCGCTCGGCCGTGGCGGCGGGTTCTCGCACGGTGTAGGCGTGCTGGATGCGCCGACAGGTGTCCCGATGGACCCCGCGGGGGGCGGTAATTGCATGGGGTAACCATTGCCCAGGTGCGGTTTACGGGCCGTAACCGACTCTTGACGATCCGCACCCCCTCTGTCAATGATCAAGCCTGCTGCGCCACCCGCAGGGCGAGGAGCAGTGTGTGACGGTGCGGTTACTTATCGTGCTCTCAGGACTGACAGGGGGATTGATTGGTGAAGATACAAATTCTTGGCCCGCTTGAAGTGAAGTGCGACAAGGGAGAGGAGGTTACGCCTCGCCCGTTAAAGCTTCGCTCCCTTCTCGCGGCCCTGTGCGTCACCTCCGGCCGCCCGGTCACCGCATCGCACCTGATCCATGTTCTGTGGTCAGACGAGCCGCCGCGTACGGCATCCACCGCCCTGCAGGTCTATGTCTCCAAGCTGCGCAAGCACTTTCACAGTGCCGGTATCGACCCGAGCGTGCTCGCGACGACGCCAGCCGGGTATGTGTTCCGCTCGGGTGGTTATGTGATGGACCGCGACGGCTTCGATTCGTTGGTGGCGAAGGCCCGTTCCGCGGTCGGAGTCGGCCGTGCGGAGGAAGCGGCGGGTGCGTTCTCCGAAGCCCTGTCCCTATGGAGCGGTCCGGCGCTGGCCGACCTCCGGGACGTGCCGGCCCTGCGGGATTATGCCCTGCAGATGGATGAACGGCGCAATTCGGCGTACGAACAGTGGCTCGAACTCGAGATCGGCCTGGGGCGCCATTCGATGCTCACCAGTGAGTTGTACCGGCTCATCGCGGAGAAGCCGATTTGGGAGAACCTCCACTTCTTCCTCATGATCGCTCTCTACCGCAGCGGCCGCATCTCCGAATGTCTGGATGTCTACAACCGCATCCGGCGCATCCTGATCGAGGAGTTGGGAATGGAGCCCAGCGCGCGGCTGCAGAATCTGCATCACGCCGTGCTGTCCAGGGAACCGTGGCTGGAGTCCTCAGCCGCGCCGTTGGCGGCGGTGTCCTGAACATCGTCGCTGTGATGCCCATTCAGCCCGCCGCCCCGGGGTCTTTCCGTGTGGTGCCGTCGCAACAGGGCGGACAGATGTGTGCTTGCCTCGGCCGCCGCCCGCTCGGCGTCGCCGGCGCGCACCGCTTCGAGAAGCCTGCGGTGGGAGGCGAGGCTACGCTCCGCACTGCACGGATCCACGCACGTGATCACGCTGGCCAGCACGGCCTCGTAGAAACCGCGGTACAGGCCGGCGAGGACGCCGTTCCCGGTGTATTCCACAAGTGCCGTGTGGAACTCAGTGTCCTGCTGTGCCTGGCTCTCCCACCGGCCCGCGCGCGCCGCGGCCTCGCACGCCGAGAGCCGGGCCTCCAACGCGCGAAGGCCGTTCTCGTCCCCCACGTGGGCCGCGAGCCGCGCCGCCTCGACCTCCAGCCCGCGTCTCACCTGGAGCACGTCGCGCAGATCGGTCGTGCGCAGGCGGCGCAGCGCGCCGGACAGCTCGCTGGTGGCCCGTACGTACGTGCCGCTGCCCTGCCGGACCTGGAGGAGCCCGGAGTGTGAGAGTGCCCGGACCGCCTCGCGAACGGTGTTGCGGGCCACCTGGAGTTCGTTGGTCAGCACCGTTTCAGTGGGAATGCGGTGACCGACCGGCCAGGCACCGGCGGTGATCTGCTGCCGCATGTGCTCGATCACCTGGTCGACCAAGAGGGCGCGGTGGACCGCTGTCACGACGAGAGCCCCGTCTGTAGCTCGCAACTCAGCATGGAGAGGAAGGACTCCGCATTGTCCCGGAGGAAGAAGTGCCCGCCCTCGATCTCGTGATACTTGAAGTCCGCCGTGGTCTGCTCCGCCCAGGCGCGGACGTGCTCCACCGGGGCGAGTCGGTCGTCGGGGCTGGTGAAGGCCGTGAGCGGGCACGGCAGCGGGTCCTCGTCGCGGTACCGGTAGGTGTCCACCACCGCCAGGTCGGCCCGCAGGGTCCGCACCACCATCGCGCGCAGCTGCTCGTCCTCGAAGACCCAGGCGGGCGTGCCGTGCATCTTCATGACCTGCTGAACGAACTCCTCCTCCGGAAGGTGGTGAATGACCGGCCACGGCGGCGGTATCTGCGCTGCTCCGCGACCCGACACGATGACGAACTCGGGCGCCGGGCAGCCCTCGGCGCGCAGCCACCGCGCGGTCTCGAAGGCCAGCAGGCTGCCCATGCTGTGTCCGAAGAGGGCGTAGGGCCGGTCGGTGTGCCCGGCCAGCACGGTGCCGAGTTCGGCGACCACGTCGTCGAGCCTGCGCACCGGTTCCTCACGGAAGCGCTCCTCGCGGCCAGGCAGCTGCACGGCGTTGACCTCCACCCCGGCCGGAAGCCGGTGCGCCCAGGCGCGGTACATCGACGCTCCACCGCCCGCGTAGGGGATGCAGAAGAGCCTCAGCCGGGCGTTGGTGTCGGGCCGGGGGGTGATCAGCCACGGGCTCGTGCGGTTCGTCGCTTCCATGGTGTTCTCTGGGACCTTTCTGTAGGTGGGCCGGCTCGGCGGGACGCGATGGCGGGAAGTCAGCCGGCGCAGGCGTCCAGGGCATCGGCGACGGTGCGCACGTGCCGCACCGCTGTCAGCGAGCTCGCCTGTACGAAGCCGCGCGCCCGGGCGTCGGCGACCCAGTCGAGCAGGCCGCCGAAGTGATCGTCGGGGTCGAGCAGGATGAGCGGCTTGTCATGCACTCCGACCATGCGTTCCGTCCACGCGGTGAAGATCTCGTCGCAGGTGCCGAGGCCGCCCGGCAGTGCGAGCAAGGCGTCGGCCTCCTCGGTCATCCGCTGCTTGCGGGCACCGATGCCCTGGGCGACGATCAGTCGGTCGCTGTCACGGTCGGCGCGGTGCAGCAGCGAGTCCGAGACGATCCCCACCGTCTGCCCGCCCGCTGCCCGGGCAGCAGCCGCCACCGCGCCCATCATCGAGACGTGCTCGCCGCCGGAGACCAGTGTCCACCCGCAGGCGGCGATGGCCGTGCCCACCTCTTCCGCCAGCTTCAGGTATCGGGCCTCGACCGAGTCCGAGGCGCTGCAGAAGACACACACCGAAAGAGTCATGGAAGCCGTCCTGTCCGATCCGTTGTGCGAAGGAGTGGTGGTCGCGTGAGGGCCGTCGTCGAGATGAGTGCGGAACTGCTGGAGGGGACCGTCCACGTGTGGTGGGGGACGGTAGGTGACGTGCGTCCGTACCACCGCGACCTGCTCGGTGAGCAGGAGCGGGATCGCCTCGCGCAGCTGCGCAGGGACGGTGACGCGGCCAGGTTCGTCATGGGCTGCGCCCTGATCCGGCTGGCCGTGGGCGGCTACACGGACATCGCGCCCCGCGACGTACCCGTCATCCGGGAGTGTGATGGATGCGGAAGGCCGCACGGCAAGCCCAGGGTGGTCGTGGGCGAGTCCTTCGAGTTGTCGCTGTCCCACTCGGGCGAGCACATCGCCCTCGCTGTGGCCCGGGAGACACCCCTGGGGATCGACGTGGAGAGCGACGACGGAACCATCGACCTGCCGCGGCTCGCGCCCAGGGTGCTGTCTCCTACAGAGGCGCCCGCCTACGCGGAGCTGGCGGAATCCGCGCGCCGGCGCCGGGTGCTGTCCGTGTGGACGTGCAAGGAGGCAGCACTGAAGGCGACCGGTGACGGACTGAGGTTCCCCATGAACCGGCTGGGTGTGGAGGATCCGGAGGGCATGCCGACGCTCACGCACTGGGAGGGCCGGCCATGGCTGGTCGAAGAGATGCGGCTGGCCCGACTTGACGCGCCTCCCGGATACGCCGCGGTGCTCGCTGTGCTCGGATCGCGCGGCTTCGCCGTCCGGCACGGGAAGTTCGCGGGCCTGTCCGGGGTTGGTGCGGCTCATGAGCGGGCGGCCCGCTCGGCCGCTACCAGCCGGGCGGCCTCGGCGCGCAGCGCCACCTTGTTCACCTTGCCGACGCCGGCCAGCGGCAGGGCCGCCACCGGTACGAGCCGCTCTGGCAGCTTGTAGCGGGCCAGCCCCTTGTCCTCCAGGTGGCGCCGCAGCTCGCGCAGGGTCGGCTCCCCGCCCTCGGCCGGCACCACGAAGAGGCACACCGCCTCGCCGTACAGCGGGTGCGGCATGGAGACCGCCGCGACGGCGCGGACGCCCGGGTGGGTCAGGACGACGGCCTCCAGCTCGTCTGCGGGGATCTTCTCGCCGCCTCGATTGATGACGTCCTTCACCCGGCCCGCGACCACCAGGTTGCCGCTGGGGTGCAGCCGCACCAGGTCGCCGGTGCGATAGTAGCCGTCCGCGGTGAACGCGCGGGCGTTGCCCTCGGCCTCGCCGTAGTAGCCGGCCAGCACGCTGGGGCCCCGCGTGAGGAGTTCGCCGGTCTCGCCCGGGCCCATCACGTGGCCGGACTCGTCGACGACGAGGAGTTCGTCGCCGGCGGCCGAGGGACGGCCCTGGGTCTCGTCCACCACCGCGTCCGGGTCGTCGAGCCGGGTGAAGTTGAGCAGGCCCTCGCTCATCCCGTACACCTGCTGGACCTGACAGCCCAGCAGCTCGCGCACCCGGCGGGCGGTGGTGGCGTCCAGCCGGGCGCCGCCGACCTGGAGTACCCGAAGGCTGGTCAGGTCGTGATCGCCCTCCTCGGCGGCGGCCAGCCACTGGAGCAGGACGGCCGGGGCCAGGGCGCAGTGCGTGACGCCTTCGCGCTCGATGAGTGCCAGGGTCCGCCGGGGGTCGTCGGGGGAGTCGAGGACGATCCGGCCGCCGCGCGAGAGGGTGCCGAGGATCCCGGGGTGGCCGAAGACGAAGCTGTGCGCCGCCGGCATCACCGCCAGGTAGACGGAGGACTCGGTCAGCCCGGACACCTCGGCCGCGGAGCCGATCACGTGCCCGAACGCCTCGTGCGGGCGGGGGATCGCCTTCGGCGGGCCGGTGGTGCCGCTGGAGAGCAGGAACAGCGCGTTGTCCTGCGGAGTGGGCGGCTCCGGGGTGTCCCCGGCGGCGCGGGACGGCCCGTGGTCCGGGGCATCGACGCCGGGCAGCACATCGCCGAGGGTCAGCGCGGTGAGGTCGGCCAGGCCCTCCCGGACCGGCACGTCCTCCCCCGCCGTGCTCCGCTCCGCGCGGGCTACCAGCAGGGTGCGGATGCTCGGGTGCCGCGCCCGCAGGCGTTCGGCCATGGCCAGGTGGTCGAAGCGGCGCGAGCGGCGCGGCACGGCCAGCGCGACCGGCCGGGTGACGCTCAGCACGTGATCGAGTTCATGCTCGCGCAGCGCCGGCAGGGCAACCACCGGAGGCGCGCCGAGCCGGATCAGGGCGAGCGTGGTGACCACGTACTCCAGACTGTTGGTCAGCTGGACCAGCACGTGGTCGCCTCGGCCGATGCCGAGGTGGTGCAGCCGGGCCGCCGCCGCGTCGACGGCCGCGGCGAGTTCGCCGTACGTGAGCCGGTGCTCGCCGTCGACGACGGCGCAGCGCTCCGGGTGGGCCCGCGAGGGGCCGAGCGCCAGGTCGGTGACCAGTCGGGGCTGCCACCAGCCGAGGCGGCGGTACTCCTCGGCGCGCTCTTCGGGGACTTGCACGATGATGTCGCTCATCGCTCGCCCTTCACGGCGGCCCCGGCCCCGTCCGCGTTTCCGTCCGCGGCCTCCCGGTCGACCACCTCGGCCAGTTCGGCCAGCGAGTAGTCGTGTTTGTCCCAGAGGTCGATTCGGGCGAGCAGGCGCTCCTCGATCTCCAGCTCCAGCTGGGCGGTCTCGGTGGAGTCCAGGCCGAGGCCGGAGCGCAGCCGGCAGCCGGGCGTCAGCTCGTCCTCCGGCACGCCCAGCTCCGTGAGAATGCTGCGCAGTTCATCGAGAGTAGCGTTCACAGAACCTCCTGGAGAAGGGTTTCTCCGCGTGGGCTTTTGACGGTAAACCGAATGCCGGCAGCCGTGAGTCACGTGATATGCCGTCATGCTAACGCCCCATTCGGCGCGATATTCCTCGGGTCTGGGGGGATTTTCGTACTTCTTTAGCGTCGGATATCCGGCAGAACGGCGAGCTTTAAGGTCGGTTTTAGGGCGCCGGAATACGTTGTTCACCTCAGACGAATTCGTTCGCCAGGCTTTCGGTTGGAAGGGCTTGAACAGATGACGGCGGAAGTGATTCCCGTGGTGGCCTCGTCCGAAGGGGAGCACCCGGAGGGTGATCTGACCCCGTACGGAGGGGTGGTGGCCGACGAGGCCTGGCGCGACGAGGTACTGCGGCTCGCTGAGCAGCACAATGCGGTGATTCTCGCGCACAACTACCAGCTCCCGGAGATCCAGGAAATCGCACACCACGTGGGCGACTCTCTCGGACTGAGCCGGATCGCCGCCGAGTGCGACGCCGATACCATCATCTTCTGCGGCGTCCACTTCATGGCGGAAACGGCCAAAATGCTGGCCCCCGAGAAGCGGGTCATCATTCCGGACGCCCGGGCCGGTTGTTCGCTGGCTGACTCCATCACCGCCGAAGAGCTGCGGGCGTGGAAAGCCGAGCACCCGGGCGCGGTGGTGGTCTCGTACGTGAACACCACCGCCGAGGTGAAAGCGGAAACCGATATCTGCTGCACGTCCTCCAACGCGGTCGAGGTGGTCGAGTCGATCCCGGCCGACCGCGAGGTGCTCTTCTGCCCGGACCAGTTCCTCGGCGCCCACGTCAAGCGGGAGACCGGCCGCACGAACATGCACATCTGGGCCGGTGAGTGCCACGTGCACGCCGGCATCAACGGTGCCGAGCTGGCCGACCGGGCGGCCGCCAACCCCGACGCCGAGCTCTTCGTCCACCCCGAGTGCGGCTGCGCCACCTCCGCGCTGTACCTCGCGGGCGAGGGCATCGTGCCCCAGGAGCGGGTGAAGATCCTCTCCACCGGCGGGATGCTCGACGCGGCGCGCGAGACCGGGGCGCGTTCCGTCCTGGTGGCCACCGAGATCGGGATGCTGCACCAGCTGCGCAAGGCAGCGCCGGAGATCGACTTCCGGGCCGTCAACGAGCGCGCCTCCTGCCGCTACATGAAGATGATCACGCCGGCCGCGCTGCTGCGCGCGCTGCGCGAGGGCGCGGACGAGGTGCACGTGGACCCGGAGGTCGCCGGTCGTGGCCGGGAGTCCGTCCAGCGGATGATCGCCATCGGCCGGCCGGGCGGTGGCGAATGACCGACCCGCGCTGGGAGGCCCGCGCGGACCTCGTGGTGGTGGGGACCGGCGTCGCCGGCCTGACCGCCGCCCTGACCGCCGTCGAACTCGGGCTGCGGGTCCTGGTGGTGACCAAGGGTGCCCCCGAGGACGGCAACACCCGCCACGCCCAGGGTGGGGTGGCCGTGGTTCTGCCTGCCGCGCACGAGCCCGGGGACACCGTCCAGCGGCACGCGCAGGACACCCACGTGGCCGGCGCCGGACTCTGCGAGGACGGCGCGGTCGAACTGATCGTCGCGCACGGTCCGGACGCGGTCGAGCGGCTGCGCCGGACCGGCGCCCGGTTCGACACCGGCGACGACGGCGCCCTCGCCCGTACCCGCGAGGGCGGCCACAGTGCCTTCCGCATCCTGCGCGCCGGGGGCGACGCCACCGGCGCCGAGGTCGAGCGGGCCCTGCTGGCGGCCGCCCGCGACCGCCGGGTCATCGTGCTGACCGGGCACACCGCCCTGGACGTGCTGCGCACGCCCGACGGCGCGGTGGCGGGCCTCGCGGTGCTGGACCCGGCGGCCGTGCCGGGCCTGATCGCAGCCCCGGCCGTGCTGCTGGCCACCGGCGGCCTCGGACAGCTCTACCAGGCGACGTCCAACGCGGAGGGCGCAACCGGCGACGGACTCGCCCTGGCGCTGCGCGCCGGAGCGAGCCTGGCGGACCTCGAATTCGTCCAGTTCCACCCGACGGTGCTGTTCACCGGCCCCGGTGCGCGCGGCCGCCGGCCCCTGGTCACCGAGGCCGTCCGCGGCGAGGGCGGCGTCCTGCTGGACACCCGGGGCGAGCGGGTGATGACCGGCGTGCACCCGCTCGCCGACCTCGCCCCGCGCGACGTGGTGTCCGCCGCCATCACCCGCCGGATGGCGGAGACCGGCAGCGACCACGTCCTGCTGGACGCCACCCACCTCGGGCCGGAGGCCTTCCGGCGCCGCTTCCCGACCGTCCACGCCATGTGCGCCGCCGCCGGCGTCGACGCGGCGCGCGAGCCCATCCCGGTCGCACCCGCGGCCCACTTCTCGTGCGGAGGTGTGGTGGCGAGCGTCGACGGCCGCACCGAGGTACCCGGGTTGTACGCGGCCGGCGAGGTCGCCCGCACCGGACTGCACGGCGCCAACCGGCTCGCCTCAAACAGCCTGCTGGAAGGGCTCGTGGTGGGGGAGCGGGCGGCACGGGCGGTCGCGGCCGACCTCCGCGAGCGCACCCCGATCGCCCGGGACACGGCGCTCTGGCCGGACCGCCCGGCCGTCGCGGCGGTGGCGGACCGCCCCGTGCTACAACGGGCGATGAGCCGTCACGCGGCCATCGGCCGTACCGCGGACGGCCTGGCAGAGGCCGCCGCCACCATCGCCGCCGCCCACCGGCGCCCGCTCGACTCGGCCCCGGCGGTCGAGGACGCGGCGCTCGCGCTGGTGGCCGACGCCCTCCTCGGTGCCGCGGCCGAGCGCCGCGAGACCCGCGGCTGCCACGTGCGCACCGACTTCCCCGGCAGCGACGACATCGCTTGGGGCCGCTCGACGACCGTACGGCTGGACGCGGCCACCGGACGACCGGCCGTCCACCACCCCGTTCCCGTGGGAGGAGCAGCATGATCGCCCAGGCCTGGTCGCCCGCGACCGACGAGCGCCTGCGCGCCGCCGGCATCGACGCCGAGGACGCCCGCCGGGTGGTCGTCACCGCGCTGGAGGAGGATCTCCGCTACGGCGCCGACGCCACCACCGACGCCACCGTGCCCGCCGACGCCGTCACCGCGGCGGTCGTCGCCTCCCGGCAGCCGGGAGTGCTGGCCGGCATGCCGGTGGCGCTGGCCGTGCTCGACCTCGTCACCGGGGGGCGGTTCGAGATCGCCGAGTGCCGCGCGGACGGCGACCGGCTCGGCCCCGGTGACGTCGCGATGCGCGTGACCGCCCCGACCCGCGAACTGCTCGTCGCCGAGCGCACCATGCTCAACCTGCTGTGCCACCTCTCCGGCATCGCCACCCTCACGGCCCGCTGGACCGACGCGCTGGCGGGTACCCACTGCACGGTCCGCGACAGCCGCAAGACCCTGCCGGGCCTGCGCCTGCTGGAGAAGTACGCGGTGCGCCGAGGCGGCGGCGAGAACCACCGCCTCGGCCTCGGCGACGCGATCCTCGTCAAGGACAACCACATCGTCGCCGCCGGATCGGCGGGCGCCGCGCTGCAGGCCGCCCGCGCCCATGCCACAGGCCTGCCCTGCGAGGTCGAGGTGACCACCCTCGCCGAGCTCGACGAGGTGCTGGCCCTCGGGGCCGACGAGGTGATGCTGGACAACTTCACCGTCGAGCAGTGTGCCGAGGCGGTCCGACGCCGCGACGCCGCGGGCACCCGCACTCGCCTGGAGGCCTCCGGAGGGCTCACCCTCGACGTCGCCGCCGCGTACGCCCGCACCGGCGTCGACCTGCTCGCCGTCGGTGCGCTGACCCACTCGGCGCCCGCACTGGACCTGGGGCTGGATTTCGCCCCCCACACCGAAGGAGGAGAGGGGCAGCGATGAGTCGACGCGAGATGGCCACCGCCGGCGCCCCCGACAACCGCATCGCGGTGGTTGGCATCGGCTGCCGGTTCCCCGGCGCCGACGGACCGGGCGCGTTCTGGCGCAACCTGCGGGACGGCACCGAGAGCGTCACGTTCTTCGACGACGGGCAGCTGACGGCCGCGGGCGTGCCGGAGGCGCTGCGCGCCGACCCCGACTTCGTCCCGGCCCAGGCCGTGCTGAACGACGAATTCGGCTTCGACGCGGGCTTCTTCGGCGTCAACCCCCGGGAAGCGGACATCATGGATCCGCAGCACCGGCTGATGCTGACGTGCGCTTGGGAGGCCATCGAGGACAGCGGACGCCGCCCCGACCGGCTCGACGGCAAGGTCGGCGTCTTCGCCGGCGGCTACCGCAGCGACTATCTCCAGCACGTGCGCACCGACGGGGACGGGGGCGCGGAGTTCGCCCGCGACGTCGCCAACGACAGCGACTACCTGGCCACCCGCGTCTCGTACAAGCTCGGCCTGACCGGCCCGTCGGTGACCGTGCAGACCGCCTGCTCCACCTCGCTGGTCGCGGTGCACCTCGCCTGCCAGAGCCTGCTCACGGGCGAGTCCGACACCGCGCTGGCCGGCGGTGCCACCGTCCGCTCGGGCCACCAGCGGGGCTACGTCTTCCAGCGCGGCGGCATCCTCTCCTCCGACGGGCACTGTCGCGCCTTCGACGCCGCCGCCGAGGGCACCGTCATCGGCGACGGCGTGGGCGTCGTGGTGCTGCGTCGGCTGGCCGACGCGATCGCCGACGGCGACCCGATCCGGGCCGTGATCCTCGGCTCCGCTGTCGGCAACGACGGCGCCGACCGGGTCGGCTTCACCGCCCCCAGCGTGCAGGGCCAGTCCGAGGTTGTCCGCACCGCGCTGGAGCGCTCCGGCGTCCACCCCCACACCATCGGCTACGTCGAGACGCACGGCAGCGGCACGCCGCTCGGCGACCGCATCGAGATCGACGCGCTCGACCGCGCCTTCCGCGCCGCCGGGTGGCGCGAGGGAGACTGCGCGCTCGGCTCCGTCAAGACGAACATCGGGCACACCCACGCCGCCGCCGGCATCGCCGGTCTGATCAAGACCGTCCTCTCGCTCCAGCACCGGATGCTGCCGCCGACCCTGCACTACGAGCGGCCCAACCCGCGGATCCGCTTCTCCCGCACCCCGTTCCGGGTCAACGACCGACTCACCGCGTGGACGGCCGGATCCGGCCCGCTGCGGGCCGGGGTCAGCTCCTTCGGATTGGGCGGCACGGGCGCGCACGTCGTCCTGGAACAGGCACCGGAGCCGGCCGTCCACGCGGCGGACGAGCCTGACGGCCGCTGGCAGCTGCTGCCGGTGTCCGCCCGCACCCCGGAGGGCGCCGAGCAGGCCGCCGAGCAACTGGCCGCCCACCTTGCCGACCACCCCACACTGCGGCTCGCCGACGTCGCCCGCACGCTCCAGCACGGCCGCGGCCACTTCCCGCACCGGCGGATCGCCGTCGCCCGCGACCTGGACGGGGCCGCCGCCGCGCTGCGCGGCGCCTCCGCCGACGCCCTCTTCGCCGGGCAGGCCGCGAACGAGGCCCCGCCGGTCGCTCTCCTGCTGACCGGCCTGGGCGACCAGTACCCGCAGATGGGGCGTCAACTCTACGAGACCGAACCGGTCTTCCGCGCCGAGGTGGACCGCTGCGCGGCCCTGCTGAAGGAGCGCTCCGGCATCGACCTGCACGCCGCGCTCTACCCCGGGCCCGCCCCCGTCGACGCCTCAGCCTCCGCCTCTGCTGACGAGCCGGGGCAGGGCCCCGACCTGCGCCGGCTGCTCGGCCGCGGGGCGGACCCGGCGGCGGGGCTGAGCGAGACCGAGCAGGCCCAGCCGGCCCTGTTCGTCGTGGAGTACGCGCTGGCCAGGCTGCTGGAGCACTGGGGGGTCCGGCCGGACGCCCTGATCGGCTACAGCCTGGGCGAGTACGTGGCGGCCTGCCTGTCGGGCGTGCTCACCCTGGAGGACGCGCTGACCCTCGTGGCTGCGCGGGCCGAACTGATCGGCCGGCTCGCCCCCGGAGCGATGCTCGCGGTGCCGCTGCCCGAGTCGAAGGTCCGCCCGCTGCTCGGCGACCGGCTCTCGCTGGCCGCGGTCAACGGGCCGGAGCTGTGCGTGCTGTCCGGCGAGCCGGACGCGATCGCCGCAGTCAAGGCTGACCTGGCCGCCGAAGGCGTGGCCACCCGCCGGCTGAACGCCTCGCGCGCCTTCCACTCCGTCATGATGGAGCCGGTCGTCGAGGAGTTCACCAAGCTGGTGGCGGGCTTCGCGCTGAAGCCGCCGTCCGTCCCGTACCTATCCAACGTGACCGGTGACTGGATCACCGACGAGCAGGCCACCGACCCCGACTACTGGGCGCGGCACCTGCGCGAGCCGGTCCGGTTCGCCGACGGCGTCCGGAAGCTGTGGTCTGAGCCGGAGCGGGTCCTGCTCGAAATCGGCCCGGGTGCCACGCTGGGCGGTATCGCCCTGCGCAACCGCCCCGCCGAGGACACCGCGGCCCAGCTGGTGCTCGCCACCCTGCCCCCGTCCTTCGACCGGCGGCCGGCGGCCGGGTTCCTGCGCGGCACGCTCGGCAAGCTCTGGCTCGCCGGGGTGCCGGTGCAGTGGCCCGCCATCGAGGGCGGCCCGGCCCGGGTCGCCCTCCCCACCACCCCCTTAGACCTGCGCGAACACCGCGTCACCCCGCGCTGGGAGACCGAGCAGGCCACGACGGCGGCCGCCCCCGAGCTGGTCCGCCGGGAGAACCTCGCCGAGTGGTTCTCGGTGCCGGGCTGGGAACCGCTGCCGCCGCTGTTCGCTGGGGCCGGCGCCGCCGGCGATCCCGCCGACTGGCTCGTGTTCCTGGACGACCGGGCGGTCGGCGACCACGTCGTCACCCGGCTGACCGAGCGCGGACACCGGGTGGTGACCGTCTGGCCCGGCGACGCGTGGCAGGCGCTGGGCAACGGCCGCCACACCGTACGGCCGGACCGGGCCGAGGACTATGCCGCGCTGCTGCGCGAGCTCGACCGCGCCGGCACGCTGCCGCGGCACATCGTGCACTGCTGGAGCGTGACCGGCTCGGACGACCGCCCGGCCCCTACCGAACTCCGCCGGCGCACCTTCGACAGCCTGCTGTTCCTGGCCCAGGCGCTCGGCGCGACCGGCGCCGCCGAGGAGGTGGCCGTCACGGTCGTCTCCAGCGACCTGCACCCGTGGCAGGGCAGCGACTCGCAGCCGCTCAAGGCCCTGCTGCTGGGCCCCACCCAGGTCTGGCCGCGCGAGTCGGCGGGCGTCGCCTGCCGCAGCGTGGACATCAGCCTCACCGCCCCGGCGAGCCGCCGCGACCCGGCCCGGGCGCTGGACGCCCTGGTGGCGCAGCTGCACCAGCCGGTCACCGACACCCAGCTCGCGCTGCGTGGCACCAGCCGCTGGCGGCGGGTGTTCCTGCCCGCTCCGGTCGACGGCCCCTCCGCGGTTGACGGCACGGAGCAGGCCAACCCCTGGCTGCGCCGCGGCGGCACCTACCTGATCACCGGCGGCCTCGGCGGCATGGCCCTGGAGCTGGCCGCCCACCTGGCCCGGACGGCCGGCGCCAACCTGGTGCTGATCGGCCGGCACGGGCTGCCGCCCCGCGAGGAGTGGGACGCCCTGGCCGCAGACTCCAGGGCGGACGCCGCGGTGGTGCGGCGGATCGAGCGGGTGCGGCAGCTGGAGGCGCTCGGCAGCCGGGTCGAGGTCGTCCGCGCCGACATCACCGACGGCCCGGCCGTGGCCGCGGCGATGCGCCGGGCCGTGGAGCTCTTCGGGGCCGTGCACGGCGTCGTGCACGCCGCAGGCGTGCCCGGCGGCGGCCTGATGCAGCTCAAGGACCCGCAGGCGGCCGCCGAGGTGCTGGCGCCGAAGGTGGAGGGCACGCTGGCGCTGCTGGCGGCCTGCCGCGAGGTCGCGGCGGACCTGGACTTCGTCGTCCTGTGCTCCTCCCTGCTGTCCGTCACCGGCGGGCTCGGGCAGGTGGACTACTGCGCGGCCAACGCCTTCCTGGACGCGGTGGCGCACCACCACGACGCCCTCGGCGACCTGCCAGTCACGGCGGTCAACTGGGACGCTTGGCGCGAGGTCGGCATGGCCGAGCGCACCGTCGGCGGCTCCGCGGCGGCCGACGCGGGCGCCGAGGCGCAGGCCACCGAGCTCGGCCACCCGCTGCTCCAGCGCCGCCGTACCGCCACCGAGCGGCACGCGGTCTACGCGGCCGACTTCAGCGCCGACCGCAGCTGGCTGGTCGATGAGCACCGGATGCTGGGCCACCCGGTCGTCCCCGGCACCGGCCACCTGGAACTGGTCCGGGCGGCGGTCGCCGAGCACTCCGGCCGGGAGCTGCGGGAGCTGTCCGACATCACCTTCTTCGCCCCGATCGTGGTGGACGAGGACCGGCCCCGCGAGGTCCGGGTGGTGCTCGCCCGCACCGGCGAGGACTACGCCTTCTCGGTGGTCAGCCGGTACGACGGCAAGGCCGCCTGGCAGCTCAACTCCACCGGCACTGCGACGGCCGGCACGGCGACCGCCGGCGACCGGGGAGCGGGGCCGGTCGGCGAGCGCCTGGACGTCGCGGCCATGACCGGGCCGGACGGCCTGCGCCCGGTGGAGAACCCGGTGCACGAGGGCCCGATGGGCTTCTCCGGCCGCTCGCTTTGCCTGGAGCGGATGTACGCCGGCGACCGGGAGTACCTGGCCCTGCTGGCCCTGCCGGAGCCGTACGCCCAGGAAGTCCCGGAGCTGGCCCTCCACCCGTCGCTTATGGACCTCGCCACCGCCTTCGTCGGCGTGCACGCGGCGCAGGACTTCCGCATCCCGATCTCCTACGGCCGCATCACCCAGTACGCCCCGCTCACCGCACGCGTCTACAGCCACCACCGCTACGCCGTGGCCGACGACCCGGCGCTGGAGACCCTCTCCGCCGACGTGACGATCACCGACGAGGACGGCCGCGTGCTGGTCGTCGTCGAGGGCTTCGTCCTGAAGCGGACCGGTGACCTCACCGAGCGGCTGGCGGGCCTGCGCGACGGCAGCTCCGAGGAGATCGTCGGCTACCGCTTTGCCAAGGCCGAGCCGGAGCGCGAGGCGCCGGGCGTGGCCTTCCTGCGGCAGCAGCTGGAGCAGGGCATCCGGCCGGGCGAGGGCGTGGCGGCCTTCGACCGGATCGTTGCGGCGGGCCCGGGCCCTCAGATCGCCGTCTGCACCCAGGACCTGGACGCGGTGCGGGCCCAGGTGATCGCCGAGGGCGAGCAGCCGCAGCAGGCCGCCGCCGGCGGCGCTCCGGTCGGCCCCGCCCACCCCCGGCCGCACCTGATGACCCCGTACACCGCCCCGCGCGGGGAGACCGAGACCGCGCTGGCCGCGCTCTGGCGGGACCTGCTGGGCCTGGACCGGGTCGGCGTGCACGACGGCTTCTTTGAGCTCGGCGGGCACTCGCTGCTGGGCATCCAGCTCACCGCGCGGCTGCGCGCGGAGCTGGGCGTCGACGTGGCCGTCGGCACCATCTTCAACGCGCTGACGGTCGCCGAGCTGGCCACGGTCGTGGACCGGGCGAAGGCGGAGGCCCGGTGACGGCCGCCGGGCGGGCGGCCAGCGCGGAGCGCGAACGGAACGACAACGGCATGGAGGAGAACATGGAAGCGCTGCGGGTGGTCGGTGTGGCCGGCGCCGGAGTGATGGGCCGTGAGGTGGCCCTGGTGCTCGCCCAGCACGGACTGCGGGTGATCCTGGTCGACATCTCTGAGGAGGCGCTGGCGGGGGCCCGTTCGGCGATCGAGCAGAAGGTCCGCTTCCAGCGGCTGCTGGGCGCTGGCGGGCCGCAGGTCCCGCTGGCCGAGGTGCTGGAGCGGATCACCTTCGCCACCGACTACAGCGGGTTCACCGAGGTGGACTTTGTCATCGAGAACGTCACCGAGGACTGGGAGACCAAGCGCCGGGTGTACCAGGAGATCGACCGGCTCTGCCCGGAGCACGCGGTCTTCGCGGTCAACACCTCCTGCATCCCGATCACCAAGGTCGGCGGCGCGGTGTCGCGCCCGGACCGGGTCGTTGGCACTCACTTCATGAACCCGGTCACGCAGAAGCCGGTCGTCGAGGTCATCCGGGGGCACCACACCTCCGAGGCGACCACCGACACCACGCGGCGGCTGCTCGCGGCGATGGGCAAGGAGGGCATCGTCGTCAACGACGCGCCCGGCTTCGTGTCCAACCGCGTCCTGATGCTGACCATCAACGAGGCGGTCTTTCTGCTCCAGGACGGCGTCAGCACCGTCGAGGACGTCGACCGGATCTTCAAGACCTGCTTCGGCCACCCGATGGGGCCGCTGGAGACGGCCGACCTGATTGGGCTGGACACCATCCTGCTCTCGATCGAGGGCCTGCACGAGAGCTTCGGCGACAGCAAGTACCGGCCCTGCCCGCTGCTCCAGCGGATGGTCCACGCCGGTCTGCACGGCCGCAAGAGCGGCCGTGGCTTCTACGACTACGGCGGGCGGCCCGCCGCCTGACGCGGCCCGCCCGCTGCCCACCCTGCACCCTTCACAGAGAGGTCCCGATGGACGCCATCAAGTCCGCCACCAGGGAATTCATCGGCAAGTACGTCCGCAACCGCGAACTCGCCGACAGCGACGACCTGTTCGCCTCCGGCTTCGTGAACTCGCTGTTCATCATGCAGCTGGTGATGTTCGTCGAGAGCGAGCTGGCGACCCCGGTCGCCGACGAGGACCTGGAGATGGACAACTTCCGCAGCGTGGACGCCGTCGCCGCTTTTGTGGCGCGCAAGGCCGCGGCCACGCCGACCGCCTGACGAGTACAGGGGAACGCACGATGCAGTTGACGGCGCGGCAGGAGAGCATGTTCGCGGAAGCCCGGTCCTACGTGGCGAAGGAGATCGCCCCGTACGCCGGCGCATGGGACGAGAACCAGGCCGTGCCCGAATCGGCCGTCGCCGGCTTCGCCGCGCGCGGCCACCTCGGCGCACTGGTGCCCCCGGAGTACGGCGGCGCCGGGCTCGACGCGGTCTCGTTCGGGCTGCTGAACGAGGCGGTTGGCCACGGCTGTTCGTCGATGCGCAGTCTGCTGACCGTGCACAGTATGGTGGTGCACGCGGTGACCCGCTGGGGCAGCGAGCAGCAGCGCGCCCACTGGCTGCCCCGCCTCGCCAGTGGCGAGAGCGTCGGCGCCTTCGGGCTCTCCGAGGCCGAGGCCGGCAGCGACGCCGGGCGGCTGCGCACCACCGCGAAGCGTCTGCCGGACGGCGGCTACACCCTCACCGGCGGCAAGAAGTGGACCACCTTCGGACAACGGGCGGACGTCTACCTGGTGTTCGCCCGATTGGACGACCGGATCACCGCGTTCCTGGTCGGCCGCGACGCCCCCGGGCTGGAGGTCGTGCCGGTCGCCGGCATGCTCGGCACCCGGGCCTCCCTGCTGGCCGAACTACGGCTTCAGGACTGCCGGGTGCAGGCCGAGGCCCTGGTGGGGCGGCCCGGATTCGGCCTGTCGGCGGTGGCCACCAGCGCGCTGGACATCGGCCGCTACAGCGTGGCGTGGGGGTGCGTCGGCCTGCTCGCCGCGTGCGCCGACGCCGCAATGGCGCACGCCGACGAGCGGGTCCAGTTCGGCAAGCCGCTGGGCGAGCACCAACTGGTCCGCCGCATGATCGCCGACATGGTCACCGACACGACAGCGGCCCGGCTGCTCTGCCTGCGGGCCGGGCAGCTGAAGGACGCGGGCGACCCGGCGACGGTGAACGCGACCTGGATGGCCAAGTACTTCGCCTCCGTCAAGGCGTTCCGCGCGGCGGCCGACACCGTACAGATCTTCGGGGCCGCGGGCTGCGCCGAGGGCCACCCGGCCCAGCGCATGCTCCGGGACGCGAAGATCATGGAAATCATCGAGGGAAGCACCCAAGTGCAGCAGGACTACCTGGCGCAGGCCGCCCTGCGGGAGCGTGCCGTATGAGCGCGACCGGCAAGACCGTGAAGTGTGTGGTGTGGGACCTGGACCACACCGTCTGGGACGGCGTGCTGCTGGAGGACGGACAGGTCACGCTGCGGCCCGGCGTCGCCGAGGCCATCCGTACCCTGGACGAGCGCGGCATCCTGCACTCGATCGCCAGCCGCAACGACCACGAGGCCGCCATGGCCCGGCTCGAGGAGCTCGGCCTGGCCGAGTACTTCCTGCACCCGCAGATCAACTGGGGCGCCAAGTCGACGTCCGTGCGGTCCGTGGCCGAGGCGCTGAACATCGGCCTGGACACGATCGCGTTCATCGACGACCAGCCCTTCGAGCGGGACGAGGTCTCCTTCGAACTCCCGCAGGTGCGCTGCCTGGACGCGGCCGAGCTGCCCGGACTGACGGGCATGCCGGAGCTGATGCCGCGGTTCGCCACCGAGGACTCCCGGCGCCGCCGCGAGATGTACCGCGCGGACCAGGTCCGCAAGGACGTCGAGGAGAAGTTCGACGGTGCCCAAGACGAGTTCCTGGCCCGCCTGGGCATGCGGTTCGCGATCGCCCCCGCGAGCGAGTCGGACCTCCAGCGCGCCGAGGAACTGACCGTCCGCACCAACCAGTTGAACACGACCGGCGTCACCTACTCGTACGAGGAATTGGACGTCTTCCGCACCTCGGACCGGCATCTGCTGCTGACCGCCTCGCTGACCGACCGCTACGGCCCGTACGGCACCATCGGGCTGGCCCTGGTGGAGCAGGGGGCGGAGGACTGGCACCTCCGGCTGCTGCTGATGTCCTGCCGGGTGATGTCGCGCGGCGTGGGTACCGTGCTGATCAACCACGTCAAGCGGCGGGCCCGGGACGCGGGCGCCCGGCTGATCGCGGACTTCGTGCCGACTGACCGCAACCGGATGATGTACGTCTCCTTCAAGTTCAACGGCTTCGAGGATATCTCCCGCGAGGACGGCCTGGTGCGCTTCGTCGCCGACCTGTCGTCCATCCCGCCGGACCCGGCCTACCTCGACGTCCAGGTAGCCGGATGACCGGCCGAGGGGGCCGGCCACCAGGCCGGCCCCCGCTTCGTCACATTCGCTTCCGCACACCGAGGAACACATGATGACTCTTTCCCAGAAGAAGGCGCTGGTCACCGGGGGCTCGCGCGGCATCGGCCGCGGGGTCGTCGAGCGGCTCGCCGCCGAGGGCGCCGACGTGGCCTTCACCTACCGCGAGCGTGAGGCGGAGGCCAAGGAGGTCGTGGCGGCGGTCGAGGCCACGGGCCGCACCGCGCACGCCATCCGGGTGGACCTCACCGAGGTCGCCGAGGTGCGCCGGGCCGTGCGGGAGGCGCACGGGCTGCTGGGCGGCCTGGACATCCTGGTGAACAACGCCGCCGCCGCGGCCACCGCGACCCGCATCGAGGACGTGACGGAGGAGGAGTTCGACGGGTCGATGGCGGTCAACGCCCGGGCCGTCTTCTTTGCCCTCCAGGAGGCATCGCGGCTGATGAACGACGGCGGCCGGATCATCAACCTCTCGACCGCCAACACCTTCCTGCCGGTGCCCGGAGTGTCGCTGCACGCCGGCAGCAAGGCGGCCGTCGAGCAGTACACCCGGGTCGCGGCCCAGGAGTTCGGGCCGCGCGGCATCACCGTCAACGCGATCTCGCCGGGGGCCACCGACACCGAGCTGCTGCGGGCCAACATCACCCAGGAGGGCCTGGCGCTGGCCGTGAAGATGACGCCGCTGGGCCGGATCGGTGAGCCCGCGGACATCGCCGGAGTGGTGGCCTTCCTGTGCGGCCCGGACGGCGGCTTCGTCAGCGGCCAGAACCTGCGGGTGACCGGCGGCATGGTCTGACCCACCCGCGGCGCACGGCGAGAGCCCGACCGGTCGGCCGACCGGTCGGGCTCTTCGTTGTCCGGGGGAGCGGCCTCAGGCCGCGCTCAGCTCCTCGGCCGCGGGCTCCTCGGAGGCCGCCGTCCGGTCGCCGCGCCGGGCCGCCAGGCGTTCGCGCAGCAGCCGTACCCGCAGGAACAGCGCCTGGTAGTCGGCGTCGCGGACGATCACCGCGTCGATGGCCATCATGGCGAAGCCGAAGGTCATCAGGCCCATGCCGGCCATGATGCCGAGGTGCATGCCAGCGATGCCCAGGACGACCGCCTCGCGGAACCACCGCCGCGAGGTGAGCGCCGCCGGGACGGCGAGCAGCTGCACCGCGATGGTGAAGTAGGTGACGACCGCCGTCAGCACCAGGCTGTCCATCAGCTCGGGGAAGGCCGAGCTGTAGGTGTACTGCCAGACGTGGCTGATGTAGTAGAGCGCGGTGCCCTCCTGCCACTGCGGCGCGGCCACCTTCCACAGCGCGGAGACGGTGTAGACCACGCACGCCTGGAAGACGATCAGCACGGCCACGGTGTTGTGCAGCGAGGTCCGCAGGTGCGGTCGGTCGACGCGCCGCTCCAGCCGCGCGCGGACCCGCCCGGCCAGCGGGCTGAAGTGGGCGTTGACCGTGGCGCCCATCAGCAGGATCAGCACGATGCCGGTGAGCGCGTCGCCGCCCTCCCACATCGTGTAGTTGCGGTGGTAGACGGAGGTCATGAAGACCGCGTGCAGCACCGTCAGGCTGCGCGCGCCGAGCACCGTCCAGGCGAGCGAGACCGTCAGGCCCACGAAGTACACCAGGTTGAACCAGGTGCTGCTGTCGCTGAGCGCGTACAGCGAGAATATGTGGTTGTCCTCGGTCAGGGTCTTGAAGGCGGCGTAGCCGGAGTAGCTGTCCGGCCCCCAGAGGAACTCCCGGTAGGGGATGTTGGAGACGTAGTACAGCGTGGTGCTCAGGCCCAGCAGGATGCGGCAGAGCGAGAGTCCGACGAGGTACTTCGGGTGGCTGGAGACGCCGCGCAGCGCGTTCGCGGCGGAGTTCTTCAGTCTGTCCATGGCTGGGCTCCAGGCCGATAGTCGAACCACCCGAGGTCGGTGAACACCTCGGAGCGGGGGTCCTCCGGGGAGTTGCGCACGTCGAAGCGCTTGACGGGCGTGTACGTGTAGTAGGCGCGCAGCCGGGTGACCTTGCCGTCCAGGTGCAGCTCGTTCACCAGCGGCGACAGCACGGTGGCGGTGTCGGTCTTGGCCGCCGCCCACAGGGCGTCCAGCTCGTACTGCTGGCCGGAGAAGTCGGAGAGCGCCTTCTTGCGGGCGTCGTCGACGGCCGCCTGCTTCTCGTGCAGGCTGCCGAGCTCGACGCCCAGGTAGAGGCCGACCGCGCCCATTCGGTTCGGGGCGAGCCGGATCTCGCGGGCGGTGCCGGCCATCTTGCGGGACAGCGAGGCCGGTTCGGTGGTGTGGGTGCCGGTCGCGTTCTCGTACTCGACCTGGTAGAGGACCTCGCCGTTGTAGTCCACCGAGTACGGCGCGAGGAGCATCCAGCTCTGCCGGAAGTAGGTGTCGGCGACCGGCGCGACCGCCTTGTACGCCTGGGTCCGGGCGGGGGAGACCGGCGCGTTGACGATGAGCGTCATGGCGACGAAGGCCAAGCCGAGTAGCGGCGGCAGCGCCATGCTCAGCAGTCTCCACCGGCCGATCTCGGCCTTGGGGGCGGCTTCAGTCTGTGGTGCCGTCATGACCGGGGCTCCTGCTCCTGCGCGGCGGGCCGGGGGTGGGTGGCGCCGCCGATGCCCCAGCGGTGGGCGGGGACCGGGGTGAGGACGATCCAGGTCTGGTCCCGGATGGACTCGCCGAACACGTTCACCGTCGCCTGGGTGAGCTGTTCGACCAGTTCCCGCTCGGTCTGCTCGGTCAGGCGCTGTTCGAAGATCTTGACCTCGATGAAAGGCATGGTTGCTCCTACTGTCAGTCGGTCGGAGTCGGTCGGTCAGACCGCGGCGGCCGTGCCGCCGCGGAGGTTCGCGGCCGCGCCCGTGACGGCGGTGAGGGCGGCGGTCAGGGCGTCGACGAGGTGGTCGACCTGGGTGTCGGTCAGGCCCGGGTGGCAGGGCAGGTTCATGTGCTGCTCGAACCAGAGCCGTTCGGCGACCGGGCACTCGCCGGGGCCGTGCCCGCGGAAGCGCCACTCCGGCGTCAGGTGCAGCGGGAAGTAGCGCAGCCGGACCTCCACGCCCCGCTCGTCGAGTTCGCGCAGCAGGGCGTCGCGGGTCTCCCGGTCCTCCACCAGGAAGGTGTAGAGGTGGTAGGCGTGGCCGATGCCCTCCGGCGCGAGGAGCGGCCAGGCACCGGGGAAGGCCGCGACGACCTCGTCCAGCCGGCGGGCGATCGACCGGCGGCGCTCCACCAGCTCGTCCAGCCGGTCCAGTTGGGCCAGGCCGACCGCGGCCGCCGCCTCGGACATGGTGGCGTTGGTGCCGGCGTTGCGGATGCCGGCGCAGGCGCGGTCGTAGATCTCGTCGGAGAACATCATCCAGGGCAGTGCGGCGGGCGCCTGCGAGGCGTCCGTCCCGCGCTGGACGTAGACGCCGTCCACCGAGTTGTTGCGGTATCGGCTCACCCGCTCCGCCCAGTCGTCGCGGTCGAGGGTGACCATGCCGCCCTCGCCGAGGCTGGTGATGTTCTTGGTGGAGTGGAAGCTGAAGGTCGCGATGTCGGCCAGCGAGCCGGGCCGGCGGCCGTGGTAGGTGGCGCCGAGCGCGTGGGCGCTGTCCTCGATCACCACGATGCCGCGCGGCCGGGCGAGCTTCATGATGGCGTCCATGTCGGCCGGGCAGCCGCCGTAGTGGACCAGGATCACGGCCCGGGTCCGGTCGGTGATCAGCGGCTCCAGGGCGGCCGGGTCCATGTTCAGGGTGAGCGGGTCGATGTCGCAGAAGCGGACGGTGACGTCCAGGTCGAGCAGCGGTTGGATGCTGGCCTGGAAGGTCTGTGGGGTGACGATGACCTCGTCGCCCGGGGCCAGGTCGAGCAGCCGGATGGCGATCTCCAGGGCCACCGTCCCGCTCGTCACCGACAGGGCGTGCCGGGCGCCGACGTGGCGGGCGAAGGCCTGTTCGAACGCCTCCCGCCACCCCCCGGCGGAGAGCGGGGCGTCCGAGGCGACGAGCTGTCCCAGGACGTCCAGTTCGCGATCGCCGATGATGCTGCCTCGACGGCCTCCCGGCACGACGTAGCGTTGCTGCATACGGAGGTACCCCCATGTGACGGAACGGCGTCCCGCGTCGTGCGGGACGTGGGCTGATGGGTGCCCGCGTGTGGGGCCGGTGGGGCGGGGCACGCGGGCGCGCCCCGGCGGGAGGGGCCGCCGCACCGGTGGCGGCCCCTCCCGGCCGGGGCGCGCGCGGTCAGTCGGCGGCGGCCAGGCGCTGCGCGAGTTCCACGGCGAGTGCCTTCTTGTCGACCTTGCCGAGGCCGGTCAGCGGGAAGGCGTCGATCAGTTCGATGCGGTCCGGCAGCTTGTACTCCGCCAGCCCGCGGGCGCGCAGCAGGCGCTTGAGCTCGGGCAGCCGGGGAGCTTCGCCGACCGGGACGACGAAGGCGCAGACCCGCTCGCCCATGAGCTCGTCGGGCATCGCCACCACGGCCGCCTGCTGGATCCCGTCGTGCGCGGCGGTGACGTGCCGCTCCACCTCGGTGGCCGAGACCTTGTCTCCGCCGCGGATGATGATGTCCTTGACCCGGCCCTGGACGACCATGTCGCCGCCCTCGGTGAAGCGCACCAGGTCACCGCTGCGGTAGAAGCCGTCCTCGGTGAACGCCCGGGCGTTGTGCTCCTCGGCGCGGTAGTAGCCGCGCAGGGTGTACGGGCCGCGGGTGAGCAGTTCGCCGGTCTCGCCGGGGGCCACCGGCCGGTCCTCGGGGTCCACCACGCGGATCTCGTCGGCGGGGGAGATGGGCCGGCCCTGGGTGGTGAGAACCCGGTCGAGCGGGTCGTCGTAGCGGGTGAAGGTGAGCAGGCCCTCGGCCATGCCGAACACCTGCTGGAGCCGGCAGCCGAGGGTCGGGGTGATCCGGGCGGCCACCTCGGGGTGGAGCTTGGCGCTGCCGATCTGCAGCACGGAGAGGCTGCTGAGGTCCCGCTCGCTCCACTCGGCGGCGTCCAGCCACATGTGAGCGATGGTCGGCACGCAGGAGGTCATGGTGACCCGCTCCCGCTCGATGAGCGCGAAGCACTCGTCCGGGTTCGGCGTCCTGGCCAGCACTACCGTGCCGCCCGCGCTCAGGGTGCCAAGCACGCCCGGGCAACCCCAGGTGAAGTTGAACTCGATGGGCAGGACGGCGAGGTAGACGGTGTCGCCGTCGAGTTCGCAGACCTCCGAGGCGGCGCGGATCTGGTACGTGTAGTCCTCGTGGGTCCGCGGGATGAGCTTGGGCAGCGCGGTCGTGCCGCCGGACAGCAGGAAGAAGGCGGCGTCCGCCGGGTCCGCGCCGGCCGGCGCATCCTCGGGCCGGGCCGGGGCCTCGGTGGCCGAGAGCTCCGCCAGCGAGCTGTGCGGGCCGGGCTCGCCGAGGACGAACACCTCGCGCACCGTCGGGACGGTGGCGCGGATCTGCGTGGCCAGTTCGCGGTGGTCGAAGCCCTGGTGGACGTCGGGCACCACGTAGGCGACGGCGCCGGAGTGCGTGCAGAGGTGGCTGATCTCGTGCTGCCGGTGGGCCGGGAGTGCGAAGACGGGCAGCGCGCCGAGCCGGAAGAGGCCGAAGCAGACGGCGACGAACTCCGGGGTGTTGGGGAGCTGGACCACGACCCGGTCGCCCGGCCGGACGCCGCGCGCGGCGAAGCCCGCCGCCAGCCGGTCCGCCCAGCCGTCGAGCTCGATGTACGTCACGCGCCGGTCGCCGCCGACCAGGGCGGTCCGGTCGCGGTACGCGGCGGCCCAGTCGCGCAGCAGCCGCCCGAGCGTCTCCCCCCGCCAGTACCCGGCCTCCCGGTACGCCGCCGCGGTGGCCTCAGGCCAGGGAACGCATCCGTCCAGCATTTCCAGTCCTTTTCTCCAGCCATCGTGATCGATGGTTTCCGGGGCTGATATCTTGGCGATGCTAGCGGAGCCACAAGGATCAGGGCACGGTCAAAATCCGGCGTTTTAGGTTGCGGCGCAAGGCGCCCATAGTCCCATTTAAGAGGCGTTTTAGGGGTGGCGGCTAGGGTGATTCCAGTTGAGTCATCAGGCGGATCCGAACGGTGCGGTGTGGCAAATTGAGTAACCAGGGCGTAATTCCGGGGAGCAAGTCGGAGCTGCAGCGCGCGCTCGCCGACCGGCTCGGTGTCAGCACCTCCGCGGTGGCGGACGACGTGAATCTCCAGGACCTCGGACTCGACTCGATCGGCGTCATGGGCATCGTTTCGGGCTGGCAGCGGAACGGCCTCCGGACCGAAATTGCCGAATTCACCGCGGCGCCCACCCTCAAGGCCTGGTGGGAACTCATTTCACAATAGTGCCCGGGTCGGCACCCCATTTCGGTGTCCGTCACCCCTCAGCAAGCCATTGGAGTCACGGTGCAATTCGGCGTGAATTTCTTTCCCGTTGTCGACCCGGCGAAGAAGAGCGCGAGCGACTACTTCGACGAGGCCCTGCGGCTGGTGGTCCTGGCCGAGGAGCTCGGCTTCGAGCACGCCCAGTGCGTGGAGCACTACTTCTCCCCGTACGGCGGCTACATGCCCGACCCGGTCACCTTCCTCACCGCGGCCGCCGCGCGCACCAGCCGGATCCGGATCGGCACCGGAGCGGTCATCCCCGCCTTCACCCACCCGCTGAAGCTGGCCGGCAAGCTTGCGATGCTGGACAACCTCTCGCACGGGCGGCTCGACGTCGGCTTCGGCCGCGCCTTCCTGCCGCAGGAGTTCGAGGCCTTCGGCATCGACATCGACGAGAGCCGGGCGCGTTTCACTGAGGGCGTCGAGGTCTGCCGGCGGCTGTGGTCCGAGCAGGACATGGTCTGGGAGGGCACCTTCCAGCAGTTCGGCCCGGTCACGATGCTCCCGGAGCCCGTCCAGAAGCCGCACCCGCCGATCTTCATCGCCTCCGCGATGAGCCCGGACTCGTGCGCCGCTGCCGGACGCGCCGGCTACCACCTCCAGGTGGTGCCGTCGGTGACCTCCCGTGAGCAGCTCCAGTCGATGCTGGCCGGCTACCGCGAGGCCTGGCGGGAGGCCGGCCACCCGGGCAGCCCGCGCATCCAGATCAAGTACACCTGCTACGTCGCCGAGGACCGCGCGCAGGCGCTCGACCTCGCCGAGACCTTCGAGGTCAACTACGTCGAGCACATGGCCGAGGCGGTGGCGAGCTGGGGCCGCACCCGCAGCGACGCGTACCAGGGCTACGAGAAGTTCGTCGAGAAGGTCAGGAAGTACGACTTCCGGCAGTCGCACGCCGACAACAAGGTGCTGGCCGGCACCCCGGACGAGGTGCGCGAGCAGATCGCCGTGCTCGTCGACTGGTTCGGCGCCGATCCGACGCTCAGCCTCCAGTTCAACCCCGGCCACATGCCGTACCAGGACGCCGAGCGCGCCATGCGGCTCTTCGCCGAGCACGTGATGCCCGCCTTCACCGGCCCGGAGCACACGGCATGACTCGCGCGCCCGACGCGGACGTCGCGGTGGTGGGGCTGGGCGCCTGGGGGTCCTCGACCCTATGGCAGCTGGCCTCGCGCGGCGTGCGGGTGCTCGGCTTCGAGCGGTACGGCCTGGGCCACCCCTTCGGCGCGTCGTACGGCGGCACCCGGATGTTCCGCGTCACCTGCCTGGAGCACCCCGGCCTGGTGCCGCTGGCCAAGCGCTCCCGGGAGCTGTGGCAGCAGCTGGAGAACGCCTCCGGCCGTGCCCTCTTCGACCGGGTGGGCGCCGTCCTGATGGGCCCCGCCGACGGACAGATCGCGGGCGGCTCGCTGCGCGCCGCCCGCGAGCACGACCTGCCCGTCGAGACCCTGAGTGCCGATCAGCTGCGTCGCCGGCTGCCCCAGCACGCGGCGTTCCAAGACGGCGACATCGGCGTCCGCGAGCCGGAGGCCGGGCTGATCCGGCCCGAGGAGGCGATCCGCGCCGCCGTCGGCGCGGCGGCCGTGGCCGGCGCCCGGGTCTTCACCGACACCCGGGTCACCGCGATCGAGCTGACCGCGGACGGGGCCCTCATCCGCACCCCGGTGCGGGACTTCCGGGTCGGCCAGGTCGTGGTGACGGCCGGCCCCTGGCTGGACACCCTGGTGCCCGGCCTGCCGCTGGAGACCGTACGCGTCCCGCAGACCTGGTTCCGGCCGGTCGGCGACCCCGCGCCGTTCACCCTCGACCGGCTGCCGCCCTTCATGCGGGAGCTCGGCGGCCGCGGCGCCATCTGGGGCCACGGCTCGCGCGGCGGACCGGACGTCAAGCTCGGCCTGGAGGACGGCGGAAGCGCCTTCCGGGTCACCGCCGCCGACGACTGCGACCGCGGCGTCACCCCGGAGGACTGGACCGCCGTCGCGGGCCTGCTCGCCGAGGCGGTGCCCGGCATGGGCGCCGCGCCCTCGCGCACCGAGGTCGGCATGTTCAGCCGCACCCCCGACAAGCAGTTCCTCCTCGGTCGCCCGCACGGCGACCGGCGAATGGTCGTCGGCGGCGGCTGCAACTTCCACGGGTTCAAGCACTCCACAGGCATCGGGGAGGCGCTGGCCGACATCGTCCTCGGCCGGCCGACCGGCTGCCCGCTGGAGTTCACCGATCCCAACCGATTCCTGTAAGTCTTCGCCGGGAGAAAGTCTCAAGCATGCGCGATCGGGAAGAGGCGCGCCGACCGCTCACCGGGGCCCAGCTCGGTGTGTGGTTCGCCCAGCAGGTCGACCCTGCCAACGCGGCCTACAACACCGCCCAGTACGTCGAGGTCGCCGCACCCGCCGACGCAGCCCGCCTGGAGCGGGCGCTGCGGCACGCGGTGGCCGAAACCGACACCCTCACCGTGCGGTTCGCCGTGTACGACGGGCAGCCCTGGCAACTGCCGGCACCGCCCGCCGGGCCACTGCTCGACGTGGTGGACCTGAGTGCCGAGGCGGATCCGGCGGCCGCGGCCGACCGGTGGATGCGCGCGGACGCCGCCACCGCCGTCGACCTGCTGCGCGGACCGCTCTTCCGGCACGCCCTGCTGGTGCTCGGACCGGACCGGTTCCGCTGGTACCTGCGCTGCCACCACACCCTCCTGGACGGCTACGGCTTCCAGCTGCTGGCGGCGCGCACCGCCGAGCTCTACACCGCCGAGGCGGCCGGCACCGAGCCCCGCCCGCGCTGGTTCGGCACCCTTGACGACCTGGCCGGCGCCGAGGCCGACTACCAGGCCTCCGAGCAGTTCGAGACCGACCGCGCCTACTGGGCCGAGCGGATGGCCGGCGCCTCGGACGCCGTCACCCTCGCCCGCCGGCCCTTTGACGGCCCCGCCGTCGACCCCCGCATCGCCGGCCCCGCCCCGGTCCTCGCCGCGCCGCAGACCGGCCGGGGCGCCGGCGACGCGGCCGACGACCCGGCCGACCGGGCCGCGCTCGTGGTCGCCGCGCTCGCCGGCTACCTGCACCGCATGACGCAGGCCGAGGACATCACGCTGGGCGTCCCGGTGGCCGGCCGCTGGGGCGTCGCCGCCAAGACCCCCGGCGTCGTCGTCAACGTGTTGCCGCTACGGCTGTCGGTGCCCCGGGGCACCACCACCGCTGCCCTGCGGGAGCACGCCGCCGAGCGGCTGCGCGAACTGCGCCGCCACCAGCGCTACCGCAGTGAGGCCATCCTGCGCGAGCTCAGCATGGTCGGACGGCAGCTCACCGGACCGCTGGTCAACATCAAGTACTACAACCGGGAGCTGGACTTCGCCGGCGCCCGGGCCGCCGTCGCCACCGTCACCCCCGGGCCGATCGACGACCTCTCCGTCGTCGTCGCCGACGACCCGGCGACCGGCGGCCTCACCGTCGCCTTCGAGGGCAACCCCGACCGCTACGGCGAGGCCGAACTGGCCGCCCACCACCGGCGGTTCACCGGCTTCCTGACTGCCCTGGCCGAGGCCGACCCGGGCACCCCGCTCGCCCGGATCCCGGTGCCCGCCACCGCCCCGCGCCCCGCCGCCCGCCCCGCCATCGCCCCCGCACCGCGCGGCGCCACCCTGCACCAGGCCTTCGAGGCCCAGGCGGGCCGCACGCCCGACCGTACCGCGCTGACCAGCGACGGCACCCGGCTCAGCTACCGGGAGCTCGACGAACGCGCCAACCGCCTCGCGCGGCTCCTGCTGCGCCGGGGCCTCGGCCCCGGCCGGCTGGCCGCCCTGGCCCTGCCGCGCGGCGCGGACCTGGTGACCGCGCTGCTCGCCGTCCTCAAGACCGGCGCCGGCTATCTGCCGCTGGACCCCCAGTACCCCGCCGACCGGCTGAAGTACACGCTGGAGGACGCCGCCCCCGCCCTGGTGCTCTGCGACACCGACGGTGCCGAGCGCCTCCGCGGCGGCGCGGACCCGCTGCTGCTGGACGACCCGGCGGTCGCCGCCGAACTGGACGCGCTGCCCGGCACCGAGCTGACCGCCGCCGAGCGCCCGGCCGCCGCCGACCCGCAGAGCCTGGCCTACGTCATCTACACCTCCGGCTCCACCGGCCGGCCCAAGGGCGTGGCCCTCACCCACCACAACGTGTTGCGGCTCTTCCAGCAGACCGACCACTGGTTCGGCTTCGGCGTCGACGACGTGTGGACGCTCTTCCACTCCTACGCCTTCGACTTCTCGGTGTGGGAGATCTGGGGGCCGCTGCTGTACGGCGGCCGGCTCGTCGTGGTGCCCTACGACACCAGCCGCTCCCCGGCCGACTTCCTGCGGCTGCTCGTCCGGGAGCGGGTGACCGTCCTCAACCAGACCCCCTCGGCCTTCCACCAACTGGTCGCCGCCGAGCGCGAACGCCCCGACCTCGGCGGGCGGCTGGCGCTGCGCTACGTCGTCTTCGGCGGCGAGGCGCTGGAGCCGCACCGCCTGGAGGACTGGTACGCACGCCACGGCGACGACGCGCCGTGCCTGGTCAACATGTACGGCATCACCGAGACCACCGTGCACGTCACCTACGCTGCCCTCGACCGTGAGACGGCGCGCGCCGCCCGGGGCAGCGTGATCGGCCAGCCGATCCCCGACCTCGACGTGTACGTGCTGGACCACGAGCTGCGGCCGGTGCCGGAAGGTGCCACCGGCGAGCTCTACGTGGCCGGCCCTGGCCTGGCCCGGGGCTACCTCGGCCGGCCCGCCCTGACCGCCGAACGCTTCGTGGCCGACCCCTTCGGCGCCCCCGGCAGCCGGATGTACCGCACCGGCGACCTGGCCTGCGTGCTCGACGACGGGAGCCTCGGCTACCTCGGGCGCGCCGACAGCCAGGTGAAGATCCGCGGCTTCCGGATCGAACTCGGAGAGATCGAGGCCGCATTGGAACGCCACCCGGACGTCGGCCAGGCCGCGGTGGTCGTCCGCGAGGACCGGCCGGGCGACCGGCGCCTGGTGGCGTACGCCGTACCGGCGGTCGGCGCCCGACCGGACCCCGCCGGGCTGCGTCGGCACGCCGCGAAGATCCTGCCCGCCCACATGGTCCCCGCCGCCGTCGAGCTGCTCGACGCGCTGCCGCTGACCGCGAACGGCAAGCTCGACCAGCGGGCCCTGCCCGCACCCGTCGCCCCCGCCCCGGCGGCCGGGGGCAGCACGCGGGAGGTAGCCGTCGGCGCGCTGGTTGCCGAGGTCCTCGGCCTGCCCGCCGTCGGCGCCGGCGACAACTTCTTCGACCTGGGCGGCCACTCGCTGTTCGCCGCCAAGCTGATCAGCCGGATCCGGGCTGAGCTGGGCATCGAACTCGCCATCGGCGCACTGTTCGAGAACCCGACGGTCACCGGGATCGCCGGTCTGCTCGACGACGCGGACTCGGCCGTGCCCGCGCTGCGGCCCGAGCCTCGCCCGGAGCGGGTGCCACTGTCTTTCGCCCAGAGCCGGCTGTGGTTCCTTAACCAGGTCGAGGGCCTGTCCGCCACCTACAACGTGCCGCTGGCGATCCGGCTCTCCGGCCCGCTCGACCGGCTGGCGCTCGACCGCGCGCTGGGCGACCTGCTCGCCCGGCACGAGAGCCTGCGCACGCTCTTCCCGCAGACCGCGGGCGTCCCGCACCAGCTGATCCGGCCCGCCGGCGACTGCGCGATCGCGACCACCCTGGTCGACTGCCGGCCCGAGGAGCAGCCCGAGCGGATCCGCGTGGCGCTCGCCCAGGGCTTCGCGCTGGAGACCGAACTCCCGCTGCGGGCACACCTGTTCCGTACGGGAGCGGAGGAGTACACGCTCCTGGTGGTGCTGCACCACATCGTCGCGGACGGCTGGTCCGTCACGCCGTTCACCGCGGACCTCGCCACCGCCTACGCCGCCCGCTGCGAGGGCCACGCGCCGGCCTGGCCGGCCCCGCTGCCGGTGCAGTACGCCGACTACGGCCTCTGGCAGCGCCGGGTGCTGGGCGACGAACGCGCCCCGGACAGCCGGATGGCCCAGCAACTCGCCTACTGGAGCGAGCAGTTGGCCGGCCTGCCGGAGGAGCTCGCGCTGCCCGCCGACCGCCCCCGCCCGCTCGCGGCCGGCTACGGCGGCGGCACCGTCGGCGGCCGGATGGACGCCGCGCTCCATGCCCGGCTGCTGCGCCTGGGCCGGGAGCGCGGAGCCACCCTCTTCATGGTGCTCCAGGCCGGTCTCGCCGCCCTGCTCACCCGCTTGGGCGCGGGGGAGGACATCCCGCTCGGCACCCCCGTCGCGGGCCGCGGCGACGAGGCGCTGGACGACCTCGTCGGCTGCTTCGTGAACACCCTGGTGCTGCGCACCGACACCTCCGGCTCGCCGACCTTCCACCAGCTGCTCGACCGGGTCCGCTCCACCGACCTGGCCGCCTACGGGCACCAGGACCTGCCCTTCGACCGGCTGGTGGAGGTCGTCAACCCGCCCCGGTCGCTGGCCCGGCACCCGCTGTTCCAGGTGATGCTGGCGCTGCGCGAACCGGCCCGGGAGGTCACCGGCATGCCCGGCCTCACCGCCCGGGTGGAGAGCTACGACACCGACAGCTCGCGCTTCGACCTGTCCTTCATCTTCGGCGAGGAGACCGGGGCCGACCGGGCGCCCGGCGGCGTCGACTGCTCGCTTCAGTACAGCAGCGACCTCTTCGACCGGGCGACCACCGAGCGGCTGCTGGCCCGCCTCGTGCTGATGCTGGAGGCGGCGGCCGACGCCCCGGACGTGCCCATCGGCCTGCTGGAGATCCTCACTCCCCGGGAGCGCGAGGACCTGCTGACGGGCTGGCAGGGGCCGCGCCGCGAGCTTGCCGACGCCACCGCCGCCCAGCTCTTCGAGGCCCAGGCGGCGATGGTTTCGGACAAGACCGCCGCCGTCTTCGAGGGCGCCCGGCTGACCTACGCCGAGCTGAACGCCCGGGCCAACCGGCTCGCCCGCCACCTCGTCGCCCAGGGCGTTGGCCCGGAGCAGGTGGTCGCGCTGGCGGTGCCGCGCTCGCTGGAGATGGTGGTCGGCATGCTCGCCGTCTTCAAGGCGGGGGCGGCCTACCTCCCGGTGGACCCGGACTACCCCGCCGACCGGATTCGCTACATGCTGGAGGACGCGCGGCCGGCCCGGGTGCTGGCCACCGCCGAGTCCGCCCACGTGCTGCCCGGATCGGTCACCCCCGTCCTGCTGGACGACCCGGGGACGGCGGCCCGCGTCGCGGAGCTGCCCGCCGGCGATCTGACCGACGGCGAACGCCTCGCCCCGCTGCGGCCCGCGCACCCCGCGTACGTCATCTACACCTCCGGGTCCACCGGGCGGCCCAAGGGCGTGGTGGTCTGCCACACCGGCATCCCCAGCCTGCTCGCGAACCAGATCGAGCGGTGCGCCGTCGGACCGGACAACCGGGTGCTGCAGTTCGCCACCGCGAGCTTCGACGCGGCCTTCTGGGACGTCGCGATGGCGCTGTTCACCGGCGGCACCCTCGTGCTCGCCCCCGCCTGGCGCCTGCTGCCCGGCCCCGAGCTCACCGAGCTCGCCACCGCCCACGACATCACCCACGTCACGCTGCCGCCGTCGGTGCTGGCGATGCTGCCCGTGGACGGCGGCCTGCCGGCGGCCACCACGATCGTCGTGGCCGGCGAGGCCACCCCGGCCGACCTGGTCGCGCGCTGGTCGCGCGGCCGGCGGATGGTCAACTCCTACGGCCCCACCGAGATCACCGTCTCCTGCGCGATCAGCCCCCCGCTGGACGCCACCGGAGAGCTGCCGATCAGCCCGCCCTCGATGAACACCCGGCTGTACGTGCTGGACCGCCGGCTGCGGCTGGTCCTGCCGGGCGTGCCCGGCGAGCTGTACGTGGCGGGCCCCGGCACGGCCCGCGGCTACCTGGGCCGCCCCGACCTCACCGCGGCCCGCTTCGTGGCCGACCCGTTCGGCCCGCCCGGCACCCGAATGTACCGCACCGGGGACCTCGCCCGGTGGCGCCCTGACGGCCAGCTGGACTTCCTCGGCCGGGCCGACGACCAGGTCAAGATCCGCGGCTTCCGGGTGGAACTCGGCGAGATCGAGGCTGCGTTGAGTGCCCGCGAGGACATCGCCCAGGCGGCGGTGGTGGTCCGCACCGAGCGGCCGGGCGACCAGCGGCTGGTGGCGTACGTGACGCTCACGCCCGGCGTCACCGGACCGCAGGACCTGCGGACCTGGCTGGCCGCTTTGCTGCCCGACTACATGGTCCCGTCCATCGTCGTCACGCTGGACGCGCTGCCGCTCACCCAGTCCGGGAAGATCGACCGGATCGCGCTGACCGCGCGCCCGGTGTCCTGGGCGACCGGCGTGGCCTCCTACGTCGCCCCCGGCGAGGGGCTGGAGCGCCGGATCGCCGAGGTGTGGTGCGCGGTGCTCGGCCTGGAACGGGTGGGCGCCCAGGACAACTTTTTCGACGTCGGCGGCCACTCGCTGACCCTGATCGCCCTGCAGAAGCGGCTCGTCGACGAGCTCGGGCGCCCCGTCCCGGTCGTCGACCTGTTCGCCCACCCCACCGTGGCCGCGCTCGCCGCGCACCTGGCCACCGCGTCGGGCAGCGGCGAACCGGCGGCCCGGCGCGGCACCGCCGACCGCGCCCGGCAGCGCGCCGGACTCCAGCACAAGGCCATGGCCCGCCGGGCCGCCGACAGGAAGGGAACGCAGCGCAATGGCTGACGACTCGCAGACGGTGCGGGACCTCGACATCGCCATCGTCGCCATGGAGGGCCGCTTCCCGGGGGCCCGCGACGTGGTGCAGTTCTGGGCCAACCTGGTGGCCGGCGAGGAGTCCGTCCGCCCGGTCGGCGACGCGGAGTACCTCGCCGCGGGCGGCGACCCGGTCGCGCTCGGCGACCCGTACCTCGTCAAGGCCGCGGCGGCGGTGGACGACGCCGACCTCTTCGACGCGGACTTCTTCGGCCTGCGCGCCGAGGAGGCCGAGATGATGGATCCGCAGCAGCGGCTCTTCCTGGAGGTCTGCCACCACGCGCTGGAGCAGTCCGGCCACGACCCCGACCGCTTCGACGGGGTGATCGGCGTCTACGGCGGGGCCAGCCAGAGCCGGTACTACCTCTCCCACGTGCGCCCCCGCTTCGACGAGTCGACCGAGCCGCTGCGGTCCTGGTCGGCGTCCATGGGCAACGACCCCGGCGTCTTTGCCACCCGGGTCGCCTACGCGCTCAACCTGACCGGGCCCGCGCTGACCGTCCAGACCGCCTGCTCCACCTCGCTGGCCGCCGTCCACCTCGCCTGCCAGGACCTGCTGTCATACCGTTGCGACGCGGCGCTGGCCGGCGGCTCCTCGATCAACCCGGCCGCCCGGCGGGGCTACCGCTACACCCTCGACGGCCCGTTCTCGCCGGACGGCCACATCCGGGCCTTCGACGCGCGGGCCGAGGGTATGGTGCCCGGCGACGCCACTGCGGTGGTCGTGCTCAAGCGGCTGACCGACGCGGTGGCCGACGGCGACCGCATCCGGGCCGTCATCAAGGGCACCGCCGTCAACAACGACGGCGGCCGCCGGGCCGGCTTCACCGCGCCCAGCCCGCTCGGCCAGGCCGAGGTCGTCCTCGCCGCCCACGCGGCCGCCGAGGTCGACGCAGACACCATCGGCTACGTCGAGGCCCACGGCACTGGCACCCCGGTCGGTGACCCGATCGAATTCACCGCGCTCACCCAGGCGTTCACGGAGACCACGACGCGCACCGGGTACTGCGCCCTCGGATCGGTCAAGACCAACATCGGGCACACCGACGCCGCGGCTGGCGTGGTGGGCCTGATCAAGGCCGCCCTGGTGGTGGAGCACGGCACCATCCCGCCCACGCTGCACTACACCGCCGCCAACCCGCTCATCGACTTCGCCTCCTCTCCGTTCCACGTCAACGACCGGCTCACCGAGTGGCCGGCCGGCCCGACGCCGCGTCGGGCCGGGGTGAGCTCCTTCGGCATCGGCGGGACGAACGTCCACGCCGTCCTGGAGCAGCCGCCCGCC
Source organism: Kitasatospora sp. NPDC101235 (assembly GCF_044767505.1). NCBI lineage: Bacteria > Bacillati > Actinomycetota > Actinomycetes > Kitasatosporales > Streptomycetaceae > Kitasatospora > Kitasatospora sp. NPDC101235. The sequence continues at coordinate 44,979 of NZ_JBIWNZ010000040.1, forward strand.
CTCCCGGCGCGCGAGACCGGCGAGCCGGGCTGGGTCCTGCTGCCCTGGTCTGCCAAGTCCGCCCAGGCCGCCGACCGCCTCGGCACCCTGCTCGGCGACCACCTCGCCCGCACCCCGGAGCTCGCCCTCGACGACGTGGCGCACACCCTGCGCTCCGGCCGCCGGACCTTCCCGCACCGCCGCTTCGCCGTCTGCCGCGACCGGGACGAGGCGGTGGCCCTGCTCGGCGCCCCCGGGCACGCCGCACCGCCCGTCGACGGCCCGGCCGAGCGGCCCGTCGCCTTCCTCTTCCCGGGCGGCGGCGCGCAGTACGAGGGCATGGGCCGCGGCCTGTACAAGACCGAGCCAGTCTTCCGGGAGGCGCTGGACCGCTGCGCCGCCATCCTGGAGCCCGTCCTCGGCTTCGACGTGCGCGGCGCCCTGCACCGCGGCGAGGAGGGCCCCCGGTCCAGCCTGCTGCCCGGGCTGGTCGCGACCGAGTACGCCCTCGCCACCCTGCTGATCTCCCGGGGCGCCACGCCGCAGTCGCTGATCGGGCACTCGGCCGGCGAGTACACCGCGGCCTGCCTGGCCGGGGTGATGTCCCTCGACGACATGCTGCCGCTGGTCGCCAAGCGGCAGTGGCTGCTGGAGCGGGCCGGCGGGGTCGCGGTGAGCGTCCGGCTCGGCGAGCGGGACCTCGACGGCTACCTCACCGACCGTATCTCCCTGGCCACCGTCAACGCCCCCGACCTGTGCACCGTCTCGGCGCCGGAGGAGGACCTCCGGGCGCTGGAGGCACGCTGGGACGCCGACGGCGTCGAGTACCAGCGGGTCCACTTCCCCAGCGCCGTGCACTCCTGGCTGCTGGACTCGATCCTGGACGACTACGCGGCCGAGCTCGCCAAGGTCACCCTCCACCCGCCGGTCATCCCCTTCGTCTCCAACGTCACTGGCACCTGGATCACCGACGAGGAGGCGACCAGCCCCGACTACTGGCTGCGGCACACCCGGCAGACCGTCCGCTTCGCCGAGGGGCTCGCCGAACTGCGCGCGGGCCAGGAGCCCGTGCTGGTGGAGGTCGGGCCGGGCCGGATCCTCACCCGCTGCGCCCAGCTGCAGTTCGGCGACGCCGTGCCCACCGTGGAGACCATGCGCCACCCGCGCGCCGACCAGTCCGACCAGCAGGTGCTGCTCACCGCACTCGGCCGGCTCTGGCAGCTCGGCGCCCGGCTGGCACCGGAGGGTGGGGACGAGCAAGGCGGTCGCCGGGTACCGCTGCCCGGCTACCCCTTCGAGCGCAAGCGGTACTGGCTGGACGAGGTCCGCCCGGCTGCCTCTGCGGCCGGCGCCGGTCGCGGCGCGGTGCGCGAGCTCGCCGAGGCCGAACGGGAGTTGTGGCGGTCCACCGAGGTGACCACGGTGCCGGCGCAGCTGCGCGCGGACTTCGACCGGATCGCCGCCCTGCGGGCCACCGCGTTCCTGCGGACGGCGGGCGTGGACACCACGGCCGGCCGCAGCTACACCCCCGCGGAGCTCATCGGCCGGCTCCGGCCCGCAGGGCCGTACCGCAAGCTGCTCGATGCCCTGCTGCACATGCTCCAGGAGTCCGGGGTGCTGGCCCGCGAGGGCGAGCTGCTGCGGTTCACCGGCAGCGGCGCCGACGCCGCGGAGCAGGAGCGGCTCACCCGGTCCGTCACCGAGCGGCACCCATCGCTCGCCAAGGACCTGGAGCTGCTCGACGCCTGCCTGGCCGGCTGCGCCGACGTGCTGCGCGGTGAGACCGACGGCACCGCGGTGCTGACCCCCGACGGCCGTACCGATCGCACCGCCGGCGTGCTCGAAACCCACATGGACCAGGGTGACTTCGCGCTCTACCGCACGCTGCTGGCCGAGCACGTCGCCGAGCTGGCGCGCGCGGCGGGCGGCCGCCCGTTCCGGATCCTGGAGGCGGGCGCCGGGTGGGGCCGGCTGACCTGGACGGTGGCCGAGGCGCTGCGGGGCATCCCCGGAGTGCGGTACCACGTCACCGACCTGGGCCGGTCCTTCGTCCTGGAGGCCGAGCGCGAGGCCGCGCGGCGCGGGATCGACTTCATGTCCTTCGGCGTGCTGGACATCGGGCAGGCCGCGGAACCCGACGCGCTTGGCGGCGCCTTCGACGTGGTGCTGGCCTTCAACGTGCTGCACATCCCCGCCGACCTGCGGGAGTGCACCCGCCGCGTCCAGCGGCTGCTGGTCCCCGGCGGCCGGCTGTGCGCGCTGGAGACCGTACGGATGCCGTGGGCCTCCGAGCTGTCGGTGGGGCTGCTCCCACAGTGGTGGGCGTTCGCTGACGACCTGCGCCGGCACTCGCCGATCCTGCCCGCCTACCGGTGGCGCGAGCTGCTGGACTCGGAGGGCTTCGACGAGGTGTCCGTGCTCAGCGACGAGCGGGCGGAGCGGTCACTGATCCCGCACGCGCTGATCGTCGGCCGCCGCCCCGCGGGGACGGCCGCTCAGCCCGCCGCCCAGCTCGCGCCGACGCCTCCGGAAGAGACCGGTGCCGTCCGGCAGCCGAGGCCCGCCTTCGGCGTCGCCTACCGCGCCCCGTCGACCGACACCGAACGCGTCGTCGCCCGGCACTGGGAGGAGGTCCTGCGGGTCGACGGCATCGGGGCCGACGACAACTTCTTCGACCTCGGCGGCGAGTCCCTGCTCGCGCTGCAACTCGTCAAGGGACTGCGCGACGAACTGGGCGTCGAACTGCGGGTGAAGAAGCTCATGGAGAAGCTCACCGTCGCGGCGATGGCGGCCGAGGCCGACGCGCTGCGCGGCGACGCGCAGGCGGCCCCCGCCCCCCGGATTGCCCCCAGCGCCCGCCGGGGCCGGCGCACCGGCTGACCGGTCGTGTCCACCGCCTACGCCCCCACCGCAGAAGTCCTGCCCCACCACTGAAGTCCCGTCCGAGTCCTGAACCACCGGCCCAGAGCCGGGTGCCAGTCGCCAAGGAGTACACCGATGCCGTCAGCTTCGACGAGCGAGACGCAGGAGCCCGCCACCGACGTGCGGACGGCCACCGATGAGGCGGCCGACGTCCTGGAGTTCCCGGCTACCTACGCCCAGCAGGGGCTGTGGTTCTTCTACCGCCTGAACCCGCGCAGCGCCTTCTACAACGTGTCGATGGTGCACCGGCTCACCGGTGACCTGGACACCGCCGTGCTCCGCTCGGCCCTGAACGACGTCGTCCAGCGGCACGAGGCGCTGCGCACCACCTTCCGCGCGCACGACGGCGAGCTGCGCCAGGTCGTCGCCGACGCCGTGGAGGTCGCCCTCCCCGTGCACGAGGCCGCCGGCACCGCAGCCGACGGGACGGCCCCGCACGAGCTGCCCGCGGTCCGCGAGCAGCTGACAGGGCTGATCCAGGCCCCCTTCGACCTGGAGAACGGCCCGCTGCTGCGCGCCGCCCTGGTGCGCACCGCGCCCGCCGACCACCTGCTCGTCCTGTCGATGCACCACATCGTGGTGGACGGCTGGTCGCTGGGCATCTTTCTCCGGGAGCTCGGCGAGGCCTACCGGGCCCGCCGGGCCGGCGAAGCCCCGCAGCTGCCCGAACTGGCCATCCAGTACGGCGACTACGCGGAATGGCAGGCCGAGCAGCTGCGCGGGCCGGCGCTGGAGGACGGCCTGGACTACTGGCGCGCGCGGCTGGGCGGTGATCTGCCCGAGCTGCGGTTGGCCACCGACCGGCCGCGCCCGGAGACCCGCTCGTTCGCCGGCGCCCGCTTCGACTTCACCTTCGACGAAGAGCTCACCGCGCGGCTGAAGGAGATGTGCCGGGCGGAGGGCGTCACCCTGTACATGGCGCTGTTCGCCGGCGTCTCCGCGATGCTGCATCGCTACACCGGGCAGGACGACTTCATCCTCGGCACCCCGATGGCCGGGCGCGACGACGCCCAGACCCAGCCGCTCATCGGCTCGTTCGTCAACACCCTGCCGATGCGCGCGGACCTCTCGGGCGACCCGTCCTTCACCCGCCTCCTGGGTCGCGTGCGGGAGATGAGCCAGGGCGCCTACGCGCACGACGACATTCCGTTCGAGAAGATCGTGGAGGACGTCGCACCGCAGCGCGGCATCGGTGCCAACCCGCTGTTCCAGGTCACCTTCGCGCTCCAGAACTACGAGCTCGGCGGGTTCGAGCTGGACGGCGTCCGCGCGGAGCGGATCGCCGTCGAGGAGGGCACCGCCCGCTTCGACCTGGAGGTGCACTGCTGGGACGACCCGCACCGGCTGCGCGGCTCCTTCGTCTACAGCACCGACCTGTTCGACCGGGTCACCATGGAGCGCATGGCGGCGCACCTCACCAAGGTGTTCGAGGGCGCGCTGGCGGACCCGTCCCGGACCATCGGCGAGCTGTCCCTGCTCACCGCGGACGACCGCCGGATTTTGGACGCGGTGGCCGGGCCGGACACAGGCACGGCCGCGGGGTTCGACGCCGACGCCACCGTGCCGCGGCTCTTCGCCGCCCAGGTGGCGGCCCGCCCCGGGGCCACGGCCGTACGGGCCCCCGGCGCCACCCTGTCCTACGCGGAACTCGGCGCGCGGGTGAGCACGCTCGCCGCCCGGCTGCGCGGCGCCGGGCTCATCCCGGACGCTCGGGTCGGCCTGCACCTCGCCGGGCCGGTCGACCAACTGGTGGGCACCCTGGCCGTCCTGGAGGCGGGCGGCGTGTGCGTGCCGCTGAACCCCTCCGACGACCCGGCGCTGCTGCGCCGCTCGGCCCGCCGCACCGGGCTCGCCCTGCTGCTCACCCGGGGCGCGGCCGGCGACTGGGCCGACGGGCTCGCCGTGGTGGACCTGGACGCCGCCGATTCGGACCCCGCCGACCCGGACGCGACGCAGGCGCCCGCGCAGCCCGCCGGCTCCGCCCCCGCCCTGCTGCTGGACGTGCCGGGCGGCCCGCTCGTCCTCGACCACGCGGGCCTCGCCGACCGGCTGGCCAGGCTGTCCGCGCTGACCGCGCTGACCGCCGATGACGCCGTCGCCCGGCACGCGGCCTGGGGCCAGGAGCGCGCGGTGTGGGAGGCGCTGCTGCCGGTCTGTCACGGGGCGAGCCTGCTGGCCGCCGACGGCGCCGACCTCCCCGAGGACGCCACCGTGGTGATCGCCGCGGACTCCGAACTGTCCGCCCTGCTCGCCGCGGACGAGCCGGGTGTCTCCCCGCGGGCGCTGCTGTGCCTGGCCTCGGTGCCGTCGCCCGTGCTGGCCCGGCGCTGCCACGACCGCTTCGGGCCCGCGGCGCGTTGGGTGTACGCCACCCCGCAGGCGGGCCCGGCCGGTGTCGCCGAGGCGGCCCCGGCGGACGCGGCCGTGCTGTTCACGCCGCTGCGCCCGGTCCGGGTGCTGGACGCGCACGGCGCCCCCGTCCCGGTCGGCGTCCCCGCGGCGGTGCACGGCGGCGGTCCCGGTCTGGCCCGCCCCGCCGCCGGGAACGGCCCGGTGGCCTGGGCCGTCGGCGAGGACACCGGCCGGATCATCGCCGAGGGGAAGCTGGAGCTCCTCGGCCGCCGCCCCGGCACCGCCGTGGTCTCCGGCGTGCCCGTCGACCTGGCCGAGGTGACGGCGGCGATCCTGGCCGAGCCGACGGCCGCCGAGGCCGCGGTCGTCGAGCGTCGCACCACCGCCGGGCACACCGAGCTGGTCGCCCATGTCGTCCGCCGTGGTCAGCTGACCGCGCAGCGCGTCGGGCAGGCCGCGCGTGCCGCGCTGCCCGCCGGAGCCGTCCTGGCGGCGGTGGTGTTCGTCACTGCCCTGCCGCGCACCCCCGGCGGTCGGGTGGACACCGCCACGCTGGGCGAACTGCCAGTCCTGGACGAGGAGTTGGCTGGCGCATGGGAGCAGGCGCTGGCCGAGCGGGGCGTCCCCGCAGTGGTGGTGGTCGCGGAGCGCGATCCGGCCCTGGCCGCCGACGACTTCGTCGATCCGCGGGCCCTCGCCCGCGACACCGCACCCGAGCACGCCGAGGGCGCCGAGGGCACCGCGACCGGCGGTGCCGGGGCGGCCGGGCCCTCGGACGTGCTGGCGATCAGCAGTGGCGGGCCCGCGCTGGACCCGGGCGCCGTGAACCTGGCCGAGGTGCTCCGCCGGGTTGCCGCTGACCCGGCCTCCGGTGACATCGTCTACGTCTCGCCCGAGGGGGCGGAGGACCACCAGTCCTACGCCGAGCTCCGCGACGAGGCCTCCCGGGTGCTGGGCGGGCTCCGCGCGCTGGGCGCGCGCCCTGGCGACAAGGTGATCCTCCAACTCGTTGACAACCGCGACTTCGTGACCAGCCTGTGGGCCTGCGTGCTGGGCGGGTTCGTCACCGTGCCGCTCGCCGTGTCGCCCACCTACGCGGAGGACACCGCCGCCACCAACAAGCTCGCCGGCGCCTGGACGCTGCTCTCGGGGCCGCTGCTGCTCACCGACCGTACGCTTGCCAGCCCGGTGCGCGGGCTGGGGGAGCGGCTCGGCTGGTCGGAGCCCCGGATCGCCGTGCTCGACGACCTGCGCGACGCCCCGCAGGCCACCGACTGGCACGATTCCCAGGGTGAGGACTTGGTCCTGCTGCTGCTGACCTCCGGCAGCACCGGCCGCCCCAAGGCCGTCGAGCTGCGCCACCGCAACGTCCTGACCCGTACAGCGGCCGCCCAGCACGTCTACGAACTGACCGAGCGGGACGTCTCGTTCAACTGGATGCCGCTGGACCACGTAGGCGGCATCGTGATGTCCCACATCCGCGACGTCTTCGTCGGCTGCCGGCAGATCCAGGCCCCCACCCAGTGGGTGCTCGCCGATCCGCTGCGCTGGACGGCCAAGATGGCCGAGCACCGGGTGACCACCACTTGGGCGCCGAACTTCGCCTTCGGCCTGATCGCCGAGCGGGCCGACCTGCTTGCCGGGCAGGACTGGGACCTCAGCGCCCTGCGCCTGATCATCAACGGCGGCGAGGCGATCGTCCCCCGGGCCACCCGGCGCTTCCTGGAGGCGCTGGCCCCGCTCGGGCTGCCCGCCGCCGCCATGCGTCCGGCCTGGGGCATGTCGGAGACCTCCTCGGGCGAGGTCGACGACCGCTTCGACCTGGCGAGCTCCGACGACGACGACCAGTTCGTCTGCGTCGGCGCGCCCTTCCCGGGGTTCACCATGCGGATCGTCGACGCTGACGACGCCGTCGTCCGCGAAGGGGTGCCCGGCCGGCTCCAGGTCCAGGGTCCGGCGGTCACCTCCGGCTACCACCTGAACCCCGAGCAGAACGCCGAGTCGTTCACCGCGGACGGCTGGTTCGAGACCGGCGACCTCGCCGTGCTGCGCGACGGCAAGCTGACGATCACCGGGCGCGCCAAGGACGCCATCATCATCAACGGCCACAACTTCCACAGCCACGAGCTGGAGGAGTGCGTCGAGGAGCTCGACGAGGTCGAACGGTCCTTCACCGCGGCCTGCGCGGTGCGCACCGCCGACAGCGCCACCGACGAACTGGCCCTGTTCTTCTGCCTCAAGGAGGGCGTGGCCGAGGCCGAGGCGATCTCCCGGATCCGCGCCAAGTTGGTGCGCGAGGCCGGTGCCAACGCCTCCTACCTCGTGCCGGTCACCCGGGAGCGCATCCCCAAGACCGAGATCGGCAAGATCCAGCGCACCCTGCTGCGCAGGCAGTTCGAGGCCGGCGAGTTCGCGGCCGAGCTGCGGGGCACCGGAGCCGGAGCGGACGACGAGACGGCGCTGCCCAACTGGTTCCACCGGCCGCTGTGGCGGCGGGCCGTGGCCGGGCCCCGGCCGGTCGGGCCGGTCGCCGGCCACACCCTGCTGGTCGCCGACGGCCACGGGCTTGCAGAGGCCCTGGCCGGCCTGCTGCGCGACCGCGGTGAGCGCTGCACCGTCCTCACCGCCAACACCGCCTTCGCCTCCGAGACGCACGGCGCCGTCGACCGCGTCGTCCACCTCGCCGGCTGCGCCCCGTACCAGGAGCTGCCGAAGGACCCGGCGGAGCTCGCCGCCCTCTACCGCGAGGGGCCGTTGGCTCTCGCGGAGCTGGTCGGCGCCGTGGTCAAGGCCAACCCCGAGGGCGGGCCGGTGGCCTTGACCGTGGTCGCCAGCCACAGTCAGTGGGTCCGCGAGGGCGACCGAGTGGTGCCCGAGCGGGGCGCCGCGACCGGCGTGGTGAAGTCCGTCGGCCAGGAGTACGACTGGCTGCGCGCCACCCACCTGGACGTCGAGCCGCAGCAGCCCGCGGAGCTGGCGCCCCGCATCCTGGAGCTGCTCGACGCCGCCGGCTCCGAGCCCGAGCAGGCGCTGCGCGGCGGGGAGCGCTGGGTGCGCCGGATCGAGCGGCTGCGGGCCGCCCTTCCCGCGCCCACCGGCTTCGGCCGCGGCGAACTCGTCGTGGTCAGCGGCGGTTTGGGCGGCCTCGCCGCCGAGACCGCGGCCCACCTGCTGTCCGTCCACGGAGTGCGACTGCTGCTGCTGGGCCGCACCGCGCTGCCGGCCGAGGAGGCCTGGGGCGAGGCGCTCGCCGCCGGCGGGCCGGCCGCCGAGCGGATCGCCGTGCTGCGTCGGCTGCGTGCCCTGGGCGAGGTCCACTACGCGGCCGCCGACGTCACCGACGAGGCCGCCGTGCGCGCCGCCGTTCAGGAGTCCGAACAGCGCTTCGCGGCGCGGGCGGCCACCGTGCTCCATCTCGCCGGCCACTTCCACGAGGCGCCGGTGACCGAGGCGGGCGAGGCGGACTGGGCCGAGGTCACCCGGGCCAAGGTGCTCGGCGCCGCCGTCCTGCACCACCTCGTCAAGGACCGGCCGGGGGCCCGCTTCCTGTCCTACTCCTCGGTCAACGGCTTCTTCGGCGGCGCCAACGTCGCCGGTTACGCCGCGGCCAACGCCTTCTTGGACGCGCTGGCGGTCCACCAGTCCACCGAGCACGGCATCCGGGCCCAGAGCCTGGGCTGGACCATGTGGGACGAGCTGGGCCTCAGCCGCGGCTACGCCCTGAAGGCCCTGACCGAGGCCCGCGGCTACCGCGTGCTCGCCCCCGAGCAGGCCGTAGCCTCCCTCGACGTCGCCCTGCGGCACGGTATCCCGCAGCTGCTGATCGGCCTGGACCACACCGCCCCGTGGGTGGCCGGCCGGCTGCTGACTGCCGCCGCGCCGCTGCACCGGCTGGTCGGCTACCGCACCGCCGGGTCCGCCGAGGCAGGCCGGGGCCTGCCCGGCCTGCCGGACCGCTACGGGACCCGTACGGACTGCGAGTTCGCCACGGTGGCCGAGCTGCCCGTCACCGAGGGCGGAGAGGTTGACCGCCGGCGTCTGGCCGAGGCGGGCGGCGCCGGTGCCGCGGCCGCCGCGGCCGACGACCGCCCGCACAGCGCGGCCGAGCAGGCCATCGCCGCGATCTGGTGCGACCTGCTGGGCCTGGCGGAGGTCGGCGTCCACGACAACTTCTTCGACATCGGTGGGCACTCGCTGCGCGCGGCCATGCTGCTCAGCCGGCTCCGCGCCGAACTGGGCGTGGACCTGACCATCGCCTCGCTCTTCGAGAACCCGACGATCGCCGGCCTGGCCCGGCAGCTCGACCCGATGACGGCCCAGGACCCACTGGCCGTGGTACTGCCGCTGCGCCGCGAGGGCGACGCCGAGCCGCTGTTCTGCCTGCACCCCGGCGGCGGCATCAGCTGGTGCTACGCCGGCCTGCTCGGCGGCCTGCCGGACCGGCACCCGGTCTACGGCATCCAGGCCCGAGGGCTGGATGGCGAGGAGCCGCTGCCCGCGACGCTGGACGAGATGGTCGACGACTACCTGGCGCAGGTGCGCGAGATCCAGCCGACCGGCCCGTACCACTTCCTCGGCTGGTCGTTCGGCGGGGTGATCGCCCACGCCATGGCGACCAGGCTGACCGCCGAGGGCCACCGGGTCGGCGTGCTGGCGATGATCGACGCCTGGCCGGCCGACCCGGAGCTCGACCCGGAGTTCGGTGACGACCTGAACGTCGAGAAGGAGATGCTCGGCGCCCTGCTCGCCGACGCCGGGTACGAGGGCCCCGTCGACGAGGAGCTCACCCGCACCCAGGCGCTGCGGATCCTGCGCAGCGAGGGCAGCCCGCTCGGCAGCCTCACCGAGGAGAGCATCACCTCGCTCGTCGCCATCGCGACCAACAACATCAAGCTGCGCGCCCGCCAACTCCAGCCGTACGACGGCGACTTGCTGCTCTTCCACGCGGACGGCGACGACCGCGACGCGCAGGCCGTGACCCGCAGCTGGCGGAGGTTCAGCACCGGCCGGATCGACAACCGCCCGATGCCCTACGGCCACAACAGCATCATCCACCCCAAGCCGCTGGCCGAGATCGGCGCGGCCGTCGGGGAGCGGATGGCGAACGGATGACCAGCCCGGCAGCACCACAGGAGACGACCATGACCAATCCGTTCGACGACCCGGGCGGCATCTACCGCGTATTGGCCAACGACGAGGGCCAGCACTGCCTCTGGCCCGAGGCGCTGGACGTCCCGCAGGGCTGGAACACCCTGCGGGGCGCGGGCACCCGGCAGGAGTGCCTCGACTTCATCACCGCGAACTGGACCGACCTGCGCCCGACGAGCCTGGCGGCCGGCGAGGACGGCGCCCGGTGAACGACGCGAGGACGTCCGTCGGCGTCGACCTGCTGGACCCCGGCGTCTACGCGGTGGAGAACCAGCCGCGGCTGTGGCGGCGGCTGCAGAACGAGTGCCCGGTCGGCTGGCACGAACCCTCGCCCGGCGTCCCCGGGTTCTGGGTGCTGTCCCGCTACGCGGACATCATGGAGGTGTTCAAGGACACCACCACCTTCAGCTCGGCCCGCGGCAACATCCTGGGCACCCTGCTCGCCGGCGGCGACCCCGCCGGCGGGCAGATGCTGGCCGTCACCGACCCGCCGCGCCACCGCGACCTGCGCCGCATCCTCCAGGGCGGGTTCTCGGCCCGCTCGATGCGGCGTATCGCCGACAGCGTCCGGGTGGTGGCGCGGCGGCTGGTCGCCGAGGCCGTCGAACGCGGCGGCTGCGACTTCGTCGCAGACATCGCGGCGCGCATCCCGCTGGAGGCGATCTGCGAACTGCTCGCCGTCCCGATCGAGGACCGCGCCCGGATGCTGGAGCTCACCTCGACGGCGCTCGACGCGCGGAGCACGCCGATGGAGGCGGCCAGGGCGCAGAGCGACATCATGAACTACTACGCGAAGCTGGTGCCCGAGCGTCGGGCCAACCCGCAGGACGACGCCGTGAGCATGCTCGCGGCCGGGGCGATCGACGGGCGGCCGCTGAGCGAGGTCGAGGTCTTCCTTAACTGCTACAACCTGATCATCGGCGGCGACGAGACCACCCGTTTCTCCGGCGCTGGTGGCCTGCTCGCGCTGATCGAGCACCCGGACCAGTGGCAGCTGCTCAAGGAGCGGCCCGAGGTCATCGACAGCGCCGTGGAGGAGATCGTCCGCTGGACCTCGCCCGCGCTGCACATCGCGCGGGTCGCGACGGCCGACACTACCGCCCGCGGAGCCCGGATCGCCGCGGGCGACATCGTCACCCTGTGGATCGGCGCGGCCAACCGGGACGAGGAGGTGTTCGACGACCCGTACGCCTTCGACCTGGCGCGCACCCCCAACAAGCACATGGCGTACGGCTTCGGGCCGCACTTCTGCCTGGGCGGCGCGCTGGCCCGGATCGAGATGCAGATCCTCTTCGAGGAGCTCCGGGACCAGGTGGGTTCGGTCAGCCTGGCCGGCGAGGTCGAGTACTCGCGGTCCAACTTCCTCACTGGCGTCAGCAGGCTGCCCGTCGCCCTCACCCCGCCAGCGGGAGCCTGACCGCACGCCCGCGCACCCGCTGACGTCCCCGACCACGGAAGAGGCATGATGCCGAGCACCACCCGCCCCCGACTGCGCCCGGCGTTGGACGCCGTCCCCGGCTACACTCCGGCCCGGGTCCCCGCCGGGACGGCGCCGGTCCACCGACTGGCTGCCAACGAGAGCCCCTACCCGCCGCTGCCCGGCGTCCTGGAGCAGCTCGCGGTTACCGCCGGGGACGCCAACCGCTACCCCGACATGGGGTGCCGCGAGCTCATCGCCGAACTCGCCGCCCGGCTGGACGTCCCGGCCGCGCACATCGCGGTGGGCACCGGCTCGGTCGGCGTCACCCAGCAACTGCTGCAGATCACGGCTGGCCCGGGCGACGAAGTCCTCTTCGCCTGGCGCTCCTTCGAGGCGTATCCGGTGATGACCCGGCTCGTCGGCGCGGTACCCGTCCAGGTGCCGCTGACCCGCGACGAACGGCACGACCTCCAGGCCATGGCCCGGGCCGTGACCGAGCTGACCAGGCTGGTCATCGTCTGCAATCCCAACAACCCGACCGGCACCGGCGTGGGCCGCGCCGAACTGGAGGCGTTCCTGGATGCGGTGCCGGCCGACGTCCTGGTGGTCCTGGACGAGGCGTACGTCGAGTTCGCCGACGACCCGGACCTCCCGGACGGCGTCGAGCTCTACCGCGACCGCCCCAACGTCTGCGTGCTCCGCACCTTCTCCAAGGCGCACGGACTGGCGGGCATGCGGGTCGGCTACGCCGTCGCGCACGAGCCGGTGGCCGCGGCGCTGCGCAAGGCCGCCGTCCCCTTCGGGGTGAGCCAGCTCGCCCAGGACGCGGCGGTCGCCTCGCTGCGCGCCGAGTCCGCGATGCACGAGCGCGTCGCGGCGCTGACGGCCGAGCGCGCCAGGGTCGTCGGGGAACTGACGGCCCAGGGCTGGACCGTCGCGGCCACGCACGCGAACTTCGTGTGGCTGCGCCTGGGCGAGCGCACCGCGGAGTTCGCCGGCCTGTGCGCCGCGGCGGGGGTGTCCGTCATGGCGTTCCCGGACGAGGGCGCGCGGGTCAGCATCGGGGAGGCCGCGGCCAACGACGCGTTCCTGCGCTGTGCGGCGCAATTCTGGAATGAGCAGGCGGGGGAGCGGCAGTGCAGCGCATGACCACCGCCGTGGCGGAGACCAGCTTCAAGGACGTGATGGCGGGCGTGGGCGGCCCGGTGACCATTGTGACCGCCTTCGACGAGGGCGCGCCGCACGGCACCACGGTCACCGCGTTCGCCTCCCTCTCCCTCGACCCCCCGATGGTCACCCTCGCGCTGAGCGAGGGCTCCACGCTGCTCCCCAAGATCATCCGGTCGGGACGATTCGGGGTGAACCTGCTGGCCGCCTCCCAGGAGGAGCTGGCCACCCGCTTCGCCCGGCGCGACGTGGACCGTTTCGTCGGCGCGCACTGGCACACCGACAGCGGGCTGCCGCGGCTGGCCGGTTGCCTCGGCTGGGTCGCCTGCGACGTGGCGCGGACCGTCCCTGGCGGCGACCACCTGTTGATCCTCGGGTCGGTGACGGATGCTCAGCGGACGAACTCCCCGGAATCTCCGTTGATCTACGTGGATCGGGCCTTCGGTATGCTCCGTCCGGGCCTTGGGACCATGCCCGCCGTCACGTCAAGGACTGTTTCATGAGCGAACGCATCATCACTCCGCGCAACCGTGGTTTCCTCTTCCTGGATGCGCACCCTGCGGGCTGCACCCGCCTGGTGAACGACATGTGGCGCTCGGTCGCCGCCCGGCCCGCCGAGGTCCTCGGCGAGGACGCGCCGGTGGCCCTCGTCATCGGCTCCTCCTCCGGCTACGGACTGGCCGCCACCGTCGCCGGGCTCGCCCGCGCCGGGATCCGCGGGGTCGGCGTCTCCTTCGAGAAGGCGCCGACCGAGCGCCGGACCGGCACCGCCGGCTGGTACCGCACCGCGGCGACCGCCGAACTGGCCGAGCAGGCCGGGCGGGAGATGCACTTCCTCAACGGCGACGCGTTCTCCGACGCCATGAAGGACCAGGTCGCCGACCTGATCGAGGAGCGCTTCGGCCGGCTCGACCACCTGATCTACTCGGTGGCGGCCCCCCGTCGCACCGACCCCGAGACGGGCGTCACCTACGCCTCGGCCCTCAAGCCGATCGGCGCCACCGCCCGCACCCAGACCCTGGTCTTCGACGAGGACGGCAAGCCGGACGTCCGCGAGGTGTCGACCGAGCCGGCCGACGAGGACGAGATCGCGCAGACCGTCGCCGTGATGGGCGGCACCGACTGGGAGCGCTGGGTGTCCCACCTGGCTGGCCGCGGGCTGCTCGCCCAGGGCTTCAGCACGGCGGCCCTCTCGTACATCGGCTCCCCGCTGACCGCCGACATCTACCGGCAGGGCACCATCGGCGCGGCCAAGGCCCACCTGGAGCGGACCGCCCGGACGCTCGACGCGCGGCTGGGCGAGCTCTGCGGCGGGCGCGCGGTGACCTCGGTCAACGGGGCCGCCGTCACCCAGTCCTCCACCGCCATCCCCGGCATCGCCCTGTACACGGGCCTGCTGCGGGGCGTCCTCGGCGGCGACATGGTCTCCCCGGTCGACCAGCTCTCGGAGCTGTGGGACCAGCTCACCGGCGTGCGTCCGCTGGAGACGGACGAGGAGGGCCGGGTGCGGCTGGACACCTGGGAGCTCACGGACAAGGTGCAGGATGCCGTTGCCGAGCGCTGGCAGGCCGCCACCACCGAGACCATCACGGACCTCGCCGACCTGGACTGGTTCCGGGGCAGCGTCCGGCAGCTGTACGGCTTCAGCGTCCCCGGCGTCGACTACTCCGCCTCGGTCGAGACCGATGTCGCCTGGCCCGCCAGTCGATGAACGGACCCGACGTCGCGATCGTGGGGACCGGCCCCAACGGTCTGGCGGCCGGAGTGACGCTGGCGCGCGCCGGACTGGGCGTCGTGCTCCACGAGGCCGCCGACCGGTTGGGCGGCGGCCTGCGCACGACCTCGCTGTTCGGTGACGAGGTGGTGCACGACATCTGCTCGGCGGTGCACCCGATGGCCGCGGCGTCCCGGTTCTTCCGCGAGTTCGACCTGGCCGTGCGGGGCGTGGAGCTCATCCAGCCCGAGATCGGCTACGCGCACCCGCTGGACGGCGGCCGGGCCGCACTGGCCCACCGCGATCTCGACGTCACCTGTGACCTCCTCGGCCTGGACGGCAAGCGCTGGCGCCGCCTGATGGAGCCGCTGGTGGCCCACAGCACGGGCATCGTGGACCTGGCGCTGTCCGGCGGGCGCGCCCTGCCGGACGACTGGGCGGCCCCGTTTCTGATGGCCGGCCGGGCACTCGCGCACGGCACCGCGCTCGCCCGCGGGCGGTTCGCCACCGAGGAGGCCGGCGCCCTGCTGGCCGGCGTCGCCGCGCACGGCATCGGCCGGCTGCCCAGCCTCGCCGCCGGCGTGGTCTCCGTGCTGCTGGGCCACCTCGCCCACAGCACGGGCTGGCCCGTCCCCCGGGGCGGCAGCGTTCGGATCGCCGAGGCGATGGCCGCCGACATCACCGCCCACGGCGGCACCTTCCAGCTGGGCCGCACCATCACCGACTTGTCCGAGCTGGGCGGCGCCCGCGCCGTGCTGCTGGACACCGGGGTGAAGGGGCTGCTGGGCATCGCGGGCGACCGCCTGCCGCCCGGCTACGTGCGCCGGCTGGCCCGGTACCGCTACGGCCCCGGCGCGGCCAAGGTGGACTTCCTGGTGTCGGAGGCCATCCCGTGGGCTCATCCGGAGCTGGGCCGGGCCGGCACGGTGCACCTTGGCGGGAACCAGGCGGAGGTCTACCGCACGGAGTCGCTGACCGCCCGGGGCGTCGCCGTCGACGAGCCCTTCGTCCTGCTCGTCGACCCGGCCGCCGTCGACGACACCCGGGCCCGCCCGGGCAAGCGCCCGGTCTCGGCCTACGCCCACGTGCCGCACGGCGACGACCGGGACCCGGTGGACTTCGTCCGTGCGCGCATCGAGCGCTTCGCACCCGGCTTCGGCGACACCGTGCTCGAGGCGCGCGGCATGAGCGCCCGGCAGTTCGAGGCGTACAACCCCAACTACGTCGGCGGCGACATCGCCAGCGGGGCGGCGACGCTCGTCCAGAGCATCCTGCGCCCCACCGCGCAGCTGGACCCGTACCGCACCCCGCTCCCCGGGGTGTACCTGTGCTCGGCCGCCACTCCGCCCGGGCCGGGCGTGCACGGCATGTCCGGCTACCTCGCGGCCCTGTCCGTACTGCGCCGGGAGTTCGGCATCACCACGCCGCCCCGGCTGGGGCCGGACGGGAATGACGCACCTCTACCTGGGACGGCCGGCTCGCGGTGTCGGTGATCCAAAAGGGGTCCTTCGCGGGCCTCGCGGAGCAAGCCACTGTCAGAAGAGGGGATTCGAGCTGTGATCGGCTCTCGCATACTGGCCCTCGGTCACTACCAGCCGGCCAAGGTGCTGACCAACGACGACCTTTCGAGGCTGGTCGACACGAGCGACATGTCGATTCGGAGCCGGGTGGGCATCAATACCCGGCACGTCGCGGAGGCCGACGAGTCGGTGACCGACATGGCGACCGAGGCGGCCGCGAAGGAACAACGTCCGGTAGGAACGTGACTGCCCCGCATCCAGGGTGCGTCAGATCCACCAAGTGTTGGTTGACGAGCTCGCCGGATCACTGGTGGCCTCCTCGTGCGGCAGAACTACGTTGAGGACCAGATCGGCATGCCCAAAGCCCATGCCCTGGCCCAACGGCTGGCCGGCATCCGGGACGACGTCGCCATCGACATCGTCGTGCAGCCTCCCTCGCACGAACTGCTGGAAGCGGCGGACCATGCCGACCTCGTCCTCGATGCCACCGTCAGCGTGACCGTCGGACGTTTCCTCGACCAGCTGGCGCAGCGCCCCCAGCGCAGAGCGGTGCTCGCCCAGATGGCAGTGGACACACGCAGCGCCTCACTGGGAATCCTCATCCTCGTCGCCCCCGCTGCCCCTTGGTGCCCCAGCGACGTCGACCAGGCAGTCGGCCGGCACGTCCTGGCCGCGCCGGATCTCGAGCCCTACCACGGCCTGTGGACCGAGCCGGCGCCCGGGGACGAGCTGCGGCCGGTCCGCGGCTGCTCCGTACCCACGTTCCACGGCTCCGCCGCCGATTTGGTCGCGACCACGGCGACCTTGGTCAACCTCCTGGGCACGCAAATGCGTGACCCGGTCTCCGGGACCCACCTGTGCGTCCAGCCCCATACCGGAGTCCAACCTGCTCACCGCTTCATCACCCACGCTGACCTGGCGCAGCAGGTGCGATGAAGCCCACCGGGTGCGTCAGCAGGTCGCCCGGCCCACCTCCAACGTGGCAACGTACCGTCCTGCCAACCGCTCGTAGATCACCAACTCGGGATGCACTTGCGGATGGTGCACGCGGCCCAGCGTCACCGCTGCGGACATGGGGACGGCCGGCAGGACATGAAGGCGCCGCAGGTTCTTCGCCCCAGTCTCCAGACTCGCCAGGAAGCCCCGCAGGGTGGTCTCCAGTGACTGCAGGGATGCCTGTTGCCGCAGGATGTCCGGGTGAGCCGGCACGCCGACCGGGCCGATCTCGTAGCGGCGCAGAACGGCGAGTTCGGCTGGGACCTCATGCCGGACTATCGTGCCGGAGACGTTCACGATCACCACGGCCTCGTCCTCAGCGGGCGCGTCGTGGTCCACGTTCACCGCGAACTCTGCCGCTGGGCCCGCCTCCACTGGCCAGGTCCACGACTGCTCGGTCCGGTGACGCTGGTACACATCTGTCGGCACGGTGTCGTCCAGCACGGATCCCAAATGCACGAGCAGGGGCAGCCGCGCGAATCCGAAGACGCTGACGTGCTGTACCGCGCCGCGCTCGATCCCCTCCCTCAACTGATGCCTGATCACGTCGTCGATGACCTTGACCGCGTACCGATAGTAGCTGCGGCTGCTCGCGGCCGCGGATTGCGCGTCCTGGGACGGGTCGCAGAACTCGCCGGGAACCTGCTGCAGGTCGACCTCTATACCCATGGCGCGCATAGGAATTCAGGAACCGCGGGAAGCGGACCATCGCGGTCACGGCGAGGGCGGCCGCATCCTTCGACAACTCGACAGCTCGTCCGTGAACCGATCCCGCCACCCGTACCACGGTGGTGGAGCGGTCCCGGCCGAGCCCCGTCACGTGCCGGATGCGGTCCTCGTGGTCCTGCTTCACCCGCCGGAGCCGCTCGACGGTGAAGACGTCCAGGGCACCCTGCGCATCGATCTCGGCGTGGTCACGGGGGCACAACAGGACCAGGTTGTCCACGTTGCCCCGCAGGGCGGGGCTCAGCGGGTGACTGCCTCGCGGCGAGCGCACGCCGGTACTCTGCCCGATGATGTGCGCCGCCTCGCCCAGGTTCAGTGTGCGCCCCGACAAGGGCCCTTCCAACAGATAGGTGTTGCACAGTGCGCACCTCCCCCCGCTGCGCACCCACAGTTCCAACCGGTCCGGGGCGGAAAGAGCTTGCCGCCGGCGTGCCGGGTGACCCCCACTCAAAATTTCTCTGCCTTCGTCGCGTCCTGCTCCCTCCGGATGTGACTTTAGGCCATAACTTCTCTTTCCGGAAGCCGAGTTGACGTGCATTCCGCTGACACCATCGTGCTGGGTGGCCCGATCGCGTAGTTCAAGCCTGTCTACCACGGCGCTCTTGGTACTCCGCTCGATCACGTGCCGGGGAGCCCGAACCGGTCGAAGGTAGGAGTACTTGGGAAGACGATTGGCTCGATGGGCTCCGGGGATCGTGGGCGTGCAGCGGACGGTGGCCTTGACCGTTGGCCTGTCCAGGCAATGCTGTACTTGCCACATGAAGTGCTCACCCACATGTGGCCCCGTGGAGTCGGTCGGAAGATTTCAAGTCCAGTGAGACGGTTGTGACGTTATGAGGTTTGTGGTGCGGGTTCCCTGCGTTTGGCTGGGTCGTTGATCCATGACGTCTTCGGGATCTCGGGTGGTCTGGGGCGGCGGCCGAAGCGTTCGGGGTGCCGTGCGTAGGCCTCGGCGAGGGTGAGGGCCCGCTGGTCACGGATCTCTTCGGCGGTGCCGAAGTGGACGCTGGCGGGCGTGTGAAGTCCGATTGAAGTTCCACCCTGATCTTGGACAGCGGGTTCTTACGCTGCCGGGGTGAAGTCGTGTTGCAGCCTGGCTCGGATTTCGAGGGGGGGTGAGGTATCCGAACTCAGGGTGCTTGCGGAGCCTGGTGCGGTTGTATTCGACTTCAATGAAGTGGAATACGTCGGCTCGGGCGGCCTCGCGACTCTCCCAGACGGTGGTGCCGATCTCCGCCTTCAGCAAGCCGAAGAAGCTCTCGGCTGCGGCGTTATCGTAGCATATGCCGGTTCGTCCGATGCTCTGCCTCAGATTCAACTTCCTTATCTCCCTGCGGAATTCGCCACTCGTATACTCCCTGGGTTCAACCGGTCGGTGCAACATCCCTGGTAGAAGAGGTGCCGGAGGTGTTGCGGGTGGCGAGGATCGGACGTCCGGGGATGTCGGATGCCCAGAAGCGGGAGATCTGGCGGCGGTGGAAGGAGGGGCAGTCTCTCAGTGAGATCGGCCGTGCGCTGGGGAAGGTGCCCGGTTCGATCCACGGGGTGGTGAAGGCGAACGGCGGTTTCGTCCCCGCTGAGCGGAAGCGGGCCGACGGCACCCTGACGCTGGCCGAGCGCGAAGAGATCTCCCGCGGGCTGGCCCGTGGCGAGTCCTTCCGCGCGATCGCCGAGCGGCTGGGCCGGGCGCCGTCGACCGTCGGTCGCGAAGTGGGCCGCCACGGCGGGCGGGCGAAGTACCGGGCGGCGGACGCTGACGAGCGGGCCTGGGACAACGCTCGCCGTCCCAAACCCTGTCTGCTGCAAGGCAATCCGCCACTGCGCGATCTGGTCGCGGCCAAGCTGGCCGCCGACTGGTCACCGCAGCAGATATCGGGATGGCTTGCCCGCCACCACGGACGCGAGGACGGTATGTACGTGTCTCACGAGACCATCTACCGCAGCCTGTTCATCCAGGCCCGCGGCGTTCTGAAGAAGGAGCTCATCGCCCACCTGCGCAGGCGGCACACCATGCGGCGATCGAAGAACTCCACCACCGCAGGCCAGGCCCGCGGCCAGATCCGCGACGCGGTCTCCATCCGCGAGCGCCCTGCCGAGGCCGAGGACCGGGCCGTCCCCGGCCACTGGGAGGGCGATCGTGCGACACGAAGTTGCACGAATTTGAGTGGGCTGACCGATTGGAGAGGCGGCTGATGGTGGGGCCGTAGGTGCAGTCACGGGTCCGTGTCCGTATGACCCGTCCCCGCCCTTGGCGTGCGATGCCGGTAACGGCGTGGTGCGAAGCCCAGGGGGAAGCCCAAGGACTCCCGTTCCATCCGGGAGTTACCGGCAAGGGGAAGACCGGACGGGTGAACGCAAGTGAACTCCCGATGATGCCTCGTGATCCCAAGCCCCGCCGATGGAAAGCACCAGCGGGGTGCATGGCTGGCCGCTGAGAAGCGGCAGGCGCTGGCCGGTAGAGGTCACTCTGGCCAGGTGGACACCGCCGCCTCGGGGTAAAGGGAGCACCCACCCCGGTCGTATCTCATTCGTGTGGAACGTGGAAACCCCGTTGGGGTCCGGGCCGTCGCGGCCCGGTCGGCTGACTGTAAGGAAGGCTCAACTCCCCAGCGGGAACAGGATGGCCCAAGAAGCCAATGCCGGAAGCCGAAAGGAAACGGGAACCCGGGGCAGCATGGCCGGCCTCTCCGCCGGTCGCCCCGCATAACCGTCCGGATACAGGTTGCTGCCTGGACCCGAAAGGGTGCTGACGTGGGCCGGGTGAGCCTGTGCGGACTCACTGGACAAGGACGACGGAACCGAGGGGCAAGTTGGACGCCATGACGGATGCGGACGGAGCGGTCCTGGCCGTTCCGACTGCCGCCGCGATGGTGAACGGACCCGAGGGCGAAGACCTGGACTGGGCGTCGATCGACTGGCGCCGGGCCGAGGAGGACGTACGGCGTCTGCGGCAGAGAATCTTCACGGCATCGCAGGCAGGGGACCTGAAGAAGGTCCGCAACTTGCAGAAGCTGATGCTCCGTTCCCGTTCGAACGCGCTCCTGAGCGTGCGGCGGGTCACGGAGATCAACGCGGGACGCGCGACGGCGGGAGTCGACGGTCAGGTGGTGCTGCTCGCCCAGTCCAAGGCCGCGCTGGCCCACTGGGTCCAGCACCAGGCCCGGCCCTGGACTCCCAAGCCCGTCAAGCGGGTGTTCATCCCCAAACCGGGGACCACGAAGAAGCGCGGACTCGGGATTCCCGTGATCGTCGACCGGTGCCTGCAAGCCGTGGCACTGGGCGCGCTGGAACCCGAGTGGGAAGCGCGGTTCGAGCCGAAGTCGTACGGCTTTCGGCCCGGCCGCGGCTGTCACGACGCGATCGGGGCCATCTACTCCACGCTGAACGGGAAGAACCCGCAACGTGTGTGGGTGCTCGACGCGGACCTGACGGCGGCGTTCGACCGTATCGACCACGACAGGCTCATGACCGCGCTCGGCACCTTCCCCGCCCGGGGACTGGTCCGGCAGTGGCTGAAGGCCGGGGTTGTGGATCGAGGTCGGTTCGCCCCGACCGAGGAGGGAACTCCGCAGGGCGGGGTGATCAGCCCGTTGCTCTTCAACGTGGCCCTGCACGGGATGGAGGAAACCGCAGGGGTCCGCTACTACACCACCGGCAGAGACGCCGGCAGCGCACAGAGCGGGAGCCCCGTGCTGGTGCGGTACGCAGACGACTTTGTCGCGATGTGCACCAGCCGTGAGCAGGCCGAACAGGTCAAGGAACGGCTGGCCGCATGGCTGACGCCCAGGGGGCTCGCCTTCCACGAGGACAAGACACGCATCGTCCACGCGGAGAGCGGGTTCGACTTCCTGGGGTTCAACGTCCGCCGGTATCACGGCAAACTGCTGATCAAGCCGAGCACAGCGGCACAACGACGGATCCGGGAACGGCTGCACACCGAGATGCTGGCCCTGCGAGGGGCCAACGCTGCGGCCGTGCTCAAGAAGATCAACCCCATCGTGAGGGGCTGGTCGGCCTACTACCGGACGGTGGTGTCCAGCGAGGTCTTCACCGCGCTGGACAACTACATGTGGAAGCTGGCCTACAAGTGGGCCAAGCACAGCCACCCGAACAAGCCGAAGCACTGGATCTCCAGCAAGTACTTCGGCCGGTTCAACAAGGCCAGGAAGGACCGATGGGTGTTCGGCGACCGCGTCAGCGGCGCCTACCTGCTCAAGTTCTCCTGGACAAAGATCGTCCGGCACCAGTTGGTCAAGGGCAGGGCGTCTCCGGACGACCCGGCTCTGGAGTCGTACTGGGCCGAGCGGCGTCGCAAG